>NZ_CP077093.1:2568461-2886153 GCF_014268755.2 Pseudomonas vanderleydeniana | reverse complement strand
ACTCGTGGGCGGTGCTGTTCGAACCGGAAAACCTGAAGAAACTCACCCAATGCGGTGTCTCGTTCATGGACTCGCCGGACGAGACCTTCCCGGCGATCCTCAACTACATGGGCATGGACCCGCGCAGCTCCAATCCCGAGGACTACAAGAAGGCCGAAGCCAAGCTGCTGACACTGCGGCCCTACATCACCTACTTCCACTCCTCCAAGTACATCTCGGACCTGGCCAATGGTGACATCTGCGTCGCCTTCGGCTACTCGGGCGACGTGTTCCAGGCCGCCAACCGGGCCAAGGAAGCGAAGAACGGCATCACCATCGCCTACTCGATTCCCAAGGAAGGCAGCAACCTGTGGTTCGACCTGCTGGCGATCCCGGCCGATGCCGCCAACGTCAAGGAGGCCCATGCCTTCATCAACTACCTGCTCGACCCGCAGGTGATCGCCAAGGTCAGCGCCTCGGTCGGCTACGCCAACCCCAACCCGGCTTCCCAGCAGTACATGGATGCCGACCTGGTGCACAACCCCGAGGTCTATCCGCCACAGGACGTGCTCGACAAGCTCTACATCTCGACGACGCCGAAACCGGAAATCATGCGCCTGATGACCCGTTCCTGGAGCAAGGTGAAGACCAACAAATGAACCACGACAGCACCCTGGAACACGCCCGTTCCTATTACGCTGCCACCGCCCACTCGATGCCGGCTCGCCCCCGGCTCGAGTCGGACCTGGTCGCAGACGTCTGCGTGATCGGCGGTGGCTTCACCGGCGTCAACACCGCGCTCGAGCTGGCCCAGCGCGGGCTCTCGGTGATCCTGCTCGAAGGCCGGCGCATCGGCTGGGGGGCCAGCGGTCGCAATGGCGGCCAGTTGATCCGCGGGATCGGCCATGATGTCAGCGGCTTCGCCCGCTACGTCGGCGCAGAGGGCGTGCGCTATCTGGAGCGGGCCGGTATCGACTCGGTGGCGCTGGTCGCCACGCGAATCCGCGAGCATGCCATCGACTGCGACCTGCGCTGGGGCTTCTGCGAGCTGGCCAACACCGCGGCGCAGTTCGCAGCCTTCCAGGGCGAACAGGAACACCTGCTGCAGTTGGGATACGAGCACGAGACGCGGATCGTCGAACCACGGGACATGCGCCAGGTGGTGGCCTCCACTGCCTATGCCGGTGGCCTGATCGACATGGGTTCCGGCCATCTGCACCCGCTCAACCTGGTGCTGGGCGAAGCCCGGGCTGCCGAGTCGCTGGGGGTGCGAATATTCGAGCAGAGCCCGGTACTGGAACTGATCCACGGCAGTACCGTACAGGTCCGCTGTGCCCATGGCACGGTGCGGGCGGACAGCCTGGTGCTGGCCTGCAACGCCCACCTGGACGACCTTGAACCGCGCCTGGGCGGCAAGGTGCTGCCGGCCGGCAGCTACATCATCGCCACCGAACCGCTGACCGCGGCGCTGGCCGCCGAACTGATCCCGCAGAACCTGGCGCTGTGCGACCAGAAGGTCGGTCTGGACTACTACCGGCTGAGCGCCGACCGCCGCCTGCTGTTCGGCGGTGCCTGCCACTACTCCGGACGGGACCCGGCGGATATCGGTGCCTACATGCGACCGAAGATGCTCAAGGTCTTCCCGCAATTGACGGACGTGCGTCTCGACTTCCAGTGGGGCGGCAGGATCGGTATCACCGCCAACCGGTTCCCGCAGGTCGGCCGCTTGCGCCAGCAGCCGAACGTGTTCTATGCCCAGGGCTATTCCGGGCATGGCGTCAACGTCACCCACTGGACCGCCCGCCTGCTCGCCGAGGCGATTCATACCGGGCAAAGCCAGGGCATGGACATCTTCAGTGCGGTGCCACACATGACCTTCCCCGGCGGCAAGGCCCTGCGCTCGCCACTGCTGGCGCTGGGCATGCTCTGGCACCGGATGCGCGAAGTGCTGGGCTGAGCATCACGCCCAGGGTTGCAGTTGCCAGCCATCGACACCCGTCTGCAAGCGCTCGGTCAGCTTGAGCTGATCGAGAAACCGCTGGTCATGGGACACCACCAGCAGCGTGCCCTGGAACTGCAGCAACATGTTCTCCAGGGCCTGGAGCGACACCAGATCCAGGTGATTGCTCGGTTCATCCAGCAGCAGTACCTGCGGCGGCTCATCCGCATAGAGCACGCAGGCCAGCGCCCCCTTGAGCCGTTCCCCGCCGCTGAGCAGGCCGCTGGGCTGCAGGACGCACTCGGCGCCCAGGCCCAATTGCGCCAGGCGAGTACGCAACGCGCCCTCGCTCGCCTGCCGGTTCGCCGCTCGCAACTGCTCCAGGATCGAACGCTGCGGGTCGATGGTGGACAGCCCCTGGTCGAGATAGGCGAGCGTGCCATTCACGGAAAAGTCACCGCCCACGGGAGCCAACTGACCGGCCAGCACCTTGAGCAAGGTGGACTTGCCACTGCCATTGCGCCCCACCACACCGACTCGCTGCTGCCCATGCAGCACCAGGCTGAGCGCCCCTGGCACGCGGGGCAGGCGCAGTTCGTCGAGCACCAGCACCCGCCGTCGCGCCACCTGCGAACTGACCGGTGCCTGCAACACGACCGCCACTTCCTGCTCCACCGCACGGGCCGCGTCACGCACCTGTTGCGCCAGGCCTTCGCGGACGGCCACGTGCTGTGCCTGCTGCTTGCCGCGGGTCTGCTCACTGATGCCCTTGCGTCGCCCCAGCAGGATCGGCGCCTGGTTGGCCTGCCCGGCCTGGCGCTCGGCACGGGCCTGACGCTGTTCCTGGCGCTCCTGTTGCAGTCGTATCGCCTGCTCGGCACGCCTGCGTTCGAGTCGGGCATGCTCCAACTGGCGCAGGGCCTCGTCGCGCTCAACGGCCTTCTGTTGCATATAGAACGCGTAGCCACCGCCATAACTGCGCAATCCCAGGCTGGACAGCTCGACGATCCGGCTCATCTGCTCCAGCAGTTCCCGGTCGTGACTGATCACGACCAGGCCACGCGGCCAACGACGCAACTGCTCCATCAGGAACTGGCGTGCCGGCCGGTCGAGGTGGTTGCTGGGCTCGTCGAGAATCAGCGTTTGCGCATCGGACAGGCTGGCTCCGGCCAGGGCCACGCGCATCGCTTCGCCACCACTCAGGCTGGCGGCAGGACGGCTGATATCCAGACCCTTCAGCGCATGCCGTTCCAGTTCAGCCTGTAGCTGCTGGCGAATATCCCAGCGTTCACCGATCAGGTCGTAGTCGGCAGGGTCGAGACCACCGTCCTCGATACGTTCGAGGGCCGCGAGCTGTTCCCCTATCCCGAGCAGTGCGGCAATCGAAGCGTGCGGATCGATCTGCTGGGCCAGGTAATGCACCTTGCCACGACGCCGGCAATGCCCCTCGGAGGGCGACAGCTGCCCGGCCAGGATCCGCGTGAGCACACTCTTGCCGACGCCATTGCGTCCGACAATCGCCGTCGGTTGTTCATCGAATCGGGCTTCGAGCCCGGAAAAAAGTACCCGGCCATCAGCCAGTACATAGGAAACGCCTTCCAGCGCCAGGTGTGAATTCGTCATGCGAACTCCAATCAATGCCATGGACTCCACCCTGTAGCAGGGGGTATGGAGACTGGCCGTCAGGACAGACGGCGGCATTAATTGCGCATGGGACGAACACCTCAAAAGAAGATAGCAGGCTCACAGTATTGCCCTAACCGCCCCCTATGACAACCCATCAGGGCTTTTCTACAAGGGCTATGAATGAAAAGGTTTCTCATTTATATTTGCGCCTGCACCACCTCGCCCCAGGTCCATCATGCCGTTCGACCCAGCCAAGCCCTCCCTGCTCAGCACCCTGGTGCGTCATTACGACGAGCTGGTCGATCACGTGCGCCGGCGCTTCGGTGATCGCGGCTTTGCCCGCGAAGTGGTCCACGATGTCTGCGTGCAATTGCTGGAAAAGCGCGAACCGCAGGAAGTGCGTACACCACTGGCGCTGTTGCGCAAGATTTCCCACGACCAGGCTGTCGACCGCTATCGTAGCGAGCGGCGGCGCCAGGCCTGGATCGTCGAACAGCCCGAACACTTCGATGCCGTCTGCGACGCCCCTTCGCCCGCTCGCCAATACGAGGGTGAACGCGAACTGGAGCGCCTGGTCCAGGCCATCGAGCAACTGCCGGCGCGCTGCCAGATGGTCTTCGTCATGCACAAGATCCACCAGTTGCCGCAGGCAGAAGTCGCGGCACGCCTGGGCATCTCCCTGAAGACCGTGGAGAAGCACCTGAAACTCGGCCTGGCCGCCTGCCGCGCCCACCTCGACCTGTCGGAACGTGCCTCATGACCGCCCTGCCACCCTCCTCCCGTGAAGAAGAAGCCCTGGCGCGGCATCGAGAAGAATTGCGCAAGCGTTTTCCCCTGCCCGAGCCCAAGCCACGCACGCCCCGCAAGGCCCTGGGTGCCGGTGCGCTGGCCGTGCTGCTGGCCGGCGGACTGGCCTGGTTGGACCCGGCCTATCACCATGAGTCCTATGCCAGCGCAGTGGGCGAACAACGCGTGCTGACCCTGGCCGACGGCAGTCGCATGACCCTGGACAGCAACAGCCGCGCCACGGTGGAATGGCACCTGCGCTCGCGGCGGGTCGAACTGCAGGCCGGGCGTGCGCTGTTCGATGTATCGAAAACCGTGTTCCGGCCGTTCCAGGTGGATGCCGGTACGACCCAGGTCCGCGTATTGGGCACGCTGTTCAGTGTCGACCGGCTCGATCCGGCCGTGCGCGTGACCCTGGTTCGCGGCAAGGTCGACGTGGCGACCGGCGATGGCCAGCGCCTGCAACTGCTCCCGGGCCAACAGGTGGAAACACGTACGGGACAAAGCCTGCACTCGGTCAATGTCGACGCCGAGGCCGCCATTGCCTGGAAGCACAACCAACTGATCTTCGACCGTACGCCACTGGCCGAGGCCCTGAAGCAGATCCAGCGCTACCGCGCGGCGCCGATCCGCCTCGACTCCGCGGACCTGGCGAACCTGCCGATCACCGGCGTGTTCGACAGCAGCCAGGTCGAGGGCCTGCTGACCCTGCTGCCGAGCATCCTGCCCTTGAGCCTGAACAGCGACAGCGACGGCACCTTGCACATCCGGCACAAGGCAGCGAAAAAATAATCGTTTCGACAGGTAGGGTTTTCCACCGCGGCTGACGGCAGGTAGTCAAAGCTCCCACTTTCCGAGGACCACCGCCCCATGAAGCCCCTCCTGCGCAGCGCTCGCCTGCCCCTGTCACTGTTGGCCAGCAGCCTGTTGTTCGCCCTTTCCGCCCACGCCCAGGACCAGGTCGAACTCGACCTGCCCGGCTCGCGCCTGGACCAGGCGCTCAATGCCCTGGCGCGCCAGTCCTCGGTGCAGATCCTGTTCGCCAGCGATATCGCCCAGGGCCGCACCACGCAGCCGCTCAAGGGCAGTTTCACCCCCCAGCAGGCCCTGGAGCGCTTGCTGGACAACAGCGGCCTGCAACCCCAGGTCAAGGACGAGCGGACCTTCGTCATCGTACCGGCAGGCACGCCGCAGGCGGCTGCGCAAAAACCGGTGCAAACCACCTATATCGCGCCGATGGTGATCAAGGGCGACGTGCTGGGCAGTGCCAGCGACCCTGAAGTGCTGACCTACGCGGGCAGCCGCACGGTGGTCGGTGCGGACAACCTGAACAAGGCCAGTGTGCGCGGCGTCGACGATGCCCTGCAACGCGTTCCCGGGGTGAAGATCTTCGACGAAACCGGCACCGGCGCCCTGCCGCAGATCGCCGTGCGCGGCCTGTACGAAAGCCGCAGCGGGCGACTGCAGGCGCTGTCCGACGGCATTCCGCTGGCCCTGGCACCCTATGGCCAGACCGGCCTGTCACTGTTCCCCGTGACCATGGCCACCGTCGACCGGATCGATATCGTCCGTGGCGGCGCCGCAGTGCAATACGGCCCGAACAACGTCGGCGGGGTGATCAACTTCATCAGCAAGCCGATTCCCCGCGAGTGGGAGAACACCCTGCAGGAGCGCACCACCTTCAATGCCGGCGGCCGCCAACTGTGGGACACCTACTTCGGCACCGGCGGCTACCTGACCGACAACTTCGGCCTGCAACTGGACCTCAACACCCTTTCCGGCGAGGCGGGCCGCCAGCACTCCGATACCGATATCCAGAACTACCGACTGCGCGGCCAGTGGAACATCGACGACGACCGCGAGCTGAGCTTCGGCGTGCAGCACTACGAGGCCGACATGGACCTGGCCGGCGCCCTCAGCGTCAGGGACTACCGCGACGATCCACGCCAGTCGACCCGACCGCTGGACCACTTCGACGGCAACACCGACCGTGTCTGGGGCACCTACACCCAGCGCCTGGGCGCCATCGGCCCATTCGATTCGGTGGAGTTCAGCTGGACCAACTTCGCCCACGACAGCTATCGCAACTTCATCGTCGGCCTGCCCTTCACCCCGGACGGCATCGCCGCCACGCGGCAGGATGGCCCGCGCAACTTCAAGGTCTGGGGTACCGAGCCGCGCCTGAGCATGAGCATCGACGGCGATGACGTCAGCCAGACCTGGCTGGTCGGTGCCCGCTACGTCAACGAAGACATCGACTACAAGGTCAACCGCCAGAGCGTCGCCACTGGCCGGACCACGCCATTCCGCGACTGGCAGTTCAATGACGAGGCCAAGGCGTTCTACCTGAGCAACGCCATCGGCCTGTTCAACAACCGCCTGACCATCACCCCCGGCGTGCGTTATGAAGACGCACAGATGGACTACAAGGACGGCCTCTCCAGCCTCAAGCACGACAACGAGTCCAAGGAGTGGCTGCCCGGCCTGACCGTCGGCTGGCAGGCCAGCGACGACTGGTACGTCTACGCCAACGCGCAGAAATCGCTGCGGCCACCGCAGGTGACGCAGATCGTCAAGGAAGGTGATGTCGGCGCCGAACTGGCCTGGAACTACGAGACCGGTGTGCGTTATACCCCGTGGCAGGGGCTGCGGGTCGACTTCGGTGTGTACCGCATCGACTTCGACGACCAGATCGTCTACGACGCCACCAGCGACCGCTACGTCAACCTCGGCAGCACCCGCCACCAGGGCATCGAGAGCGAGATATTCTGGACCCCGGGCGCCCTGCCCGACCTCGACCTGCATGCCAGCTATGCCTACCTCGATGCCAAGCAGCGCAACGGCAGCTTCAAGGGCAACGAAGTACCGTTCTCCTCACGCAACCAGTTCAGCGTCGATGGTCGCTACCACTTCGCCGAGCGCTGGACCTACAGCCTCGACGGCCTGTACGTGAGCAGCGCCTACACCGACGCCGCCAACACCGGCGCCGAGGATGCCAACGCCTCCGTGGGCCGGCTGCCATCCTACTGGGTCTGGAACACCGCCATCGAACGCCAGTTCCCGCTGCACGACAAGACAGTACTGACGGCTTCGGCAGGCATCAGCAACCTGTTCAACCGCGAGTACTACTTCCGCGGCATCGACACCAGCCCATGGGGTCGCCAGCCGGCACCGGAACGCTCGCTGACCCTGGGGCTGAACTATCGGTTCTAGCGCCTACAGCCACCAGCGCAGGAGAAAGAAGAACGCCATGCTCAGCAACATGCTGAGCAGGGTGTTGCGGGTATAGAGCACCAGGCCGATCGCGACCAGCGAGCTGATCAGGTAGGGGTTGTCCAGGTGCAGGTTCAACTGCCGTTCCGGCAGGAACACGATCGGCCCGCAGATCGCCGTCAGCATGCCCGGCACGGCAAAACCGAGAAACTGCCGGGCATTGCTGCTCAGCCGCAACGGCAGCCGTGGTTCGAGGAAGACGTAACGGTTGAGGAACACCAGCAGCCCCATGCCGAAGATCACTGCCCAGACCATCATTCACGCCCCCGATACAGCTTGTTGCAGACAAATCCCGCCGTCATTCCCGCCAGGCCCGACAGAACCAGCGCCGAGCCCCACTGCCAATAGCTGAACAGCACCGAGCAGAACAGCGACACCGCCACGCAGACCACCGTCGGTACGCTGCGCACCACCGGCGTGATCAGGGCGATGAACGTCGCGGCAATCGAGAAATCCAGCCCCAGGTGCTCCAGGCCGGGAATGCTGCTGCCCAGGATGATCCCCGCCAGGGTGAACAGGTTCCAGGCCACATAGAACGTCAGCCCCACGCCCAGTGCGTACCAGCGATCGAACTGCTGGCGGTCATGCTGGCTGGTCAGGGCGAACAGCTCGTCGGTCAGCAGGAACCCGAGCCCCAGGCGCCAGCGTCCCGGCAATGGCGAGATCACCGAGCGCATGCTCATGCCGTACAGCAAGTGCTGCGAAGTCAGCAGCGCGGTGGTCAGCAGGATCGAGAAGATCCCCGCCCCACCCTTGAGCATGCCGATGGCCACCAGTTGTGCGGCGCCGGCAAACACGATGCTGGACAGGCCCTGGCCCTGCAGCGGGGTCAGGTTGGCCTCGATGGCCATGGAGCCAGCCAGCAGCCCCCAGGGTGCGGTCGCCAGGGATAACGGCATGATGGCCACGGCACCGCGCAGGAAGGCGGTGCGAGGCAAGGAATGTTCGGACATAAAGCTCGGACTTCAGGAAATGGCCGCTGACTGTGGCAGGCCATTTCCGTGCTGTCTTGAACAATCTTGCAACTTGAGCGGCACCAGCCGACACCGCTCAGCAAGAGCCTGGCCTCAGCGAATCGGTGGCAGGCGCACCTTGCCGTCGCGGCACTGGGTTTTCACACCCTTGCCACACGATTCGAAGCCCAGGTCCTTGTTCAGGCACACCCGTACTTCCGACAATTGCGGGCCGCTGCAACCCACGGCGATGCCGTCGGCCGGCAGGCCCGGGTTGCTCTGCTGGAACAGTTGGGCAATTTCCGCGGCGGAGTACTCGCGCACACGGGTCGATGGCTGCAGCTCATCGGGAATGTGCACCTTGCCCAGGGCCTGGTCGGTGGTATTGAGGTAGCTGTCAGCGCCCAGGCCGCTGCAGGTACCGTGTTTGCTCCACTCATGCTCGAGCAGCTTGGCCGTCGGGAACATCGTGCGTCCCTGTTGGCGTTGAGCGGCGGTCAAGGGTGTCAGCGGCGCACAGAACTGCGGCCAGCCGCCCTTGGCATACTGCGGCCAGAGCCCATGGAGGACGAAACCATAGCCCTTGCCCTTGCATTGCTCATTACCGGCATGGGTCAGGCAGAAGGTCGGAGACCATGACAGGCTCAGCAGGTAATAATCGAACTCACCTGCCTGGCCTTTCTGTTTGTTCTTGCCCGATGAAGACTGCTGATCCGCCTGTGCGCCGCCCATCGACAACATCAACACGGCCAATCCCACGGAAACCCACTTCATATTCATGCCCTGCTCCTTGTTGGGGTTGGACATCCATTACCCCGATGCCAGTGACTGCTTTACACGCATCACGTTAAATAAATTGTTAAGAAACCTTACAAAACAGTAACATTTGATACGATTATCCATCGCCCGAGCTTCTATGATGGCAGGCATCGGCTGACCTGCCAGGCCTGCTGATTCGGGCAGACCGTCACCCCGGACGGTTGCGCACCCTCACAGGGTGCTTTCCTGGGTTCCAACGCGCCATCCGGCGCCCGCCACACCTGACGCAATCGCTCTGAGGGAGCCCCGGTTCATGAGTATCCGCAACATCCGCAAGAAAATCGTCTCGCTCCTCTGGACGCTCGGCGTGCTCCTGGTCATCTACTGCTTCCCGAAAACCGTCTTCGGCTTCCTGGCGCTGGTGGTGATCTGCGGCATCTACGATTTCCTGCGCAATGGTATCTATACCGCCGAACTGGCGAAAAAATATTTCATCGGCAACGGCCGCAACACCTGGGTGCTGTCGCCATTCAATACCCTGTTCGACCTGGTCAGCCGTCGCAACCGCGGCGTCTACCGCATGCAGGACCTGCCCGAGGACTGCCAGCGCGAGTTGCAGCAGGTCATCGACCGGGCCATGGACCACAAGGACGAGATCATCCAGTTCCTCGACGGCCGCATGGCGCAGAACAAGCGCGGCATGCTGTTCTTCCAGTGGTACGGACGCAAGATCGACACCGAGCTGGACATCCGCGAGCTGCAACAGAAATACCCCTACGTGAAAACCATCGGCGTCTCGGTGTTCAACGCCAACCAGTCGACCTCGTTCCACTTCGGCCCGCTGCGCATGATGTTCCGCGTGCTCTACAACATGGCACCGGCCCCGCATCATGACGGTGTGTATATCCAATGCCGCAAGGACAAGCACTTCTGGCATGACGACCCGCTGTTCATCTTCGATGACACCCTGCTGCATGCCTCGTTCAACAAGAACGACACCAAGCGCTACTGCCTGTTCATCGATATCGTGCGGCCATCCCGCACGCCCTTCATCCTGCGTGGCGTGATCGCCGGTTTCGCCGGCGCGGTGTTCGCCCTGCGCCGGGTCTTCTACAAGAACTGGAAGCTGATCCAGTAACCCTCCCCCGCCCTGGGCGCCGGCTCTCGCGCCCAGGGTTCCCCGCTCCGACAACGCCTGCACAAAAGCGACTACCTACCCATTCGGAGTATGGTGACGCTGGCGCGCCCACCTGATAGTGGATTCACCCGCTCCCCGCGAGCTGAATCCAGCCCAAGGTGAAATGCCCATGCACAAGGCGTTAGTGGTTACCCTGAGTCTCCTGCTTGTCCCCACGGCGTTGTCCCTGCACGCCGAGGAAGTGGACGCGTCGCACACCCTGCGACTCTACAACTGGACCGACTACATCGGCGAAAACACCCTCGCCGATTTCGAGAAGGCCACCGGCATCAAGGTCATCTACGACACCTTCGATTCCTATGAGACCGTCCAGGCCAAGCTGCTCACCGGTCATTCCGGCTACGACCTGGTCACCCTCAACGCCTCGCTGGCACCGCCCTTGATCAAGGCACGGGTCTTTCAACCACTGAACAAGCAACGGCTGCCTGACTGGAAGAACCTCGACCCACGCACCCTGCAGCACCTGCAAGGCTATGACCCGGGTATCGCCTACTCCGCGCCCTACACCTGGGGCAGCAACGGCGTGACCTACAACGTCGACAAGATCCGCGAACGCATGCCCGACGCCCCCATCGGTTCGCTGGCGATGCTGTTCGACCCGAAAATCGTCTCACGCTTCGCCGACTGCGGCGTGACCTTGCTCGATGCGCCGACCGAGGTCATCCCCCTGGCACTCACCTACCTGGGCCGCGATCCGCGCAGCGCCCGACCTGAAGACCTCGAAGCCGCGCAGAAGCTGTTGATGGACGTGCGCCCCTACCTGAGGAAGTTCGACTCGGTGAACTACCTCAACAGCCTGCCCAACGGTGACATCTGCATGGCCATGACCTGGTCCGGTGACGCCGCCACCGCCCAGGCCCGGGTCCAGGAGGCCGGTTCGAATACCCATCTGGCGTACTTCATTCCCAAGGAGGGCTCGCTGATCTGGTTCGACAACCTCTACATCCCCAGCGATGCCAGTCACGTGGAAAACGCGCACAAGTTCCTCGAGTACCTGTTGCAGCCCAAGGTCATGGCCGACGTGACCAACTTCATCCACTACGCCAACAGCAACAGCGCCTCGACGCCGCTGGTCAACGCCGACGTGCGCGCCAACCCGGCGATCTACCCGGACGATGCCACCCGCCAACGGCTGTTCGCGCAGAAGACCCAGGACGCCAGGGACATGCGCGCCATCACCCGCGTCTGGAACACGGTGAAGACCGGCCTATAGGGCGAGGCTTGCCCGCGAACAGCTCCCCAATCAACTCCAACGACAAAGGACAGCCCCATGGCCATTCCAACTCCCGCCTTTCTCGCCGGTTTCGATCAGCAAGAGCTGGTCGAAGCGGACAAGGCGCACTACATGCACGGCTACCACATGTTCGACGAACACCGCGAACAAGGTGCCCTGAACATCGTCGCCGGCGATGGCGCCTACATCTATGACACCGAAGGCAACCGCTTCCTCGATGCGGTGGGCGGCATGTGGTGCACCAATATCGGCCTGGGCCGCGAGGAAATGGCCGAAGCCATCGTCGAGCAGGTACGCCAGTTGGCCTACTCCAACCCGTTCTGCGACATGGCCAACCCGGCCGCCATCCGCCTGTGTGAAAAGCTTGCCAGCCTGGCCCCCGGCGACCTGAACCACGTGTTCCTCACCACCGGCGGCTCCACCGCCGTGGACACCGCCTATCGCCTGGTGCAGTTCTACCAGAACAGCCGTGGCAAGCCGCAGAAGAAACACATCATCGCGCGCTACAACGCCTACCACGGCTCGACCACGGTGGCGATGTCGATCGGCAACAAGGCCGCCGACCGGGTGCCCGAGTTCGACTATGCCAACGACCGCATCCACCACGTGTCCAACCCCAATCCCTATCGTGCGCCGGAGGGCATGGACGAGGAGCAGTTCCTTGAATTCCTGGTGGCCGAGTTCGAGGACAAGATCCTCAGCATCGGCGAGGACAAGGTCGCGGCATTTTTCGCCGAACCGGTCATGGGCTCCGGCGGCGTGATCATTCCCCCAAAGGGCTATCTGCGTCGCATGTGGGAAGTCTGCCAGCAGTACGACATTCTGTTCGTCGCCGACGAAGTGGTGACCTCCTTCGGCCGGCTGGGCAAGTTCTTCTCGTCCCTCGACGTGTTCGACGTACAGCCGGACATCATCACCACCGCCAAGGGCCTGACCTCCGCCTACCTGCCACTGGGCGCCTGCATCTTCTCCGAGCGGATCTGGAAGGTGATCGGCGAGCCGGGCAAGGGCCGCTGCTTCACCCACGGGTTCACCTACAGCGGCCACCCGGTGTGCTGCGTCGCCGCGCTGAAGAACATCGAGATCATCGAGCGGGAAAACCTGCTGGGGCATGTCGAGGAAGTCGGCAGCTACCTGGAACAGCGCCTGGGCAGCCTGCGCGAACTGCCATTGGTGGGCGACGTGCGTTGCCTGAAGCTGATGGCCTGCGTCGAGTTCGTCGCCGACAAGCAGACCCGCGAGCTGTTCCCGGACAAGCTGAACATCGGCGAACGCATCCACCTGCGCGCCCAGGCCAAGGGCCTGCTGGTGCGGCCGATCATGCACCTGAACGTGATGTCGCCGCCGCTGATCATCAGCCGTGCCCAGGTCGATGAAATCGTCGAGACCTTGCGCGAATGCATTCTCGAAGTGGCTGACGAACTGCAGAAAAGCGGTCAGTACACCGGTCGATGAACGCACTGACCGCCACTTGGCGGACGCCACGGGCACTGGTTAGACTGCGGGGCATGAGCCCCGTAGTCGACGATACCCGCCTCTGTTGTGACGCCCTGCACCGCTGGCATGCCGGGCTGGCGGACGCCTTTGCCCACCTCGACCAGCCCGATGGCCTGAACCACCTGGCCCAGGCCTTCGCCGAGCTGGTGCCGGTCGAATCGGTGATGATCAGCCTGGAACGCAAGGACCGCCCGCCGCAACTGCTCTACCTGCAGGGTATCCCCGAGGAGTTTCGCGCCGCGCTGATCGAACGGTATTTTACCGCCGGCTACCTGCTCGACCCCTTCTGCCTGGCCGTGGAGAACGGCCTGGCCGAAGGTTTCTATCCGCTGGCGGAAATCGCCCCGGACGATTTCTTCGACAGCGAGTACTACAGGACCTACTACCTCAAGCTCGGTTGCGCCGAAGACAGCTACTACATCGTCAACCTGGACGAGCACAGCAAGATCTCCATCAGCCTGTTCCAGGGCCTCGGTGCCGAGAACCTGAACGCGGCACAGTTGAGCCTGCTGCGCGCGGTCGAACCGATGGTAAGGGCACTGGTGCGGGAGTTTTCAGGGCGGGGGCTGCAACGCCATCCGTTGCTGTTCGACCCGCCGGCCGAAGGGCTGGTCCGGGACGCCGAAGTCAGCCGACGTATCCAGGCGGCCTTCAGCCGCTTCGGTTGCCAAGTGCTGACCGAGCGTGAGCGTGAAGCGGCGCAGATGGTCCTGCGCGGCCACTCGGTGAAGTCCACGGCCAGGGAAATGAACATTTCCCCGGAAACCGTGCGCATGCACCGCAAGAATCTCTATCTGAAACTGGGGATCAGCTCCCAGTCGGAGCTGTTCGCCCAGTTCATCGACTGGCTGCGCCAGGGCTGACCTGATGTGGGAGCCGGCTCCCGCGAAATCAGGACGCCAGCGAGTAGATCAGCGCCGAGATCGAGACCAGCCCGACCAGCGTGACGAACACGTTGGACAGCTTGCCCGAGTACTGGCGCATCGAAGGCACGCGACGGATCGCATACATCGGCATCAGGAACAGCAGCGCCGCGATGATCGGCCCGCCCAGGGTCTCGATCATGCCCAGGATGCTCGGGTTCAGCGTCGCCACCAGCCAGCAGACCACCAGCATGAAGGCTGCGGTCATGCGGTCCAGCGCCTTGGCACCCGGCTTGCGGCCACTCTTGATGATCAGCCCCTTGAGGCCCTCGCTGGCACCGATGTAATGGCCGAGGAACGACTTGGAGATCGCCACGAAAGCAATCAGCGGCGCGGCAAAGGCGATGGTCGGGTTGCTGAAGTGGTTGGCCAGGTACGACAGGATCGACAGGTTCTGCGCCTTGGCTTCGGCCAGTTGTGCCGGCGACAGAGTCAGCACGCAACTGAACACGAAGAACAGCACCATCACCACCATCAACAGGTGCGCGCGGGACAGGATCTGGCTGCTGCGCTCTTCGGCGTGGACGCCATAACGACGCTTCTGGTCAACCGCAAAGGCCGAGATGATCGGCGAGTGGTTGAACGAGAACACCATCACCGGAATCGCCAGCCACAGTGTGTGCAGCAGCGCCGAAGGCTCTGGGACACTGCTGGCGGTGGCGAGGATGCCCCCGTTCCAGTGCGGGATCAGGTACACCGCCAGCAGTGCCAGGGCGACGATGAACGGATAGACCAGCATGCTCATGGCCTTGACGATCAGTTGCTCGCCGCAACGCACCACCGCCAGCAGGCCGAGGATCAGCGCCAGCGACAGGATCGCCCGCGGTGGTGGCGCAATGTGCAACTGGTGCTCGAGGAAGCTGCCCACGGTGTTGGTCAGGGCGACGCTGTAGATCAGCAGGATCGGGAAGATCGCGAAGAAGTACAGCAAGGTGATCAATGCACCGGCGGTGAGACCGAAATGCTCCTCGACCACTTCGGTGATGTCCGCGCCGTCGCGCCCGGAGAGCACGAAGCGGGTCAGGCCACGGTGGGCGTAGAAGGTCATCGGGAACGCCAGCAACGCCAGGATCAGCAACGGCCAGAAGCCGCCCAGCCCCGCGTTGATCGGCAGGAACAGGGTCCCGGCGCCGATCGCCGTGCCGAACAGGCCCAGCATCCAGGTGGTATCGTGACGGCTCCAGCTGCTCAGTGCAGCGGGCGCCGATTCATAGCGTTCGTCGACGCTGTTGGCCTGGTCATTCATCCGGTCGAGTCTCCGTTAGCCGGTCATTACCACGCGACCGGGGCGGAAAGAACAACTTGTTGGCAGCGCCCCGGCCATAAGAGGGGCGCGATTGTCCGGGATAAAGCTTGAGAAGCAAAGGGTTAGCTGAGCAACGGTCGCCTGTGTCGCGGTTTCCAGGGGCTTGTGTACGGCAGCCCGAGGGGCCGCGCGGCGCAGATGCGACCTGTCGTCACAGCACTACAAAGACAGGTTTTCCCTGATTTTATCGGCAAGAACCCAGCCGATCGGGACAGCACACCCGTCCGGCCTGGAAGCCAGGCACCCCACCCAAGATTAAGTTATTGATTAATAATGAAAAATAGAAAATCCAATGAAAATGGCCATGGCCACTCGTTCCAATACGCCGTTGAGCTCAAGACCACGTAGAAGAATCGGTTTCTTGCATCAAACTATTGATACACTGTAACAATAATGTCCATCTTCCCTTGCCAGTGCCTTCCATGACCCCTGTTCGATCCCGCGCCTGTTTTACCGCCCTGCTCCTGCTGCTCGGCGGCTCTTCCGCCCTGGCGGATGACCTGATGATCACCTGGCCCGGCAACTGGGAGGTGCAGACACTGCCACCGGCGCAAAACGCCGCTGGCGAGGTGATCAGCGGCCTGCGCCAACGCGCGGTGAAGAACGATGCCAACGGCGACCCGCTGATGGTCATGGAACTGACCCAGTCGGCCCTCACCCCCGGCCACGAGGTCAACCTGCCCGGCGTACTGCTGGAAATGCGCAAGGCGGTGCAGAAGAACTTCGTCGAACGTGGCTTCATGAGCGTCTGCAATCGCATTCACGACAGCACCCTGGGCGGCATGCCAGCGGTGGAAACCACTTGCACCATCACCCAGAACGGTGGCCACGTGATGACCCAGACCCTGGTGGCTGCGGCACGTGAGGGCAAGGCCTATTCCCTGCTGTATGCCGGCTCCGCGGACGGCTACAAGGCCCAGGAGCCAGTGGTCAACGGCATCCGCGCCAGCCTGCACCTGGAACCCTGAGGCCGGGCCCCAGCCCGCCAGGAATCCGTGGGTGAGCATCGCGGCATCTGCGTCGTGGGACACCACGGTCGTAGCTCAAACCACCCCATTTGCCGCCCTTGCGAAGACTCGATCGTTCCCACGCTCCGCGTGGAAATGCCTCTCTGGAAGCTCGGCGTCCGCGCTTGTGACGCAAAGCGTCACGGGCTGCATTCCCACGCAGAGCGTGGGAACGATCCGCTTCAGGGCAGCAGAATCACCTTCTCGCTGCTGCCCTGGTTGACCTCGGCATACCGCGCCGGCCCATCCGCCAGCGGCGATTCGCGCAAGCCCGAGGGCAACGCCAACAGCCCTTCATCAAAGAAGCGACCGAACTGTTCGAGCATCCGCGCGCATGCCACGGTGCCGTAAAGCAGCGAGTTGATGCCAACCACCGAGCCCCCCTTGCGATACAGGGCCAACGCCGGCAATTGCACATGCCCGTCGACCGGCGCGGCGATGATTGCGATGCGGCCAAACGTTGCCAGGGCTGCCACCGCCGCAGGCAACCAGAACCCCGTGGTATCGAAAATCACCTCGGCACCGCCAGGGAATACGCCATTGACCGAGGCCGCCAGGTCCTCCGGCTTGTCCAACACGATGGCATCGAAACCGCGGGCCCGCAGCGCCTCGGCCTGCTCCGGCCGACGTACCGCCGCCAGCACCTGCGCACCACGAATCTTCGCCAGGGCGATGGCCGCACTGCCGACCGCGCCGTTGGCGCCGATCACCAGCAGCCGGGTGCCGTCTTTCACCAGGCTGCGCTCCAGAGCATCCCAGGCGGTGGTGTACGGCACGCCGAGGCTGGCCGCCTGGGCAAAGCTCAGGTGCGCCGGCTTGAGCGCCACCCCATCGGCCGGCAAGGTCAGGTACTGCGCGTGGGAACCGTCGCCAGTGAAACCCAGCTCCTTGCCGGTGCCCCAGACCTCCTGACCGATCAACGCTTGCGGGCCCTCGACCACCACCCCGGCGAAGTCACGCCCAGGCACTCGCGGCAAGGTGGTGTAGGAAAAACGGCCCAGCACGTTCTTCACGTCGCTGGGGTTCAGGCCGGCCGCCTTGACCTGCACCAGCACCTCGCCGACAGCGGGTACGGGCATCGGCAGGTCGACCAGTTGCAGGGCGGACAAGTCGCCGGTTTTCAAAAATTGCAGGGCTTTCATGAAGTGCGCATCCAGACAGGGAAAGGAAAGAGTTTCAGGACAACCAGCCAGCCACCAGTTGCTTGCCCAGCGGCCAGGCCTTTTCGCCCAACTGCATGCCGAGCAGGCCCACCAGGGCCACGGCGGGAGGCGCCGGGGAACGGAAATCCAGCCCGCCGTAAAGCAACCCGACGGCAAGGCCAATGGCGAGGGAAATCAGATAGCTCATGATGAAATCCAGGCTTCAGGAGAGAATGCCCGCAGTCTATGACCGACAAACCCACGCTGTCGGCCAAAGGCTTCTGAATATCGGACAACCGCTGGAAGGAGCGGCTCAATCCACCGGGTAATGCGAGGGCGAGATGCCCAGGGCCCGACGGAACATGTCGCTGAAACTGCTGGGCGAATACCCCAGCGCGCGGGCGATGCGACTGACCGGCACGCCCTGGACCAGCTCTGCCACTGCCGTCGCCAGTTGCACCTGGCGTCGCCACTCGGCGAAACCCATGCCCAGCTCCGCCTGGAACAAGCGCGCCAGGGTACGCACGCTGGCACCGGCGGTCTCGGCATGCTGGTCGAAGGAAATCGCCAGCGACGGTGCACCCATCACCGCCTGGCACACGGTCAGCAAGCGTCGATCACTGCCGGAAGGCAGGGCGACCTTCAGCATCGACCGCCGAGCTCGCCGCAGTTCCAACAGCGCCAGGCTGGCCAGTGCTTCGTAGTACTCGCCCTGGGTCTCGTCGGCCTGCTCCACCAGGCCAATGATCAACTCACGCAACAGCCCGCCGACCTCGATCACCTGGACCGAGCTTTCCAGGGTCGCGGCCAGGGCCGGACGCAGGTAGATGTTGCGCATCTGCAGGTCCGACACCACCCGGATGCCGTGGGAGACGCCCGGTGGTAGCCAGACCGCTCGCTGTGGCGGCACCGCCAGTGCCTCGTGGGGTGTCTCGACCCACATCACCCCCGACATCGCATACAGCAACTGCCCCCAGACATGCTCGTGGGGCTCGATGAACAAGCCTCGCGGGTAGGTCCGGGCCAGCGGCTGCACTGGCCGGTTGGTGTCGCTCAGGTCGGGCGGCGCGGCCAGGGCCATGATCAGCCCGCGACAGGCGTACGCAGGGTGACGAACTCCTCGGCCGCCGTCGGATGCACGCCGATGGTTTCGTCGAAATGCTGCTTGGTGGCACCGGCCTTCAGCGCAATACCCAGGCCCTGGATGATCTCGCCGGCGTCCGGCCCGACCATGTGGCAACCCAGGACCTTGTCGGTACGGGCATCCACAACGAGCTTCATCAGGGTCTTCTCCTGGCAGTCGGTCAGGGTCAGCTTCATCGGCCGGAAACGGCTTTCGAAGATGGTCACCTCATGGCCCTGCTCACGCGCCTGTTCCTCGGTCAGGCCGACGGTACCGATGTTCGGCTGGCTGAACACCGCCGTGGGGATCTGGTTGTAGTCGACCGGGCGATACTGCTCGGGCTTGAACAGGCGACGGGCCACGGCCATGCCTTCGGCCAGGGCCACCGGCGTCAGTTGCACACGCCCGATGACATCGCCCAGGGCGAGGATCGACGGCTCGGCGGTCTGGTACAGCTCATCGACCTGAATGAAACCGTTCTTGTCCAGCTTCACCCCGGTGTTCTCCAGGCCCAGGTTGTCCAGCATCGGACGACGCCCGGTGGCGTAGAAAATACAGTCGGCGACCAGTTCGCGACCGTCCTTGAGGGTAGCCTTGAGGCTGCCATCGGCCTGCTTGTCGATACGCTCGATATCGCTGTTGAACTGCAGCGTGAGGCCCTGCTTGGTCAGCTCCTCGGCCAAGTGTTTGCGCACCGAACCGTCGAAGCCACGCAGGAACAGGTCGCCGCGATACAGCAACTGGGTCTCGGCGCCCAGGCCGTTGAAAATGCCGGCGAACTCGACGGCGATGTAGCCACCGCCGACCACCAGGATGCGCTTGGGCAGTTCCTTGAGGAAAAACGCCTCGTTGGAACTGATGGCGTGTTCATGCCCTGGAATGTCGGGAATCTGTGGCCAGCCGCCCGTCGCGATCAGGATATGCCGGGCGCTGTAGCGCTGGCCGTTGACCTCGACCTGGTGCGGATCGACCAGCTTGCCATGACCTTCGAGCAGCGTGACGCCGCTGTTGACCAGCAGGTTGCGATAGATGCCGTTGAGGCGATTGATCTCCTTGTCCTTGTTGGCGATCAGGGTCGCCCAGTCGAAGCTCGCTTCGCCCAGCGACCAGCCAAAGCCCTTGGCCTGCTCGAAATCCTCGGCGAAGTGCGATCCGTAGACCAGCAGCTTCTTGGGCACGCAACCGACGTTGACGCAGGTGCCTCCCAGGTAGCGGCTTTCGACCACCGCCACCTTGGCCCCGAAACCGGCGGCGAACCGCGCTGCACGCACACCGCCGGAACCGGCGCCAATCACAAACAGATCAAAATCGTAGGCCATTTCTATCTCCTCGGCAGGCACACAGCATACCCGCTGTAGCCTCTCAGGTCAGTTAGCCATTACCTAAGGGCAGAAAACAAAAAAGCCACCCGAAGGTGGCCTTTTTTTGCAACGCAACGAAACTGCGGGCTCTTAGTAAGCCTTGCCAGTCTTGTAGAAGTTCTCGAAGCAGAAGTTGGTGGCGTCGATGTAGCCTTCGGCGCCACCGCAGTCAAAACGCTTGCCCTTGAACTTGTAGGCGATTACGCAACCGTCCTGCGCCTGTTTCATCAGGGCATCGGTGATCTGGATCTCGCCACCCTTGCCTGGCTCGGTTTGCTCGATCAGGTTGAAGATGTCCGGGGTCATGATGTAGCGACCGATGATCGCCAGGTTCGACGGAGCGTCTTCCGGCTTCGGCTTCTCGACCATGTTGCGGACGCGGTACAGGTCGTCACCGATCAGGTCGCCAGCGATCACACCGTACTTGCTGGTTTCCTGTGGGTCGACTTCCATGATCGCCACGATGGTGCAGCGATACTGCTTGTACAGCTTGACCATCTGCTTGAGTACGCCGTCACCTTCCAGGTTGACGCACAGGTCGTCCGCCAGCACCACGGCGAACGGCTCGTCGCCGATCAGCGGACGGCCGGTCAGGATCGCGTGGCCCAGGCCTTTCATTTCGGTCTGGCGAGTGTAGGAGAACGAGCACTCGTCCAGCAGGCGGCGGATACCGACCAGGTATTTTTCCTTGTCGGTGCCCTTGATCTGGTTTTCCAACTCGTAGCTGATGTCGAAGTGGTCTTCCAGCGCGCGCTTGCCGCGGCCGGTGACGATCGAGATCTCGTTCAAGCCAGCATCCAGCGCTTCTTCAACGCCGTACTGGATCAGTGGCTTGTTCACCACCGGCAGCATTTCTTTGGGCATGGCCTTAGTCGCTGGCAGGAAGCGAGTACCGTAACCGGCTGCTGGGAACAAGCATTTCTTGATCATATGAGTCCTTAAAAAGGGCGGTGTGTACGAGTTTCGGCGCAGTCTAATCAGGCGGCAGTCACCTTACAATGCCCCGCTGATAGCATACTGACGTCAACATAGAGAAAAACTGGGGCAGATAGTTCCAAAGCATTGAAAAATTGTCGATGCCCGGTCTTGGCTACGCTCGACAAACCCGCGCCAGCCTGCCTCCAAAGCGTCAATTCTAGCCGCTGATAGCGGTTTGCGCCGCGTTCTGCGCTATCATCGTGACATTTCCCCAACCAGTGAGACGGATCGATGTCGGCAGCAAAGAAAGTGAACGGTTACCTGATTACCCAGGCCGCCGATGGCCAATGGTGGGTGGCGGGTGTCGACGGCGAACAGATCGCCGGCCCGTTCGCCAGCGAAGCCCTGGCCAGTGAAGTGGCTTCGGTGTTCGAGGATACTCCTGCCCCGGCGGCCAAGCGCCGCGACAAATAAGGCTGAACGACATGAAGCGTTTTCTGGCACTGCTCGCGGTACTGGCCCTGGCGGGATGCGCTACAGCCTCCAAGACCTATCTGAACAACGGCCAACAGGGCCTGGAGATCGACTGCTCCGGCGAAGCGATGTCCTGGGCCAAATGCTATGAAAAGGCCGATGATTCCTGTGCCGGTACCGGCTACACCATCGTCGGTACCGATGGTACGCCGCAACCCAAGGAAAGCGACAAGACCCTGGGCGTGGATGTCGGCAACTTCAAGAGCCGCACCGTGGTCGTGATCTGCAAGTGACGCAGGTGTTCAGGCCAACCTCAGGGTTGGCCTGAAATGCAGTGGGTCGCCGCATCGAGTACCGCACCGGAACGCAGCGGGTTGTTCGACATGCTCTCGTAGAGCTTGATGCTGCTGCCACTGGAGCGCTCCTCGATATCGAGCAGCGCCGCCGGCGAACTCGACAGGCGATCGCGCACCACCATCTTGATCCCGCTCTTGTGCGGCGTCAGCAACGAAGGGCCGCGGCTCTTGTTGAGGATCGTATCCACGCACCTGGCGTATTCATCGGGTTTCTTGCCCGAAATCACATTCAATGTCGGGGGTGTCTGCTGGATATCCGAGACCGTTGCACACCCTCCCAACGCCAGCACCGCCAAGCCCCAAGCGCCCCACTTCATGAAAAAACCTCCAATAAAGACGCTCCGACAGCATCCATGCGATTTTTCTCCCTTTTGACGTGGAATTTAATCCAACTTTTCTGGCGACAAGGCGGTGTAATCCGTCAGACTTGTCACCTTACCCGGAGAGTCAATCCATCGTAGCCGTAAAATCGAGCTGCGCCACGTGCTATCTTTTTGATTTTGTAGAAAAAGCCTTCTGGAGGCGGTCATGAAATTCATCCACCAGCGCGAGCACCTCAACGAAGACGACATTGTCGTGATCGAATGCTCCCAGACCTGCAACATCCGCCTGATGAGCGACGCCAACTTCCGCAGCTTCAAGAACGGCGGTCGCCACACCTACCATGGCGGCGCCTTCGACACCTTCCCGGCCCGAATCACCGTCCCCAGCACCGGCTTCTGGAACATCACCCTGGACACCGTGGTGACCAAGCGCGCCATCAGCGTCACCCGCAAGCCGAACATGAAGCACTCGATTCGCATCATCCGTCGCTCCAGCTCGAAACTGCGCTGAATCCCGACCTCACCTTCCTTTAATGAGTGGAATGATCGTGACGACAAAATATGTCATCAAATACACCCTCAACGGCGAACGCCGTTTCGAGTTCGCCCAGTTGGAGAACGGCACTGAAGCCGAAGCCCGTGCCGCGCTGGAAGCGATGCATGGCAAGGATGACGTCATTGCCGATGTGAAAGTCAGCAAGGCGCTGTAGGCAAGACGGCGAGAAACCCGCATGACCCTTGATCTGTTTGCCGACCAGGACCTGCGGCAGCCCGAACGCCACGAGCGGATCGGCGAACAATCCTGGGTACTCCGGGGTTTTGCCCTACCCCGGGTCGAGCAGTTGCTTCCCGCCCTGCGCCAGGTGCTACGCCAGGCGCCCTTTCGCCAGATGGTCACCCCGGGCGGCTTCACCATGTCTGCCAGCCTGAGCAGTTGCGGTGACTGGGGCTGGACCACCGATCGCGACGGCTATCGCTACAGCGCCACCGATCCGCACAATGGCCAGCCCTGGCCGACCATGCCCGAGGTGATTCGGCAACTGGCGGTGGACGCAGCCGAGGCAGCGGGTTTCGCAGATTTCGTACCCGATGCCTGCCTGATCAATCGTTATGTACCAGGCGCAAAGATGTCCCTGCACCAGGACCGTAACGAACACGACCTGACTGCCCCGGTGGTCTCGGTGTCGCTGGGGTTGCCGGCCATGTTCCTGTTCGGTGGGCATGAACGCGCCGACAGGAGCCTGCGCATCCCGCTACAGCACGGCGACGTGGTGGTCTGGGGCGGCGTCGACCGCCTGCGCTTTCACGGCATCCTGCCGGTCAAGGACGGTCACCATCCCGTACTGGGGGCACAGCGCATCAATTTCACCCTGCGCCGCGCCGGCCCGCGCTAACGATTGACGTCGACCACCACTCGTCCGCGCACCTGCCCGGCAAGCAGACGGGGTGCCACGTCCAGGGCTTCACGCAGGCTGATTTCCCGACTGATCAGTGCCAGTTGCTCAAGATCGAGGTCTCTTGCCAGGCGCTCCCAGGCCACGATGCGTTGCGCCCGGGGCTGGGTCACGCTGTTGATCCCGGCCAGGGTCACGCCACGCAGGATGAACGGCGCGACCGTCGCCGGAAAGTCCATGCCCTGGGCCAGGCCACAGGCGGCCACGGTGCCGTTGGCCCGGGTACTGGCGCAGACATTGGCCAGCGTATGGCTGCCCACCGAGTCGATGGCCGCCGCCCAACGCTCTTTCGCCAGCGGCTTGCCCGGCTGCGACAGCGCCTGGCGATCGATGACCTCGGTAGCCCCCAGTTGCTGCAGATAGGCGTGTTCGTCGGTCCGTCCGGTCGAAGCCACCACCCGATAACCGAGTCGTGCCAGCAGCGCTACGGCAAAGCTGCCGACGCCACCATTGGCCCCGGTCACCAGTACTTCACCCTGGTCCGGCGTCAGGCCGTTGCGCTCCAGCGCCAGGATGCAGAGCATCGCGGTATACCCTGCGGTGCCGACGGCCATGGTCTGCGCCGGGGTAAAGCCCTTGGGCAACGGGATCAGCCAATCGCCATTGAGCCGGGCCTTCTGCGCCAGGCCGCCCCAATGCCCTTCGCCGACACCCCAGCCATTGAGCAGCACCCAGTCACCGGCCTGGTAGTCGGCGTGGCTGCTGTGCTCCACCGTACCCACCAGATCGATGCCCGGCACCATCGGGAAGCTGCGCACCACCGGGCTTGCACCGGTGATCGCCAGCCCGTCCTTGAAGTTCAGGGTGCTGTAGGCCACCCGCACCGTCACGTCACCCGGAGGCAGTTGCGCCTCGTCGAGCGAGGCCAGGTTGGCCCGGTAACCGTTGTCATCCTTTTCGATCAAAATGCCGCTGAACACATTTGCCTCCGATTCAGGCCCAATTGACAGGAAGGTAAGGCCGACGCCGATGCCGCTCGATCAGCCGGCGATACCGCTAGGGATCGCCACGCTGTCAGGCCCGGTATAGGCCTCGAAATCGGTGGCATAACGACGACGCTGCCCGGGGTTCTGCTCGAAACAGGCCCAGATTCGTCCCCAGGTGGTGCGGCAACTGTAGGCGGATTTCGAGTCGCCGTCACCGGGCAACCGGCTTTCACCCAACCGTCACTGGCCTTGCCGTTGGCATTCCTGATACAACCCTGCGCTGCTGTCGTCGTCATCCCGTTACCCGCCCCGGAGAGAAGTCGTCATGAGCAACTGGCCCGACACCCGCATCCTCAAGCTGTTCGGCATTCGACACCCGATCATCCAGGGCCCGCTGGCCGGCGCGACCACCCTGGCGATGATGGTCGGCGTCGCCCGGGCCGGCGGCCTGGCCTCGCTGCCCGCCGCCCTGCTGACCGTGGAACAGCTCCGCCAGCAGATCGAGGCGTTTCGCCGTGCCGTCCAGGCGCCGCTGAACATCAACTTCTTCTGCCATCAGCCGCCCACGCCGGACCCCGAGCGCGAGAAGCGCTGGAAAGAGCGCCTGGCCCCCTACTATCGCGAGCAGGGCCTGGATTTCAATGCGCCCACACCGGTGTCCAATCGCGCGCCCTTCGACGAGGCCAGCTGCCGGCTGGTGGAAGAGTTGCGCCCAGAGATCGTCAGCTTTCACTTCGGCCTGCCACCCCAGCCACAGCTCGAACGGGTCAAGGCCACCGGCGCAATCATTGTCGGCTGCGCCACCACCGTGGACGAGGCCCGCTGGCTGCAGGAGCGCGGCTGCCACGCAATCATCGCCATGGGCAATGAGGCCGGCGGCCATCGCGGTATATTCCTGAGCAGCGACCTCAACACCCAGGTCGGCACCATGGCCCTGGTGCCGCAGATCGTCGACGCGGTGAACGTACCGGTGATTGCCGCAGGAGGTATCGGCGATGCCCGGGGCGTCGCTGCCGCGCTCATGCTCGGGGCCAGCGCGGCACAGTTGGGGACAGCCTACCTGTTCACCCCGGAAGCCAAGATCTCAGCCTCCCACCAGCAGGCGCTGCGTACGGCCAAGGAAAGCCAGACCGCCCTGACCAACCTGTTCACCGGCCGCCCGGCGCGCGGGATCATGAACCGGGTCATGCGCGAACTCGGACCGATCAGCGACCTGGCCCCGGCATTCCCCCTGGCCGGCGGCGCGCTGCTGCCGTTGCGGGCAAAGGGCGAGGCAGACTTCAGCAACCTGTGGTCGGGCCAGGCCTTGCGGCTGGGAGTGGAGCTGCCGGCAGAAGAACTGACCCGGCAGCTGGCAGAGCAGGCACTGGCCAGGTTACAGGGTCGTTGATCTCATTGAAGGGCCGCCTTCGGCGCATCGCCGGGACACCAAGGGTGGCCATTCCCCTCATGCCAGCCCAGTTCGCTCGCCATGGCCATGAAATCGCTATATATTCCAATACATAGCGATTCACCCTACCCGGCGCCGCACCCTTCTTATAACAAGCGACGCCCGCCCCCAGTGCTACCTTTGAACGGAGCTGTTTCATGATCATTCGTGCCTCACGCTTTGCCCCGACCTGCCTCGCCGCACTGTTGGGCGTCTTCGCCTTCGCCTCGGCCCAGGCCGCCGAAGTCCAGGTGGCCGTCGCCGCCAACTTCACCGCACCGATCCAGGCGATCGCCAGCGACTTCGAGAAAGACACCGGGCACAAGCTGGTGGCCGCCTACGGCGCCACCGGCCAGTTCTACACCCAGATCAAGAACGGCGCCCCGTTCGAAGTGTTCCTTGCCGCCGACGACACCACCCCGGCCAAGCTGGAGAAGGAAGGCGACATCGTTGCCGGCTCGCGCTTCACCTACGCCGTAGGTACCCTGGCCCTGTGGTCGGCCAAGGATGGCTACGTCGATGCCAAGGGCCAGGTGCTCAAGGACAACCAGTACCAGCACCTGTCCATCGCCGACCCGAAAGCCGCGCCCTACGGCCTGGCTGCCACCCAGGTACTGGCCAAGCTGGGCCTGACCGACAAGGTCAAGGACAAGCTGGTCACCGGCCAGAACATCACCCAGGCCTATCAGTTCGTCTCCACCGGCAACGCCGAACTGGGCTTCGTCGCCCTGTCGCAGATCTACAAGGATGGCAAGGTCACCAGCGGTTCGGCCTGGATCGTCCCGGCCGACATGCATGAGGCGATCAAGCAGGACGCGGTAATCCTCAACAAGGGCAAGGACAACGCCGCCGCCAAGGCGCTGGTGGAATACCTGAAAGGCCCGAAAGCCGCAGCCATCATCAAATCCTACGGCTACGCGCTGTAAATGCCGCTCGACAGTACCGATTTCGCCGCGATCTGGCTGACGCTGAAACTGGCGTCGCTGGCCACGGCGATCCTGTTGCTGGTCGGTACGCCGATCGCCTGGTGGCTGGCCCGCACCCACTCCTGGCTGCGCGGGCCGATCGGCGCGGTGGTCGCCCTGCCGCTGGTGCTGCCACCGACGGTGATCGGCTTCTACCTGCTGCTGGCCTTCGGCCCCCACGGCTTCATCGGGCAGTTCACCCAGGCCATTGGCCTGGGTACCCTGACCTTCAGTTTCACCGGACTGGTGATCGGCTCGGTGATCTACTCGATGCCGTTCGTGGTGCAACCCCTGCAAAACGCCTTCAGTGCCATTGGCACCCGCCCACTGGAAGTGGCCGCGACCCTGCGCGCCAACCCCTGGGACACTTTCTTCAACGTCGTCCTGCCCCTGGCACGCCCCGGCTTCATCACCGCCGCGATACTCGGCTTCGCCCATACCGTCGGCGAGTTCGGCGTGGTGCTGATGATCGGCGGCAACATCCCGGACAAGACCCGCGTGGTGTCGGTACAGATCTACGACCACGTCGAGGCCATGGAGTATCTCCAGGCCCACTGGCTCGCCGGCGCCATGCTGGTGTTCTCCTTCCTCGTGCTGCTGGCGCTGTACTCGAGCCGCAAGACCAAGATGGGCTGGAGCTGAGTCATGACGTCCTCGATACAGGTCCACCTGAAACAGAGCTATCCGGGCTTCACCCTGGACCTCGACCTGCACCTGCCCGGCCGCGGCGTGACCGCCCTGTTCGGCCACTCGGGCTCGGGCAAGACCACCTGCCTGCGTTGCATCGCCGGCCTGGAAAAGGCCCCGCAGGCCTTCATCCAGGTCAACGACGAAGTCTGGCAGGACAGCCGCCGCCAACACTTTGTGCCACCGCACAAGCGCGCCCTGGGCTATGTTTTCCAGGAGGCCAGCCTGTTCCCGCACCTCTCGGTGCGGGCGAACCTGGAGTTCGGCCTGCGGCGCATTCCCCGTGCTCAGCGGCGGGTGGACATGGCCCACGCCAGCGAGTTGCTGGGCATCAGCCACCTGCTGGAACGCCACCCGCAGCACCTGTCCGGCGGCGAACGCCAGCGCATCGGCATCGCCCGCGCACTGCTCACCAGTCCCCGGCTGCTGCTGATGGACGAACCGCTCGCCGCGCTCGACAGCCAGCGCAAGGGCGAGATCCTGCCGTACCTGGAACGCCTGCATGACGAACTGGACATCCCGGTGCTCTATGTCAGCCATTCGCAGGATGAAGTCGCCCGCCTCGCTGACCATATCGTGCTGTTCTCCGCCGGCAAGGCCCTGGCCAGCGGCCCGATCGGCGATACCCTGGCACGCCTCGACCTGCCCCTGGCCATGGGCGACGATGCCGGCGTGGTGATTGCCGGCCAGGTCAGTGCCTACGATCCGCACTACCAGCTCGTCACCGTCCAGTTGCCCGGCAGCCCGTCGACCATCCGCGTGGCCCATACCCCGCTGTCCGTCGGCAAGCAGCTACGCTGCAAGGTCCAGGCACGGGACGTCAGCCTCAGCCTGCAGGCGGAAGAACACAGCAGCATCCTCAATCGCCTGCCGGTCACCGTGACCGGCGAAACCGCCGCGGACAACCAGGCCCATGTGCTGGTCAAGCTCGATGCCGACGGTACCCCGTTGCTGGCGCGGATCACCCGCTACTCCCGGGATCAGTTGCAACTGCGGAGCGGGCAGCGCCTCTGGGCGCAGATCAAGGCGGTGGCGGTACTGGCCTGATTAAAACGCACCTCCGGGCACGGCTGCGGTCAATCGCTCATACCGTCTGACTCTCCCTCAAGGACGCCGCCATGCCCGATGCTTCAGCGCCCATGGAACTGCCCGCCGAACTGCATTACGTCGACGACACCCAGCCCGGCATTCGCCGCCGGAAGTGGCGTGGCGGCTTCGCCTACTTCGACGCCGATGGCGAACGCATTCGCAACCGGGACGAAATCCGGCGCCTCAACGCCCTGGCGATCCCGCCGGCCTACCGCGACGTGTGGATCTGCGCCGACCCACAAGGCCATCTGCAGGCCACCGGCCGCGATGCCCGTGGCCGCAAGCAATACCGCTATCACCCGCGCTGGCGGGAGATCCGCGACCAGGACAAATACGCAAGACTGCAGGCATTCGGCAAGGCGCTGCCCAAGCTGCGGCAACAGCTGCAGGCTATCCTGGCGACACCGGGCTTCAACCGAGACAAGGTCATGGCCACGGTGATCAGCCTGCTCGACGCCACCCTGATCCGCATCGGCAACAGCCGCTACGCCCGGGAGAACCGCTCTTATGGCCTGACCACCCTGCGCAACCGGCATGTCGAGATCAACGGCAGCGCCATCGTATTCCAGTTCCGAGGCAAGAGTGGCGTGGAGCACCGGGTCAAGGTCAGGGACCGGCGCCTGGCCACGGTGCTCAAGCGCTGCCTGGAATTGCCCGGCCAGCACCTGTTCCAGTACCTGGACGAAAACGGCGAGCGGCGTGTCGTCAGTTCCTCGGACGTGAACGCCTGCCTGCATGAACTGACCGGTGCCGACTTCACCGCCAAGGATTTCCGCACCTGGGCCGGCAGCGCCATGGCCCTGACCGTGCTGCGTGAACTGCAATGGGAACCGGAGGCCGAGGCCAAGCGGCAGATCGTCGACATGGTCAAGAGCGTCGCCAAACAGTTGGGCAATACGCCCGCCGTGTGCCGCAAGTGCTATATCCATCCTGGCGTGCTCGAAGCCTTCGCACTCGGCGAGCTGGCCAGGCTGCCCAAGCCGCGAATGCGCAAGGGCCTGCACCTGGAGGAAGTCGGGCTGGCGATGTTTCTGCAACGCCAGGCTTGAGGGCCGCCATCCCGATCAGCTTCGGGCCTTCCAGTCGCGCAGCCATTGCAGGCCGGCCGAGGTTTCGCCGCGTGGGCGGTACTCGCAACCGATCCAGCCCTGGTAGCCCAGCTGGTCGATCAGCTCGAACAGCCAGGGATAGTTCACTTCCCCGTGGTCCGGTTCGTGGCGATCCGGCACGCCGGCAATCTGGATATGGCCGATGTGGGCCAGGTCGCGCCGCAAGGTCATGGCCAGGTCGCCCTCGACGATCTGGCAGTGATAGCAGTCGAACTGCACCTGCAGGTTGGCCGCGCCGACCGCTTCGCGGATGGCGTGGGCCTGCTGCTGATGATTGAGGAAGAAACCGGGCATGTCTCGCGTGTTGATCGGCTCCAGCAGCACGGTGATGCCGACCTTGGCCGCCTCGGCGCAGGCATGGGCGAGGTTGTCCAGGTAAATCGCCTGGTGGCGTTCGCGACTGGCCTCGGCGGGTAGCAGGCCGGCCATCACATGGACATGCCGGTTGCCCAGCACGCCGGCATAGTCCAGGGCCCTGGCAAAACCGTCGCGAAACGCCTGCTCGCGCCCGGGCAGCGACACGGTTCCGCGCTCGCCTGCCGCCCAGTCGCCGGGCGGCGCATTGAACAGCACCTGGATCAGGCCATGGTCGTCCAGGCGCCGCTTGAGCTCCTGTGGCGAGTAGTCATAGGGAAACAGGTACTCCACCGCCTCGAAGCCATCGGCAGCGGCGGCCTCGAAACGATCCAGGAAGTCGTGCTCCGGGTAGAGCATGCTCAGGTTGGCGGCAAAACGGGGCATGGCAATTCTCGGTGTCCGTGAAGAAAGAGCCAGCAATATACAAGGTTGCTGGATCGAGCAATGGTTGATGAGAGGCACGAACCGGAAAACCTGCTCCGGCGATTCCCGTTTCCCCGCAGCATTTGCCTTCGCGCTCGGCCACCGTACGCCCTCGGGATCATGACGCAGGGCCAGGGACATGACGCAACAGCATACGATCGAAGTCCTGCTACGCCCCGCCGTTGAGCTATACACCGTCGCGGTGTGCCTCGTCGGCATCGGGCTGTGCCTGTTCGCTCCCTGGGTTCTGGGCCTGACACCCTTGTTCGGGGTGATCACGGCCCTCGCCTACCTGCTCCTTGGCTGGGTACGCCTGCGCCAGGCACTGGAGGTGCTGCGCTTTCGCCGCAATATCCGGCGTCTGCCACGCTACGTGATCACCAGTCAACGCATTCCGGTGAGCCCCCAGCGACTGTTCGTCGGTGCCGGCTTCAAATGGGAACAGCGCCATACCCAACGCCTGATGCAGACCTACCGTCCGGAGTTCCGCCGCTATGTCGAGCCGGCGCCGCTGTTCCAGCAGGCGCGGCGACTGGAACGGTATCTGGAACAGGCCCATTTCCCCTTGAGCCTGGTCCCCCGCCTCACGGCCTGGGACAGCCCGTTCAACCCGGTACGCCCGCTGCCACCGGTGGGCGGTTCGCCGCGCCTGCATGGCGTGGAGCCGAATGAAGTCGAAGTGTCACTGCCCCTTGGCGAACGCGTCGGCCACAGCCTGGTGCTGGGTACCACCCGAGTCGGCAAGACCCGCCTGGCCGAGCTGTTCATCACCCAGGACATTCGCCGGGCCCGGCAACTCGATGGCCGCACGGAGTTCGAGCCGGTCATCGTCTTCGACCCCAAGGGCGACGCCGACCTGCTCAAGCGCATGTACGTGGAAGCCCGCCGCGCCGGGCGCGAACAGGAGTTCCACGTGTTTCACCTCGGCTGGCCGGATGTCTCCGCGCGCTACAACGCCATCGGCCGTTTCGGACGCATCTCCGAGGTCGCCAGCCGGATCTCCGGGCAGCTCTCGGGCGAAGGCAGCAGCGCCGCGTTCCGCGAATTCGCCTGGCGTTTCGTCAACATCATCGCCCGGGCCCTGGTGGAACTGGGCTGCCGCCCGGACTACCTGAAGATCCAGCAGCACGTGATCAATATCGATGCGTTGTTCGTCGACTACAGCCACCACTACTTCGCCCGCCATGACCCGGATGCCTGGGAGCTGATCGCCGGCCTCGAAGGCAAGCTCAACGACAAGACCACCCCGCACAACATGCGTGGCCGGCCGCCACGGGTGACGGCCATCGACCAGTATCTGGCGCGCACCCGCGTCGCCGATCCGGTGATGGACGGCCTGCGCTCCGCCGTACGCTACGACAAGACCTACTTCGACAAGATCGTCGCCTCGCTGCTGCCGCTGCTGGAGAAACTCACCACCGGGCGCATGGCCGAACTGATCTCGCCCGACTACGGCGCCCTCGATGACCCTCGGCCGATTTTCGACTGGATGCAAGTGATCCGCAAACGGGCGGTGGTCTACGTCGGGCTCGATGCGCTGTCGGATCCGGAGGTCGCCACAGCGGTGGGCAACTCGATGTTCGCCGACCTGGTGTCCGTGGCCGGCCATATCTACAAGTTCGGCGTCGATGACGGCCTGCCCCACGCCGATCGGGCGCAGAAAATTCCGATCAACCTGCACGCCGACGAATTCAACGAGCTGATGGGCGAAGAGTTCATCCCGATGATCAACAAGGGCGGCGGCGCCGGCATCCAGGTCACCGCCTACACCCAGACCCTCAGTGACATCGAGGCGCGGCTCGGCAATCGCGCCAAGGCCGGCCAGGTGGTCGGCAACTTCAACAACCTGTTCATGCTGCGGGTGCGCGAAACCGCCACGGCGGAACTGCTGACGCGGCAGCTGCCCAGGGTCGACGTGTACTCGACCACCCTGGTCAGCGGTGCCACCGACAGCTCGGACACCGAGGGCAGCACCGACTTCACCAGCAACACCCAGGACCGGGTCAGCTCCACCTGCGTGCCGCTGATCGAACCGGCCCACGTCGTCAGCCTGCCCAAGGGCCAGGCCTTCGCCCTGATCGAGGGGGCGAACCTGTGGAAGGTCCGCATGCCCCTGCCCGCTCCCGATCCGGATGAGTGCATGCCCGACGCTCTGCAGGCACTGGCCGCGAACATGCGCCGGCGCTACCTCGATGGCGGGGGTGAATGGTGGAATGCCAACGGCGCACGGGGACCGGACGAATCGACCATGGTCCGGCAGGGGTTTACCCGGTAGCATGACATCCCAAAACGACCGGACGGTAACCCATGCTCACGGTGCAGGACCTGATCGATATCGACTTGCTGAAACTGCAGGCCGTCGCCGGCCTCGCCGGAACCGGCAGGCTGATCACCTGGGCCCATGCGGTAGAGTTGCCGGACCCGTGGCGCTGGGTATCTCCCGGCGATCTGGTGATGACCACCGGCATGGGCATGCCCACCGCGGCCGAGGAGCAAGTCGGCTGGCTGGAACAGTTGGTGCAGAGCAACGCCAGTGCGCTGGTCTTCGCACCCCGGCAGGATGCACCCAAGCTCTCGACCAAGCTGCTCAAGACCGCCGACCGCCTGCTCTTCCCGATCCTGCTGGGCAGCTTCGAACTCGAGTTCGTCAAGCTGTCCCACTGCGTCATCGAAAGCGTCCTGCAGGCCCAGCGCGAACGCTTCAATGCCAGCGAACGCCTGTTCCAGACCTACGCCGATGCCCTGCGCAAGGAACCCGACATGGCCGGTCGCCTGGCGATCCTCGCCCGCACCCTGGGCCTCGATCTGGCCATCGAGGATACGGCCAGTGGCGTCAATATCGTCGAAACGAAAACCGCTGCGGCGCAATCCCCAGGGTGGGTCGAGCGCATACCGATCGCCGGGCGCGCGCGGGCCAACCTGGTGCTGGCCCGCCAGGGCAAGCGGACACCGGATGACCCGATCCTGGTACGCTCACTGGTCGGCCTGCTCGGTGTCGAGCTCGAGCGCCTGATGATTCACCGCGACCTGCAACGTGAGGAAGGTTCGGCGCTGCTGCGCAGCCTGCTGGACAGCGAGACGGAATTTTCCCTGGCCCGCCCGCTGCTCGAACGACGCGGCCTGACCGGTACCCTGGTGAGCCTGGCAATCCTGCCGGGAACCTCGGGCTCCTGGCGCGCGGACGAGCTCCACCAGGCCCCTGCCCTGCACCATTGCACCCCGCTGCTGCTGGACGAAAAAGGCCTTCTGCTGGCGCTCGGTTGCGATGACAGCAACACCTTCAACGCCCTGATCGACGCACTGGGCACAGACAGCGTCATCGGTATCAGCGGACCGATTGCGACGGCCACCGGCTTTCGCGAAAGCGTCCGGCAAGCCCGCCTGGCCCTGACCCAGGCGCGGGAAATCGATGCGCAGACCCTGCGCTACGGCGAGGCCGAAACTGGCCTGATCATGGCGCCCAAGTCCCTGGCCGAGGCCAGGGCACTGGTCGGGCGCTACCTGGGGCCACTGATCGAGCACGATCGCACCCAGGGCGCCGCCCTGCTACCCACGCTGATAAGCTTCCTGGAAAACGACGGCAACTGGAAAGCCGCCGCCTTCGACCTGGGAATCCACCGCCAGACGCTGGTCTATCGCCTCAAGCTGGTGGAACAACTGACCGGCATCAAGCCCACCACCACCCAGGGCATCGCCCGCTTCTGGATCGCGATCCAGGCCGGCAAGAATACCGAACTGCTCGACAGGCCCTGAATGCAGACGGCCCCGCTGCGTGGGCGGGGCCGTCTGCCTCTCGACTAGCCGATCACCTCAGTGACTGGTCGGCATCGCGAACTCCGCGCCCTTGGCGATGGCCTGCGGCCAACGCTGCATGATGCTCTTCTGCCTGGTGTAGAAGCGCACACCCTCCTCACCGTAGGCATGCATGTCGCCGAACAGGCTCTTCTTCCAGCCACCAAAACCATGCCAGGCCATCGGCACCGGAATCGGCACGTTGATGCCGACCATGCCAACCTGGATACGCCGGCCGAACTCACGGGCAATGTGGCCGTCACGGGTGTACAGGCTTACGCCGTTACCGAATTCATGGCTGTTGATCAGTTCCACCGCCTCGGCGAAATCCTTCACACGCAGGCAGGCCAATACCGGGCCGAAGATCTCTTCCTTGTAGATACGCATGTCGGGGGTGACGTTGTCGAACAGCGTGCCACCCATCCAGAAACCATCACCGCAGCCTTCGCCAGCGGTCTGGCCGTTGAACTGGCGCCCATCGACCAGCAGGGTCGCGCCTTCCTTGACACCCCGTTCGATGTAGCCGGTGATACGCTCATGGGCAGCACGGGTGACGATCGGGCCCATCTCCGCCTCGAGATTGGTGCCGTTGAGCACCTTCAGTTCGCGGGTGCGCTCGATCAGTTTCGGCATCACCTTCCCGGCCGTGTCGTCGCCGACGAACACCGCCACGCTGATCGCCATGCAACGCTCGCCGGCTGAACCATAGGCGGCACCGATCAGGGCGTCGACGACCTGGTCGATATCGGCATCGGGCATCACCACCAGGTGGTTCTTCGCGCCACCCAGGGCCTGCACGCGCTTGCCGTGACGGGCACCGGTCTCGTAGATATGGTTGGCGATCGGCGTCGAACCGACGAAGGAGATCGCCTGCACGTCCGGGTGTTCGATCAGGGCGTTGACCGCATCCTTGTCACCTTGCACCACGTTGAACACGCCATCGGGCAGTCCGGCCTGCTTGAGCAGTTCGGCGATGAACAGGCTCGGGCTCGGATCGATCGGACTCGGCTTGAGCACGAAGGTGTTGCCAGTGGCCAGGGCCACGGGGAACATCCACATCGGGACCATCACCGGGAAGTTGAACGGGGTGATACCGGTGACCACGCCCAGCGGCTGGCGCAGGGTCCAGTTGTCGATATTGGTGCTGACCTGGTCGGTGAAATCGGTCTTGAGCAACTGCGGTGCGCCACAGGCGAACTCGACGATCTCGATGCCACGCATGACCTCGCCCTGGGCATCGGTGAACACCTTGCCATGCTCGGCGGTGATCATCCGGGCCAAATCGTCACGATGGTCGTTGAGCAGCGCCAGGAACCGGTTGAGGATGCGCGAGCGGCGCAGCGGCGACAGGTTGCTCCAGGCCGGAAACGCCGCCTTGGCCGAGGCCACGGCGGCCTCCACATCCTTTGCTGCGGACAGTTGCACCTGGCCGGTCACGACACCGGTGGCCGGGTTATAGACCGGCAGTTGCTGGCCACTGGTGGTTTCGACCGGGGTACCGGAGATCCAGTTCATGATGGTTCGAGTCATTGTTTTTCTCACATCGAAAAGTAACGGTGGCAGCGTGCGGCCACCGGGGAAATCAATAGATCGCGTAGACCTTGCGTACGGTTTCCAACACATCCCAGCGGCCGGTCCAGCCCGGTGGCAGGATGATCAGGTCGCCCCCGGTGACTTCCACCACCTCCTCCGTGCTGCTGTCGGTGAGCAGGGCCTTGCCGGAAATGATGTAGGTGAACTCGGTGTCGGGGCGCTCGATCACCGGCCAACCACCGGGCTGGCACTCCCAGACACCGAGATTGCCGACCGCTTCGGGTGCCAGTTTGTGGATGGCGATCTGCGGATCACCCTTGTCGGCACCGGCGCGCTGGCCGGCAGGGGTCAATGGCAACGCCTGGATGGCAGCGTTTTTCATGATCGTGAAGGTAGTCACGGCTTACTCCTGTTTAATGCGCACCTGTCAGCTTTTCCAGCAACATCGCAGTGCGAGATGGACGATGGGTGAAACGCTCTTCGATATCGCTCAGCGAAGCCGCGGCCAGGCCGCTGTTGATGCCGAACCAGCGCAGGGGCTCGCGCTCCCAGGATGGCGAGCGGTGGTTGACGAAGGGCAGCGTGTCGATGTCTTCGCTGCGCTCAAGAATCAGGTTGCGCAGGATCCGTCCTGCCAGGTTGCTGGTCGCCACACCGTCGCCGACATAGTTGCCGGCCCAGGCCATGCGGTTTTTCCGGTCGATGCTCACGGTCGGGCACCAGTCGCGGGACACACCCAGTGCGCCACCCCAGCGATGGGTGATCCGCGCGTTCGCCAGCGCCGGGAAGAACTCGGTCATGGTGGTGTGGATCTTGCCGTGGATGCTGTCCACCAAGTCATTGCTGTCGGACATCCGCGAGCCCCATTGATAGGGCGCGCCGCGCCCACCGAACACCAGCCGTCCTTCGGCGGTGACCTGGCCATAGACCCGCAGGTGGCGCATGTCGTTGAACGCCAGGCGATGATCGAGCCTGAGCGAAGCCAACTGGTCGCGGGACAACGGCTCGGTCGCCAGCACCAGCGAATAGAGCGGAATGACGAAGCGCGACTTGCCCGGTTGCTGCGAGGTGAAAGCCTCGGTGGCGCGCACCGTGATGTCGGCCCGGACCGAACCTCGCTCGGTATGGACGACACCCGGTGCCATCTGCAAGACGGCAGACTGCTCGAAGATTCTAGCGCCCAGGCTCTCGACCAAGCGGGCCAGCCCACGGACCAGCTTGCCGGGATGAATCAGCGCGCAATGCTCGGTGTAGAGCGCGCCCTGGACATCCTCGGCGCCGATGCGCGAACGCGCCTCGGCCCCCTCGAGCACCTGCCACTGCTCCGACAGCCCGAACTGCGTCGACGCGGCCACCGCCGCCCGTACCCGCTCCATCTGCGGGGTACTACGCGCCAGGGACAGGAAGCCCTGTTTCGCGTAGTCGGCATCCACGCCTTCCAATGCCAGGACCCGGCCGATCTCATCGACGGTTTCGTTCATCGCCGCCTGCAACTGGAGAGCCGCGGCATGGGAGTACATCTGCGCCACTCTCGGCAGGGAGATCGGAAAGATCGCCGAGGCCCAGCCACCGTTACGGCCGGACGCGCCGAAGCCGACTTCCCGCTTTTCCAGCAGCACCACGCGCAACGACGGATCGCTCTTGAGCAGGTAGTAGGCCGTCCACAAGCCGGTGTAGCCGGCCCCGACGATCACCACGTCGGCCTGTAGCGCCGCGTCCAGGCGCTCGCGCGGCGGACTCGGCTCGAACCAGAGCGGCTTGTTGGGTATCTGGGACAAATCGATTTTCGCTGACATGCTTTTGGCTTCCCATTGACGGCCCGCAATACGGGGATGTCGGATAAAACGTGATTGACTAGGTGCTACGCGCCGATTGCGCCTTGATCCCGGTTCCCTGCCGCCGCGAGCGCGACAGTTGCAGCAGCCCATAGGAGGCGCCGATTACCGCGATCGCGATCAAGCACTGGGCCAGGCTGATCTGCATCGTCGGATCGAAGGCCATGCTGACCAGCACCGCCACGATCGACGCGGTCACCAGCAGTGGCAGCCAGGGGTGTCCCCACATGGCGAATTTCAATGTGCCCTCGGCCACCCACTTGCGACGCAGCTTGAGTTGCGACAGGCAGATCACCAGGTAGACGAAGAGGAACACCGTGCCGGAGGAGTTGATCAGGAACTGGAACACGGTGTCTGGCCACAGCGCCGCGATGACCACGCAGCCATAACCCACCAGCGTCGAAGCGATCACGCCACGTACCGGTACGCCCTTGCGACTGACTCCGGCGATCCAGCGCGGCGCCTCGTCATTGGAGGCCAGGACGTACAGCAGGCGCGAAGAGGTGTAGAGCCCGGCATTGAGCACCGACAGCACAGCAACCAGGATGACCCCCGTCAGCATGTGCCCGGCCCCAGGGATACCGATATGCTCCAGCGTGGCGACGAAAGGCGACTTGCCCGGTTTGATGTCCGTCCATGGCTGCACCACCACGATGAAGAACGTCGCCAGGACGAAGAACACCAGGATCCGCAGCATCACGGTATTGACCGCCTTGCGGATGTTGCGCGACGGGTCTTCGGATTCGGCGGCGGCCAGGGTCGCGACTTCCACGCCAGTCATGGAGAAAATCACCACGACCACCCCGGTGAACAACGACGTCACACCATGGGGCAGGAAACCGCCGTGATCGACCAGGTTGCCAAGACTGGCATCCGAGCCGGGCCACAGCTTGAAGACATAGAGGCCCGCCACGACCAGGAACACCACGATGGCCGCGACCTTGATCCCGGCAAACCAGTACTCGGCCTCACCGAAGGAATGTACCGACATCAGGTTCAGCAGCGTCATGCCCACCATCAGCCCGAGGGCGATGACCCAGACCGGGATGTCCGGTAGCCAGCCGTTGATGATCTGCCCACCGACCACGGCTTCGAAGCCGACGACGATGACCCAGAAGTACCAGTAGAGCCAGCCGGTCATGTACCCCACCGGACGGCCAAAGGCCAGGCGGGAATAGTCGACGAAGGACCCCTTGGCGGGATGCGCGGCGGCCATCTCGCCGAGCATGCGCATCACCAGCGCAACGATGAGACCGGTGATGGCATAGGTGATGAAGGCACCGGGACCGGTTGAGGCGATCACGGCACTGGAACCGACGAACAGACCGGCACCGATCACGCCGCCCAGGGCGAGCATGCTGATGTGCCGAGTCTTGAGTGCACGCTTGAGGCGCGGATCATGCTCCGACTGAATAGGCATAAGTCGTCTCCTTTATTATTTAGTAATCAACGCTGCCTGCTCAGAAGGTTATGCGCCGGCCATGGCGCGGAACATCATGAAAATCCATGCGCCGACCCATCCGTTTGTACAAATGTATGAACACCATCGATGCGCAGAGGAAGCCGCCGGATGCCTGTCAGGGAGCAATCGCTACGGCCTTGCGGGGAGAGAGAAACAGTGGGAATGGACGCGCCCCGTCGGAGGCGTCGGGTGGACTTGTCTGGCCTGGCTGGTTAATGTCCCCAGGCTTGGAACACCCCCCATTCGCTTGCCAGGAAGATTTTCATATGGACGTACGCTGCACTTCGATCGAAGAGGTCCGCCAGCACATCGATCACATCGACCGCGACGTCGTCGCACTGCTGGCGCGGCGTGGCAATCTGGTCGCGCAGGCGGCCACCTTCAAGAAAACCACGGATGATGTTCGCGCACCGGCCAGGGTCGAGCAGGTGATCGCCAAGGTGCGCGCAATGGCCGGCGAAGTCGGTGCCTCACCCGAGGTGGTCGAGCAGGTCTACCGGGCCATGATCGCCGCATTCATCGAACAGGAACTGCACGCCCACGCGGCCCTGTCGGCCCGCTGAGGCCATCGGTTGCCCGCTCGACCGGGCAACCGGCCTGTCCCTCAGGCATCGCGAAGCAGGCTCGCCTTTTCCGGCTGCCCGTGCTGACGGGCCGTCACCAGCCCGATGAAGGAAATCGCCAGCGCCAGGACAATGGTCGAGGTCACTTCCGTACGGTGCTCGGGCGTCGCCATCATCACGGCCAGTGCCGCGCAGATGAAGGCGATCACCAGGTAGGTCAGCCACGGGAACAACCACATGTGGAAGACCAGCTCGATGTTCTGCCGCTGCAGCCGCCGACGCATGCGCAACTGCGAAATCGCGATCACCAGGTACACCAACAGGGCGATCGCGCCGGAGCTGGCGAGCAGGAAGTCGAACAGGCCGGCGGGGGCGAAATAGCTGAACAGGGTCACGCCGGCCCCGAGCACACTGCTGGCGATCACCGCTGCGCGCGGTACACCGGCCGACGAGGTACGCTTCAACGGCGTGGGCGCATCACCGCGCTTGCCGAGCGAAAACAGCATGCGCGAGGCGATGTAGATCGACGAGTTCATGCAGCTGGCGACGGCAATCAACACCACCGCATCCACCATGAACTTGGCGTGGGGAATGTTCATCAGTTCCAGTGCCCGCTGGTAGGAACCCACCGTGGTCAGTTGCGGATCGTTCCAGGGCACCACGGAAATGACCACGAAGATCGACAACAGGTAGAACACACCGATCCGCCAGATCACCGAACGGGTCGCCTTGGCGATATTGCGCGACGGATCGTTGGACTCGGCCGCGGCGATGGTCACCGCCTCGGTACCGATGAAACTGAACATGATGGTGATGAACGCGCCGACCACCGCCGACAGGCCATTGGGCGCAAAACCACCGTGCTGCGCCATGAGTCGGCTCAGGCCACTGGCCTCGCGCTCGGGAATCCAGCCCATCAGCACGGCGAAACCGACGCCGATGAAACCGATGATCGCGACGACCTTGGCCATGGCGAACCAGAACTCGAACTCACCGTACTTGGACACGCTGAACAGGTTGGTCACCACCAGCAGCACGATCGACAACAAGGCGAACAACCAGGCATCGACCCCGGGGAACCACTGGTTGAGCACGTGACCGGCGGCCAGGGCCTCGATCGGAATCACCAGGACCCAGAACCACCAGTAGAGCCAACCGATGGTGAAACCGGCCCAGCGGCCAATGGCCTGGTCGGCGTAGGTGGAAAAGGAACCGGTGTCCGGATTGGCGACGGCCATCTCGCCCAGCATGCGCATGACCAGCACGACGAGTAATCCGGAAAACAGATAGGCCAGCAGGACGGCGGGACCGGCTGCGGCAATCGCATGCCCCGAGCCGACGAATAGACCTGCGCCGATTATCCCTGCGATAGACAGCATCGTGACATGGCGCGGCTTGAAGCCCTGCGCCAATTGACCATTGGAATCCTTGGAGTTCGGGCTATGCATTGGTTTTTATTCCCTGGTGGCCGGCGTTGGTTCGGAGAAACTGGCGTTTCACCCTGTCGCCTTTTTATCGAAAGCGGCTCACCTCACACGCTTGCGAGCATCAACAATCAGCCGTCTTGGCGCTCATCGCAACGAGGCGGCACGCCACTTTACGGACTTTGACAGGTCGGCAAATGTCCTGAGCGCGTCACTCACCGCACTGATCTCGACATATATAGACCGGTCGGTCACGAGCGGTTTTCTGGCTGAACACCATGAAAAGAAGGCTTGGCCGAAGGGATTTGCGTAGATCGGATGGGCAAACGCCCGGAAAAACATCGACGATGCACGAGGCATGACCGACCCGGCGGTTCTACACCGAGGCGACCAGGTACTTGAAGGCCCACAACGCCGCCATCCCCACGCCCAGGGTCAGCAGGGTACTGCGGGTGAACCAGGCCACACCGGCGGCGATGATCGCTGCCGGCATCTGCGGGTTGTTCAGCACGAACTCGCCGTGCCCAGCCGGATACACCACCGCCGGCAGCACCAGGGCCGCCAGCACGCTGGCCGGGACATAGCGCAACGAGCGGCTGAGCAGCGAGGGAATACGCCAGCGGCCGTGAATTTCGATGAAACACAGGCGCAAGGCAAAGGTTCCCACTCCCACCGCCAGGAATACGCCCCAGAGCGCCAGATCACTGTTCATGAAGTTTGCTCCTGGGGTTCAGCGACTCGATTGTGCAGACTCTCGATCAACAGGCCGGCAACGATCCCACCGATGGCCGCCGTCACCAGTCCCAGGTTGTAGGGCATCCCGATCGCCAGCACCGCGATTCCTCCCCCGACCACCGCCGCCCCCAGGCTCGCCAGGTTACGCAAGGCCGGTACCAGCAGGGCAAGGAACGACAGCGGGATGGCGAACCCCAGCGACCACGACTCGGGAATCTTCGAACCCACGCAGACGCCAGCCAGCACCGACAGCTGCCAGGCCAGCCACATCGCCACGGCCGTGCCGGCGAAGAAGTGGTAACCGAAGCGCCCCAGCTCCCCCGAGGCGAACCGCAGGCTGCACAACGCAAAGGATTGATCGGAAATCAGGTAGGCCAACGGCCACCTCCAGCGCCGCGGCAAGTGATGCAGGTGCGGCGCCAGTGAGGCGCTGTACATGATGAAACGCAGGTTGATGATCAACGCCGTGAGCACCATCGCCACCGGCAGTGCTCCCTGGTGCAGCAACTGCAGCACCACCATCTGCGCCGAGCCGGAATAGAACAGCACCGTCATGCCCATTGCCGTGCCCGGCGACATGCCCATCTCCGTCGCCATCACCCCGGTCACCAGCCCGAATGGCACCACCCCCGGGATCAACGGCAGCAAGGCACGCACCCCCTGCATGAAGGCATTCGTCGCGGATGGGTAAGGCATGTGGGTTCCTTTCTTGTCGTCGCAGGCGAAGGCGCTGCCCGGCGCTTTGTGAGATAAAGTGTAAGCGCAGCCGATCGCGGGCCAGAACCGACTTTTTTTACGAGAAAACAGGCAGTTTTTGTTATGACGAACCACTCCCCGACCGACCAGGCGCTGATGCGGATGCCGTCGTTCAAGGCCATGCGCTCGTTCGTGGCGGCGGCCAAGCACCGCAATTTCACCCGGGCCGCGCAAACCCTGTGCGTGACCCAGGCGGCCATCAGCCGGCAGATCCGCGACCTGGAGATCTACCTGGGGACCGACCTGTTCATCCGCACCGGCCGCGAACTCAAGCTGACCCCTTCGGGCGCGGTGCTGTTCGATGCCGCGCAGTTGTCCCTGCTGAACATCTTCCAGGCCACCGAACGCATCCGTCGGGACCAGAGCGACAAACAGACCCTGACCCTGTGCTGCCCGCCAGCGGTCGCCGCCCTATGGCTGTCGCACCGGCTCAAGGGCTTCTGCCAGGCCAACCCGGACCTCGACCTGAACGTCATCACCACCCAGCACGTGCTGGCCATGGAGCCAGGCGTCAGCCCCGATATCTTTCTCACCAAGGTTCTCGACCTGCGCCCGGGCTACGTGCGTACGCCGCTGTTCCATGAGGTGGTCTATCCCGTCTGCGCCCCGGCTTACCTGCAGGCCCATCCCGAGGCCGGCAGCCTGGAAGGCCTGTACCGCAGTGCCCTGCTCGACCTGCATCCGTACGGTCGTGCGCAACTGTCGGAACAGGTCGACTGGGACGCCTGGTTCGCGCGCAAGTCCCCAGACCTGGAAGTGCCGCTGGAGCAGAGCCCGCAGTATTTCAGCAGCAACGACTACAACCTGCTGATCCAGCTGGCGCTGGACGGCCAGGGCGTCGCCCTGGGCTGGGATCACCTGGTCAGGCACTACGTGCAGCAGGGGCGGCTGGTGCGTCCGATCACCGAGGAGATGCACCTGCGCGAGTCGGTGATGTACCTGGTGATCGACGAACAGAAAGCCCAGGACCCGGCCTGCCAGCGCTTGAAGGACTGGCTGGTCGCGCAGTTCGCCTAGGCCTGCAACTGCTGGTGCAACTGGCGGATATGCTCTGGGCCGATACCGCAGCAGCCCCCCACGATCAGCGCGCCTTCCTCGACCCAACGCTGCGCCCATTGCAGGTACGCAGCCGGTCCCAGGTCGGCACGGATATCGAGCAGGGTGTCGTTGGCCTGCGCCTCTTCGCTGACGGGCGCAAACGCGTTGGCATACACCCCCAGTCGCAGCTCAGCGGCTCGAGCCCCCAGTGCCTGTCGCGCCTCGATCAACGCCGGTCCCATGCTCTCGGGTTGGCTGCAGTTGAACAACAACGCGCTGACCCCCAGTTCCAGCGCCACATCCACCGCCTGTGTCACACGCTCCCCTGAGCGCAGGCGCGGTGCATCACTCGGTGCGCAGGCGTCTACCAGGGTGAAGGACAACCACAACGGTTTGCCGTCATCGCCCAACGCCTCGCGTACCGCCCGTGCCTCGGCCAGGGAACTCTGGGTTTCCGCCAGCCACAGGTCGACATGTGGCCCCAGGCCGTCGATCAACTCACGATGGATGGCCAGCGCGCGCGGCTGATCGAACAGGTCGGGCCGATAGGAGCCCAGTGCCGGTGGCAACGAGCCAGCCACCTGCACGGCGGTTCCTGCCGCCGCCTCGCGGGCCAACCGACCGGCCAGCGCCGCCAGCCCGCGCCCTTCGCTGGCGAAACGTGCCTCGCCGATATGAAACGGCACCACCGCGTAGCTGTTGGTCGTGATCACCTGTGCGCCGGCATCGATGAACGCGCGGTGTACCTGGGTCACATAGTCCGGGCCCTGCAATAGCGCCAATGCCGACCATTCCGGCTGACGGAACGGCGCACCGACACGCTTGAGCTCGCGCCCCATGCCACCATCGAGCAGTGTCAACGTCGCTTGGCTCATTGCGCAGCCACCTTGTCGCCGGCAGCTTGCAGCCACTGGTTCACGGTCGACGGATTGGCCGCAACCCAGGCCTTGGCCGCCTTCTCGGGCGGTTGCTTCTCGCGCTCGATCTTCAGGATCAGGTCGTTCAGCGAAGCCGGGTCGATACTCACGTTTTCGAGGAACGCGGCGATACGTGGCGCACGCTGGCGCAGGCTGGCGGATGCGAGAATGTGCACCTTGGCGTCCGGATAGGCGCAAGTGATCCGGCTCTTGTTCAGCCAGTCGGTATCGACCGTCGGGCTGATGAATTTCCAGCAACCGTCAGCCTTGTACAGTGGGTCGCCCTTCTTGTTGTCCTGGGCGTAGCCATCGAACGGCGGTTCATCCAGGCGCCGCAGGTCATAGGCCGAGAAGATCCAGTCGGGGGTGTAGGCATAGAACACCACGCCTCGCCCAGCCTTGTAGGCCGCGTCCAGGCGCGCATAGGTCACCGAGGCCTCGGTGGAGACCGATTCGAAGTTCTTGGCAAAGCCGAAATCCTTGGCCTTGATCTCGCCGATGTAGGTCGACTCCCAGCCGGCCGGTCCCACCAGCAGTTGCGCCTGGCCACCGCCCAGCGGCGCGAACAGCTTGGCCACCTCGGGTTTCTGCAGGTCATAGACCGACTTCACCCCGTACTTGTCCTGGATGTAGCCAGGGATATAGAAGCCCTGCACACCGATGTAAGGCTGTTTATTGGGGACCAGCGAATGCGTGCCGCCGGTGACGTACTTGGCCCACGCCGCCGACTGGTTTGGCAGCCAGATATCGGTGAGCACGTCAACCGAGCCGTCGCCCTTGGCCGCTGCCGCGAACAGCACCGGTACGTCACCGGCAAGGTAGGACACATCACCGTCGAGCCGGGAACTGATGATGTCGCCGAGGATGTACTGGATGGCGATGGCGCCCGTCCAGTTCTGCTCGCCGATGACAATCTTGTCCTTGGCCAGCGCCGCGGTGGACGGCAACAGGGCTCCCAGTAGAGCGGCACCCGCCAGGGCGCGTGAGAGGAACTTGGGCATGACGTGATTACTCCTGAATGAAACGATGACGTTTGCGAAGGGAGGCCTGGATGATCCGGTCCGGTACCAGGGCACAGAAGACGATGGCGATGCCGGCGAGTACGCCCTCGCCGCCCTTGATGTTGCGCAGTGCGGTCATGACGTCGTAGCCCAGCCCGCCGGCGCCGATCAGCGCCGCCACCACCACCATCGACAGGCTCATGACGATGGTCTGGTTGATGCCCAGCAGCAGCGAACCGGCGGCCAGGGGCAGTTCGACCCGGGTCAGCGTCTGCCAGGGTGTCGCGCCATGGGCCACGGCCGCCTCCACCGCCGCCTTGGGCACCTCCTGGAGACCGAGCGCCGTGAGACGGATCATCGGCGCCAGGGCGAAGATCACCGTGGCGATGACCGCCGGTGTCTTGCCGACGGAAAAGAACGCCACGGCCGGGATCAGGTAGACGAAGGTCGGCAGGGTCTGCATGACGTCCAGCAACGGTGTCAGCAGGCGTCGCGCCAGCGGCCGCTTGGCCAGCAGGATGCCGGTGGGAATACCGATCACCAGCGACAGCAGCACGGAAGAGCCGACCAGGGCGATGGTCGAGACGGTGTGTTCCCAGAAACCGAACAGGCCGATGTAGCCCAGGGCCAGGGCGCAGGTCAGGGCCAGTGTCACCCCGGCGCTGCGCCAGGCCAGGTAGACCAGCGCCAGTGCCGGTACCGGCCAGGGGATCCAGCTCAATGCGCCCTCCACGCCCTCGATCACCGTGCGCACGGCCACGATCACCCCAACGAAAGCGCTTTCGAAGGTCAGCTGCGACCAGCCGATCAAGCGGTCGATGGCCCCCGCAATCAACAGCATGCTGTCGCGGTCGGCCGGAAACTGCAGCCACGCACCGGCCGCATCGGGGGTGAAGGCTCGCCAGAGCGTCAGCACCTGACTCGCCGACAACAGGGCCAGCGGCCATACCCAGGCTTGCGGTTCACGCCCCAGGACGTGACGACTCAACCGAACGTTGGCAACGCGGTTGCCCAGCCACACGGCCAGCGCAACGGCCAGGCCCGCTCCAGAACCTGCATGCCAGCTGCTACCCAGCACTGCCAGGGAGGCCAGCTCGATCAGCAACGCCAACCAGAACAGTCCGTTGCGCCCGGCCGCTGCCAACGCGGCCGGACCCAGCAACCAGGAGCGCAGCCCGGTGTTGCCGGAAACCTTTTCGGCCACCGCTCGGGATGGCTCCGCTGCCTGGGGAGCTGGCTCCAGCGGCGCTGCGGCGGCCCGCGGGCGTTCATCGAAGAAATCCGCCACCCCGGCATCCGCCGGCCGTTCGAGCAGTTCCTGCGGTGTGCCGACCTGGATCAGTTCGCCATTGCGCAAGACCGCGATGCGATCGGCCAGGCGCAGGGCCTCGCCCGGATCATGGGTGACCAGCAAGGTGGTGATGCCGCGCTCGCGCACCAGCTGCAGGAAGCGTCCCTGCAGATCACGGCGAATGGTCGGGTCCAGCGCACTGAACGGCTCATCCATCAGCAGGATGTCGGGCTCGGTGACCAACGCCCGTGCCAGTCCGACCCGCTGCTGCATGCCGCCGGACAGTTCATGGGGAAAGTGCTCCCCCCACTCCGTCAGGCCCACCGCCTGCAGTTGTCGCTGTGCCGCGGCCAGCCGGGAGGCTGGCGCCTCGCCACGCAACTCCAGGGGCAAGGCGACGTTGTCGCGCACGCTGCGATGAGGCAACAGCCCGAAATGCTGGAACACCATGCCGATACGCTGTGAGCGCAATTCGCGCAGGGCTTCGGTCGACAGGCTGTCCAGGGCCGTGCCATCGATCAGCACCCCGCCGCTGCTGGGCTCGATCAGCCGATTGACGTGACGCAACAACGTCGACTTGCCGCTGCCCGAGGTTCCCATCAGGCACAGCACCTCGCCCCGCCGCACCGCCAGGCTGACGCGCTCCACGGCATTCGTCGAAGCACGCCGGCCGCTGCTGGCATAGCGCTTGGTCACCTCGCGGAACTCCAGCGCAATATCGAAGGCCGGTGCAGGCGACGGGGAAACGGACGAAGCCAGTACGGCAATCTCCGCCCGGCTTCTGGAAGTGGATTGATAGTCGCTGACGCTCACATGTGCCTCTGGAATTCATGACGTTCCAGAGGTACAGGGCAGACTTCGTGCCAACCCACAAGGCCTTTGAATACAAGGCCTTATGAGCTGATCAAGGCGACCTGCCTGCTGCTAAACCAGCATCGCTGCCCGGCCACTGTTGGCTGGCGAACAGCGTTTGCACGGTATCCCGTCAGTTGCGTGGATTGAGCGTGGCGTTGTCGATGACGAAGCGGTACTTCACATCGCCCTTGAGCATGCGCTCGTAGGCATCGTTGATCTCGTCGGCACGGATCAGTTCGATGTCGGCGGTGATCCCGTGCTCGGCGCAGAAATCCAGCATTTCCTGGGTTTCGGGAATGCCACCGATCATCGAGCCGGCGATGGTGCGGCGCTTCATGATCATGTTGAACACGTTGGGCGATGGATGCGGCGAAGCCGGCGCGCCCACCAGTGTCAGGGCACCGTCACGCTTGAGCAGGACCAGGAAGGCGTCGAGGTCATGCGGCGCGGCCACCGTGTTGAGGATCAGGTCGAAGCTCCTGGCATGCGCCGCCATCTCCTGCGCATCACGGGACACCACCACTTCGTCCGCGCCCAGGGCCAGAGCCGCCTCGCGCTTGGAAGCCGAGGTGGTGAACGCCACCACGTGCGCGCCCATGGCGTGGGCCAGCTTGATGCCCATGTGGCCCAGGCCACCGATACCGACCACGCCGACCTTCTTGCCAGGGCCGGCATTCCAGTGCCGCAGTGGCGAATAGGTGGTGATGCCGGCACACAGCAGCGGTGCGACCGCAGCCAGTTGGCCTTCCGGATGGCCGATGCGCAGGACGTAGCGCTCATGCACGACGATCTTTTCCGAGTAGCCGCCCTGGGTCCAACCGGGTGCGTCAGGCGTCGGGAAGTTGTAGGTGCCGATCATGCCGTCGCAGTAGTTTTCCAGGCCCTCGTCGCAGTCGGCGCAATGCTTGCAGCTATCGACGATGCAGCCGACGCCGACCAGGTCGCCGGCCTTGAAGCCGCTGACATGAGCACCGACCGCGCTGACCCGGCCGACGATCTCATGGCCGGGCACGCAAGGGTAACGAGTGCCTTCCCATTCGGAACGCACCTGGTGCAGGTCGGAATGGCAGACACCGCAGAAGGCAATGTCGATCTGGACATCGTGGGCACCGGGCGCACGACGGGTGATCTGCAGGGATTCGAGTGGTTTATCGCCCGCGTGGGCACCATAGGCATGCACTTGCATCGGAGTTTTCCCCTGGCTGTGAATCGAATGGATGGGCTGTTGCCGGGACAACAGCGGATATCCATGGTTACAGAGAGACCCCGCGCGGTAGTAGAGCGATCCGGTCGGATTCTTGCCTGATCCTCTCGATCAGCCATGAAGCTCGATAGACAGGCGCCCCGGCAGCCCCTGCCGGAGCGCGGTGGCTCAGCGCAGCTGGCCGACCAGGGCCTTGGCCACGCCTTCGGAGCTGGCCGGGTTCTGGCCGGTGACCAGCTTGCCGTCCTCGATCACGAACGGTGCCCAGTCCGGGCCTTTCTCATACAGGCCGCCGAGCTTCTGGAACTCGTCCTCAATGAGGAACGGCACCACATCGGTCAGTTGCACCGCGGCCTCCTCGCCATTGGTGAAACCGGTCACCCGGCGGCCCTTGATCAGCGGCGAGCCGTCAGCGGCCTTGACGTGACGCAGCACGCCCGGCGCATGGCAGACGAAACCGATCGGCTTGCCGGCGCGCTCGAAAGCCTCGATCAGGCTGATCGAATGCCTCGACTCGGCCAGGTCCCAGAGTGGGCCATGACCACCCGGGTAGAACACGCTGTCGAAGTCCTGCTCGCGCACCGTCTCCAGCTTCACGGTGTTGGCCAGGGCCTGCTGGGCAGCCGGGTCGGCCTTGAAGCGGTGGGTCTGCTCGGTCTGGAAGTCCGGCAGGTCGCTCTTGGGGTCCAGCGGTGGCTGGCCACCAGCCGGCGAGGCCAGCACCACCTCGGCGCCGGCATCCTTGAACACGTAGTAAGGCGCGGCGAACTCTTCGAGCCAGAAACCGGTTTTTTCGCCGGTGTTGCCCAGTTGATCGTGGGAGGTCAGAACCATCAGTACTTTCATTTCAAATTCCTTCTTTGTCGCCTTGCGGCACTGGGATCAGTTGTTGAAAAAGGCTTCGATTGCCGGGAGCTTGTCCGCGTAGGGAGCCCGCAAGCGCAGGTTGGAGGCACCGTCCTCGCTCTGTACGACCACGGGCTTGGCGTGGGTGAAACGACGGAAACCGTGAACGCCATGGTAGGCGCCCATGCCCGAGGCCCCGACCCCACCAAACGGCAGGCTGTCGATCGACGCATGGGTCATGACGTCGTTGATCACCAGGGCGCCCGAGGTGGTGCCGGTCATGAAACTGCGGCGCTGGGCCGCGTCATCACCGAAGTAGTAGGCCGCCAGCGGTCGCGGGTGAGCATTGATGTAGGCCATGGGCTCATCGGCATGAGTGTAGGTTCTGACCGGCAACAGCGGGCCGAAAATCTCCTCCTGCATGATGTCCATGTCCTCGGTGACATCCAGCAGCAGATGCGGGGCGATCTTGCGCGATTGCGCATCGAACGCCAGCTCGCTGCCCGGAGCCAGGCTGATCAGCGTCGCGCCCTTCTGCTCGGCGTCCTTGAGCAGATCGACCAGGCGTTCGAAATGCCGCTGGCTGATGATCGAGGTGTACTCGGGGTTGCGCAGCAGGCTCGGGAAACTGTCCGCCACGAACTGCTTGGCCGCGATCACCAACAGTTCGAGGTGCTTGCGTGGCACCAGCATATAGTCCGGCGACAGACAGATCTGTCCGGCATTGAACAGCTTGATGGTCAGCGTGCGCTCGACCGCCGTGCGAATATCGGCATCCTCGGCGACCACCACGGGCGACTTGCCGCCCAGTTCCAGGGTCACCGGCACCAGGTTCTCCGCGGCGGCGCGCATCACATGCTTGCCCACGGTGGTGCTGCCGGTGAACACCAGGTGATCGAACGCCAGCGTACTGAAGGCCTGGCCCACCCGGGCATCGCCCAGCACCACGCTCAGTTCGTTCGGGTCGAAGTAGCGGGCCACCAGCTCGCCGAGCAGCTCGGAAGTCCGCGGGGTCAGTTCCGACGGCTTGAGCATGGCGGTATTGCCGGCGGCGAACACTCCGGCCAGCGGGCCGAAGGCCAGGTTGATCGGGAAGTTCCAGGGGCTGATGATGCCGACCACACCCAACGGCTGCTGCTCGATCCAGGCCTGCATGCCGGGGCCCGGGCTCTCGACCGGCTCGGCCTGCATCCACTGCTCCACATGGGCCGCCGAATGCTCGAGCATCTTGATGGTGGTGGCAAGGTCCGCAACCATCGACTGATAGGTGCTGCGATTGCCGAAGTCGGCGCTCAGCGCGTCGATGATCGCCTGGTAGTTGTCACGAATCAGTTGGACGCTGCGCTGCAGGCGATCCTGGCGCAACCGGGCATCCGCCGGGCCGGCACACAGGTGCGCGCGCTTCATGGTGCGCAGGATGGCCCGCAGGTCCTCGAGGTTGGGCTGGTCGGTCATGGCTGTTCTCCTCACCGCTGTATTCGAACGATGACGCCATCCTAGAGGGCTGGCAGAAGCAGGAATAGAAAGGGTATTTTGTGCCACCTATAAATTATTTTATGGATAGCACATGTCGCTCGTTCGCCTGCGGACCTTCATCGAGGTCTATCGCCAACGCTCCATCAGCGGTGCGGCCCGGACCCTGAACCTCACCCAGCCGGCGGTCTCGCAACACATCTCCGGGCTTGAGGCCGCCATCGGCCGCAGCCTGTTCGAACGCCAGGCGCGGGGCGTCGAGCCGACCTCGGCGGCGCGGGAGCTGGCCGCCGACATCGGGGACAAGCTGGATTCGGCCGAGGCCGCGCTGGCCTCGGCACGGGCCCGCTCGATCGAGCTGGCCGGCGCCCTGCAGATCGTCGGGCACGCCGACTTTCTCGCCGAAATGGTTTCCCGGCAGCTCAAGCCGCTGCTGGAGGAAGGCATTCGCATCCGCATGCAAAGCGGCGACCACGAACTGATCTGCCGCCTGCTGCTGGAAGGCAATTGCGACCTGGGCATCGCCGCCTCTGCACCGAACGACACGCGCCTGCGCAATGAGCTGTTGTATGTCGACGACGTGATCGCGGTAGCCGCCCCCAGCGTGGTTCAGCGCCTGACCGCGGCCCGGGACTTCCAGCGCGCGCTGGAAGCCGAGCCGGTGCTGGCCTACAGCCTGGAGCTGCCATTGATCGACTCCTGGCTAGCCATAAATAAAATCGAGATGCAGGCCCCGATGCCGGCCATGGTCGGCCAGGACCTGCGTACCCTGCGCACCTTGCTGGTCGACGGTTTCGGCTGGAGCACCCTGCCCGCCTACCTGTGCCGGGAGCACATCGAGCGTGGCGAGCTGCAGGAAATCCCGGCGCCGGTCGGGCACGCCAGTCGCGAGTACCATCTGCTGTGGACACCCAGCGCCCTGCGTCAGCCACGGGTAGCCCATGCCCGCCAGGCGTTGCTGTGGCGGCTACGGGAAAGTCGCGGCAGGAGCTGAAGCGGCGCTGCTGCGCAGGCAGCAGGCCAGCAGCAAGCGATGCTGCCCCACCACCACCCGACTCCACCCGCCCCTCCCTGCCGGTCCCGCAGGCCACGCCCCACAAGGGCTGCAGCCCTGACCGGGCGCTGGCACACATCCTGCTCAAGCCCCGGGGACTGCCGGCCCACCCGGCGCCCACGGAGCAACGCGATGATGAGAACCGCTGACGCAGTACGTCTACTGATCCTGGCCGCCCTGTTCGGCGGCGCGGTGGTCCTGGCGCCGGCACAGCCACGCCAGGACGGGTTCGCCCACGTCACTCCAGGGCATGCCGCGTGGGCTCCCAAGGACTACTGGCCAGGCCCCTGAGCCCTGCCAACGCCTTCATCCAACCAGGAAGCAATCCATGAAACTGCCGTTCAAGCTGGCCTGCGGTGCCGGCCTTCTCGCCCTGTCGCTGCAGGCCCTGGCCGCCGTGCATGTACCACGCCCGGACCCGCAACAGGGCGATGGTCGTGTCTCGCCGTTCTACACCTGGCAGCAGGAAATCCCGGCCCAACCAGGCAAGCTGCTACGCACTGAGCCACTGCCGGTGCAACTGAGCCTGGCCGAAGCTGGCGCCCAGCAACGCATCCTCTACAGCTCCACCAACGGCATCGACGGCAAGACGCCGATCGTGGTGTCCGGCGCGCTGTTCCTGCCTAGGGGCAAGGCGCCTGCCGGCGGCTGGCCGGTGGTGTCCTGGGGCCATGGCACGGTCGGCGTGGCCGATATCTGCGCGCCCTCCTGGGCCGGCCGTTCGATCCGTGACGTCAACTACCTCAATGCCTGGCTGCGCGAGGGTTATGCCGTGGTCGCCACCGACTACCAGGGTCTCGGCGTGCCCGGCGGGCATCCGCTGCTCAACAGCCGCGTCGCCGCCTACGGCATTCTCGATGCCGCCCGTGCGGTGATCGCCGGCAACCAGGGGCTGGCCAACAAGGTGCTGATCGTCGGCCAGTCGCAAGGCGGCGCCGGTGCCTACGCGGCGGCAGCCTATGCGCCGGACTACAGCCCGTCCCTGGGGGTGAAGGGGACCGTGGCGACCGGCGTGATCTACAAGATTACCGATGACAAGACCCGCCCGCCGAAGGATCCGAACCAGGTCGATGAAACCCTCGCCTACGGTTTCTATACCCTGCTCGCACAACAGCAGTACGACCCGAGCATCGATCCGAAGGACTACTTCACCCGCGAGGCCCTGCCATTCGTGGAACAGGCCCGCACCAGTTGTCTCGCTGCGCTGGAGGCGGACACGGTGTTCAGCGGCCGGACCCTTGCCAACACCCGCAAGCAGCCCAGCGCCGAAGCCGCCGCGAAACTGAAGCCGTGGGTCCAGGCGATCGACTTCCCGACATTGAAGCTCAAGCAGCCGATCTTCATCGGCGCCGGCGAGACCGATCCGAGCACCACCGCCAAGAGCCAGAGCCGCCTGGCGCGCGACAGCTGTGCCGCCGGCAGCGTGGTGGAGGCGCATGTCTATGCCGGGCTGGAACACAGTGGCACGGTCAACGCCTCGCTGAAGGACTCGATCCCCTTCGCCCGCAAGGTGTTCGCCGGTGAGCCGATCCAACCGGTCTGCGAGCCGACTGCGCAATAGTCGTGAACGCGGCAGCCGTTCTACTGCCGCGTCCCCCACGGAGCCGCCCTGGCGCTCACGACGCTACATGCCCGGGGATCAATTGAGCCACAATGGCCACTGGTCCCCCGAGCAAGAGCAACACTCGATGTCACTACGCGAGTTCCGCACCCTGGTCGCCATTGCCCAGTATGGTTCCTTCGCCCGAGCCGCCGAGGCCATCCACCTGACGCAATCGGCAGTCAGCCTGCATGTGAAGAGCCTCGAGGAAACCTTCGGCGCGCCGCTGTTCGACCGCAGCCGACGGATTGCGGTGATGACGCCGGCCGGCCACCTGGTGCTCGACCGGGCACGGGAGATCCTGGCGCTGCACGACAGCATCACCGCCGACCTGAGCGACGGTTCGCAGTTGCGCGGCACCTTGCGCATCGGCGCGATTCATACCGCCCTGTCCGGCTTCCTGCCGGCGGCCTTGGCGACCCTCAGCGCGGAACATCCGCACCTGCGGGTGAACGTGGCGTCCGGTATGTCCGCGGAACTGGCCATTCGCATCGACAATGGCGAACTGGATGCGGCCATCACCACCGAGCCGGTCAAGCCCTACCCGTTCGGACTGGTCAGCACCCCTCTGTACCAGGAAGGTTTCTGGATCGTTGCGCCAGCCGATCTGTCCTGTCGCGACCCACGCACCCTGCTGCAGGAGCACCCCTTCATCCGCTTCGACCGCCGGGCCTGGGCCGGCAGGACGATCGAGCGGGAACTGCGCAGGCTGCGCATCCGGGTCCAGACCAGCATGGAACTGGACAGCCAGGACGCCATCCTGCAAATGGTTGCCAGCGGCCTTGGCGTGTCGATCATCCCGCTGTCCCGGCAGAACCTGCCAGCGTCGCGCAAGATGCTTTGCCTGCCCTTTGGCGAGCCACAGCAGATGCGCACGGTGGTGCTGCTGGAGCGCGAGGACCGGCCGGCAGGACGCCTGGCCCAGGCCCTGGTGCGGACGGTGCGGGCCAGCGCCGGCCCCACGGCGACCCATGAGTAATTATCAAGCTGGCAGCAATTTTATATCGTTTTTTATTGTTGATCGAGAAGGCTATCTTGGGGCCGTTCCTAGCCATCCGAGAGCACCATGCCGACTCCCGACAACCGATCGACCCCCACCCCGGGAGAAACCGGACAGTCCCCCCATCCGACATCCGGAGGCGGTCGATGAATGCCACGCTGATCCTCGCGCTGATGCCCATCGCACTGCTGATTGCCCTGGGGGCATGGTTGCGGCATGCGCGCTTTCTCGCCGACGGTTTCTGGCCCCAGGCCGAACGCCTGGGCTACTACGTGCTGCTGCCGGCGCTGTTCTTCCATGGCTTATCCAGCGCGCAACTGGATGACATCCCGGTCCGGGAGATGATCCTTGCGCTGGTCCTCCCGACCCTGGCGGTGGCGGCGATACTGGTCCTGGTACGGCGCACCCTGGCGATCGACGATCCGGCCTTCACCTCGCTGTTCCAGGGCGGCGTACGGTTCAACAACTATGTTGGCGTCTCCGCTGCCGCCGGCCTGTTCGGCAGCCACGGCATCGCCCTGGCCGCGGTCGCCAATGCGGCCATTGTCCCCACGGTGAACATCCTCTGCGTGCTGGTCTTCGCCCGTTATGGCAGTGCCGGCAGACCGGGCCCGGCGGGCGTGGCGCGGCAGCTCGCCCTCAACCCGCTGGTGGTGGCCTGCACGCTGGGCATCCTGATGCAGGCCACGGGCACCCGCCTGCCAGCCGGTATCGAACCGACCCTGAAAGCGCTGGGCCAGGCCTCCCTGCCCCTGGGCCTGCTCTGCGTCGGTGCCGCGCTGGACCTGGCCGCCTCGCGCAGTTGGCTGCGGCCGGTAGGCGTTTCGTCCGTTGCCAAGTTCGTTGCCATGCCGCTGGCGACCCTGCTGCTCTGCCACCTGCTGGGCCTGCGCGGCGACGCCGCGATCGCCGCCATCCTGTTCCAGGCCCTGCCGACCGCCTCGTCCTCGTACATCATGGCTCGCCAGTTGGGTGGCGATGCGCCGCTGATGGCCGGCATCATCGCCAGCCAGACGCTGCTCGCGGGGATCACCCTGCCACTGGTGGTAATGAGTTGCGCGCAATGGTTGTGAAGCCGTCGGACGCAGGTCGAAGCTGACGCCGACCGGCTATCGCGGGTATCGTTGAGCCTGACGCTCGCAACCCCGGATATCGCCCTGATGGACTCAGACACCTCGCCCCCTGTTTCCGACTGGGTCGTGCGCAACGCACCACCCGGGCGGGTGGAACGGATCGAAGCCTGGTTCGGCGGCCATGGCTACGACCCGCACCGCCACGACACCTACTCCATCGGCCGTACCCTCTCGGGCGTGCAGAGCTTCCACTACAAGGGCTCGCTGCGCCATGGCATCCCTGGCAACACCCTGGTCCTGCACCCGGATGAACTGCATGACGGCATGGCCGGCACCGAGGCCGGCTTTCGCTATCGCATGGCCTATGTCGACCCGGCGCTGATCCAGCAGGTGCTGGGTGGCGAGCCGCTGCCGTACATCGCCGGTGGGCTTTCCCAGGATCCGCGCCTGTATCATGCCAGCGAGGCGTTCGTGCAGGCCATGGATCACCCGCTCGACACCCTGGAGGAACAGGACGCCCTGTTCGACCTGGCCATGGCCCTGCGCGCGGTCGCCGGCAAACCCCGCGGGCGCAAGCGCCTGGACTACCCGGCGGCCGAGCGGGCCCGGGAATTCATCATGGCGCACCTGCACCAGGAAATTACCCTGGACATGCTTGAACACGTCAGCGGCCGCGAACGCTGGAGCCTGTCGCGGGACTTTCGGGTCCTGTATGGCACCAGCCCCTACCGCTTCGTGACCCTGCGCCGCCTGGACCAGTTCCGGCGACTGATCCTCGACGGCTTCAGCCTGGTCGACTCCGCACTGGCCACCGGCTTCCATGACCAGAGTCACATGACCCGCCACTTCACCCGCTGCTACGGCGTGCCGCCCTCTCGCTGGCTGGAGCGCCTGCGGGCGGACGGCCAACTTGCAGGATCGTACAAGCGCCGCTGAACCGCCTTTCGCTAGCCTGACGACTCCCCTTCATAGAGAGAATTCGTCATGCCTCATTCCCAGCCCGAACCGAGTCGGCAAGCCGTGAACCTGGCCCACAAGGCCTCGCTGATCGACCAGCAGTGGAGCCCGCGGGTCGTAGCCGAAATGAACGACTACCAGTTCAAGGTGGTGCGCATCGAGGGTGAATTCATCTGGCACTCCCACCCGGAAACCGATGAAGCCTTCATTGTCCTCGAGGGCGTGCTACGTATCGACCTGCCCGAGGGCAGCGTCTTCGTCGGCCCGGGCGAGTTGTATGTGGTACCGCGTGGAGTGCAACACCGGACAGCCGCCGACGGTGAGGCCCGACTGATGATGATCGAACCACGGGGCATCCTGAATACCGGCCATGAAGGGGGAGAACGCACGGCGACCAACGACCTCTGGATCTGATCCTCCCTTGCCGGGAACGTGGCCCCTCACCGACGCCAGAGATAGGCCCAGGTGAGGCCCGCCACCGTGCCCGCCAGCAGGTACCAGCAGCCCGGAATGAACACGCCGAAGAGCACTGCCACGGCTATGCCGAACAACCACGCCGAAGTGATAGGCAGGCGACTCCCCTTTTCGGAAAAGTCTTGTCCGGGACTGCCATCGTCATTCAGGAACATCGGGACCTCGCTCAAGGATGAACGACGATGATGGCGCCCCCTTGCCCTACGGGTCTTGAAGGTTTGTGCAAGCGAGGGTCGAGCCGGCCTCTTCGGTCTGCTGCCTGGAAAAACCTCCTGAGCCTGTTGGCGGATTCCCGCGAACAGGCTCACCCCGATTCCCAGCCAACAGCATTGAGCCGGCAGCCTCCTGTCCACTATAGTTGCACGATGAAAGCAGACACCGATATCGATGCCCGCATCGGCGCGCGCATCCGCACCGAACGGGAAAGCCGCGGCTGGTCGTTGACCGAGCTGTCCCAACGCGCCAGCGTCTCGCGCGCCATGATCCACAAGGTCGAGCGCGGCGAGAGCAGCCCGACCGCCAACCTGCTCGGCCGACTCTCGGGCGCCTTCGGCCTGAGCATTTCCAGCCTGATCGCCCGCGCCGAGGTCGAACAGGGCCGCCTGCTGCGCAAGCAGGACCAACCGACCTGGACCGATCCGGAGACCGGCTACCTGCGCCGCCATGTCTCGCCACAATCCGACCTGCCGCTCGATCTGGTGCACATCACCCTGCCCGCCGGCAAGGCCGTGCCCATGCCGGCCTCGGCCTACAGCTTCCAGCGCCAGTTGATCTGGGTGCTGCAAGGCGAGCTGATCTTTACCGAAGGCAGCGTGCGCCACGCCATGCACGCGGGCGACTGCCTGGAACTGGGCCCGCCCGTGGCCTGCCAGTTCGCCAATGAATCGGCTGCCGACTGCATCTACGCCATCGCCCTGCTGAAAACTGCCTGAGCCTCACGGCCTTGCCCGACCTGGCGTCGCGGAAAGGCTTGCCTGCAAAGTCCACTATATTGGATTATAAGTCCACCATAGTGACAACCCCCAGGAGTGGCCATGCTCATCCGCGACGCAATCCCTGCCGACATCGCCGGCATCACCCCGATCTACAACGACGCCGTCCAGCACTCGACCGCCATCTGGAACGAGGCGACGGTCGATACCGCCAACCGCCTGGCCTGGCTGGCCGACCGGCAACAGGCGAACTACCCGGTGCTGGTGGCGGTGGACGAAGCCGGGAACGTGCTGGGTTATGCCTCGTTCGGCGACTGGCGGGCCTGGGACGGCTATCGGCACACGGTCGAACACTCGGTCTATATCCGTGCCGACCAGCGCGGCAACGGCCTCGGCAGCCTGCTGATGCAGCGGCTGATCGAACCCGCCCGGACGCTGGGCAAGCATGTGATGGTCGCCGGTATCGAGGCGCAGAACCTCGGCTCGATCCGCCTGCATGAAAAGCTGGGATTCGAGCAGGCTGGCCACTTGCGCCAGGTCGGTGCCAAGTTCGGCCAGTGGCTGGACCTGGTGTTCCTCCAGCTCATCCTGGATGATCGCACCACCCCGGCCCCGCGCTCGTGAGCGGGCTGATCCTCGCACTGCTGGTCGCGGCCGGCGCCGCCGTGGTCGCGCAGAACCTGCTGATGGTCCAGATCACCAGCAGCGTCTCCACGGTGCTGATCACCCTGCTGATCAACTCGGCCGCCGGCTTCGTCATCCTGCTCAGCCTGCTGCTCGGTCGCGCCGGCCTGGCCGGCATCGGCGAGGCCTTCGGCGCCTTGCGCTACTGGAGCCTCTTGCCCGGATTGCTCGGATCGTTCTTCGTCTTCGCCAGCATCTTCGGCTACCAGCGCCTGGGCGCGGCGGCGACGATTTCGGTGCTGGTCGCCAGTCAACTGCTCGTCGGGCTGGCCGTCGATTTCATTCGGGCGAGCCACCTCGACCTGCAGGGCTGTCTATCCTCCCTCTGCGGAGCAGTCCTGCTGGTGGCTGGCGCCTATCTGGTGGCGTCACGGCACTTCTGAAGCTCAGCCGGGCTGCGCGACAAAAAATGTTACGACTATGGACGCAGTTGGTGCACACTCGCCCCGCCTTGAAGCATCCTGCACATATTCAACGGCGATATCGCAATAAAAATGTGCAAGTTGCACATAAAAAAATGTAATACCTGCCTGCTTTTTCTACCGATCTCCAGCGATTGAAAGTGGGCCTGGTTATTGCTCATGCCCCGGCATCGCAAGCCAACCTTTCATTGCACCGTTTTTCGGTTCGGAGAAAAGCACATGAGTTCCACCGGCGAATTCCCCCTGAGTGAAGCCCCCTCCCATGCCCGCAAGGGACTGCTGTCCATTTCCATGGTGCTGTTCAGCTTCACCTTCTTCACCGGCACCATGTTCGCCGGCGGCAAGCTGGGCATGGCCTTCGATTTCGTCGACATGCTCTGGGTTGCGGCCATCGGCAACAGCCTGCTGGCGCTGTACGCCGCGGTGCTGGCCTTCATCGCCTCGCGCAGCGGCCTCAATACCGTGCTGATGGGGCGCTTCTGCTTCGGCGAGGCCGGCAGCCGCCTGTCCGACTTCATTCTCGGTTTTGCCGAACTGGGCTGGTACGCCTGGGGCACTGCGACCGTCGCCATCGTGCTGGTGAAAATGCTCGGCCTGGCGAGTGGCCTGACCATCCCGTTGATGATCCTGTTCGGCCTGGGCTTCAGTCTCACCGCGATCATCGGCTACAAGGGCCTGGACGTGCTGTCGCGGGTTTCGGTACCGCTGATGTTCGTGCTGCTGGTGATCTCGATGGTCATCGCCACCCGCAAGATCGGCGGCCTGCAGGGCCTGGCCGCGGTGATCCCGCATGAGGCCATGAGTTTTTCCGCCGCGGTGACCATGGTCTTCGGCACCTTCGCCAGCGGCGCCACCCAGGCCACCAACTGGACGCGACTGGCGCGCAGTGGGCGGGTCGCGGTGATCGCCAGCGTGATCAGTTTCCTGGTCGGCAACGGTCTGATGATCGTCGCCGGCGCCTGGTGTGCAATCGTCTATCAGCAGGCCGACATCGTCGAGGTGATGATGCTGCAGGGCCTGTCCTTCGCCGCCGTGGTCATGCTCTGCTTGAACTTGTGGACCATTCAGGGCCCGACCATCTACAACGTCTCGGCCGCGGCCTGCCACCTGCTGCGCAGCGAACGTCGGCGCAGCATGACCCTGGCCGCCGCCGGCGTCGGCATCCTGCTGGCGATTGGCGGCATGTATGAAATGCTCATTCCGTTCCTGGTGCTGCTCGGCTCGATCATCCCGCCGATCGGCGGCGTGATCATGGCCGACTTCTGGTACCGCCATCGCGGCCAGTACCCGCAGTTGGGCAGCGTCCAGCTGCCGCGCTACAACTTCAACGGCCTCGTCGCCTATGCCGTGGGCGCCCTGCTGGCCTACAGCTCGCCCTGGGTCGCGCCGCTGGTGGGTATCGCCGCCTCCGCGGTCTGCTACATCGGCCTGGTCGAGCTGCGCGGCCGGCGCAATGCCCTTCAATCCATGCAGGGCGGTCAATGAGCCTGACGGTCGAGGAAATCCTCAAGCTGCCCGGGCTTGAGGAGTTGCGCGTGCGGGCGGGTGCTGCCCACCTGCAGCGCAGCGTGCGCTGGCCCTACGTGGCCGAGAACGAAGGCATCGCCGAATGGGTGATGGGCGGTGAGCTGGTGTTCGTCACCGGCATCAACCATAGCCGCGAGGAAGGCAACCTGCTGGGCCTGGTCGAAGATGGAGTCGCCGTCGGCATCGCCGGGTTGGTGATCCTCACTGGCGAGGCGTTCATCCAGCGCATTCCCCCGGCCGTCATCGAACGGGCCGAACAACTCGGCCTGCCACTGATCGAACAGCCCTACCTGCTGAAGATGGTCGTGGTCACCCACGCCATCGGCACGGCACTGGCACACATGGCCCAGGCCCGGCGCTCACGGCAGGACATCCTCGGCCAGTTGCTGACCGGCGACTACCCGAGCCTGGCCATCGCCCGCCAGCGCGCGGCCCATGCGCAACTGCCGGTCGAGGGGCCACGGCGCCTGGTGGCGCTGCGGCTGTCGGCAGTCAGCCTGCTGTTCGAACGCCATGCGCCCGACCAGGCGGAGCAGTTGCTGCAGCAGACCCGCCAGGCGCTGCAGGATCACCTGGAAGCCTGGAGCCGCCAGCAGAGCGAGCCGCTGCCGGTGATCCTGCAAGGCGACCTGTTCGTGCTCCTGCTCGCCGACCAGGCCGACCTGCCCCAGGCCCTCGCGGCCCTGTATCGCAGCGCCAGCGCACACGTCGGCGAACTGAGCCTGTTCATGGGCCTGGCCAGCCGTGTCGAGGACTGCGGCCACTATCGCCGGGCCTTGAGCGAGGCACGCCAGGCGCTGGATGTCGCCGAGAGCCTGCGCCCGGCCAGCGGCCTGTGCGACTTCAGCGAACTGGGCGTGCTGCGCCTGCTGCAGGGCATCGGCGACCGCTCGCTGATCGACGACTTCGTCAGGCAGACCCTCGGCCCGCTGATTGATACCGGACGCAAGCAGCCGCTGACCCTGCTCAGAACCCTCGACGCCCTGCTCCAGGAAAACGCCAACACCTTCAAGGCGGCCAGCCGCCTGCAGATCCACCGCAACACGCTGGCCCAACGCATCCAGCGCATCGAACAACAAAGCGGGCAATCACTGGACGACCCGCTGTTTCGCATGAATGCCGCCGTGGCCCTGCTGGCCTGGCGCATGACTCAAACCTGTAAGGAGCCTGCATGAACATCATCAATGCCCGCCTGCGCGGCAAGACCGGCCTCTATCGCATCGAACTCGACGGCGAGCGCATCGGCGCCATCGTCGCCCAGCCCGGCGTCGCCCAGGCACAAGACACAGACCTGGACGCCGCACAGAACCTGGTCACCGCGCCCTTCATCGAGCCGCACATCCACCTCGACGCCACGCTGACCGCCGGCGAACCGAGCTGGAACATGAGCGGCACGCTGTTCGAAGGCATCGAGCGCTGGGCCGAGCGCAAGGCCCTGGTGACCCACGAGGACACCAAGACCCGCGCCCGCAAGACCATCGACATGCTGGTCGACCACGGCATCCAGCACGTGCGCACCCATGTCGACGTCACCGACCCGACCCTGGCCGCGCTCAAGGCCATGGTCGAGGTCCGCGAGGAAACCCGCCACCTGATCGACCTGCAGATCGTCGCCTTCCCCCAGGAAGGCATCGAGTCGTACAAGAATGGTCGTGAGTTGATGACCGAAGCGGTGGCCCTGGGCGCCGACGTGGTCGGTGGCATTCCGCACTTCGAGAACACCCGCGACCAGGGCGTGTCCTCGGTGAAGTTCCTGATGGACCTGGCCGAGCGCACCGGTTGCCTGGTCGACGTGCATTGCGACGAGACCGACGACCCGCACTCGCGCTTCCTCGAAGTGCTGGCCGAAGAGGCACGTGTACGCGAGATGGGCACCCGGGTCACCGCCAGCCACACCGTCGCGATGGGCTCCTACGACAACGCCTACTGCTCCAAGCTGTTCCGCCTGCTCAAGCTGTCCGGGATCAACTTCGTCTCCTGCCCGACCGAGAGCATCCACCTGCAGGGGCGTTTCGACACCTTTCCCAAGCGCCGCGGCGTAACGCGCGTGGCGGAACTGGATCGAGCCGGTCTGAACGTCTGCTTCGGCCAGGACTCCATCGTCGACCCGTGGTACCCGCTGGGCAATGGCAACATCCTGCGGGTGCTCGAGGCCGGCCTGCACATCTGCCACATGCTCGGCTACCAGGATCTGACCCGCGCCCTGGACCTGATCACCGACAACAGCGCCCGCACCCTGAACCTCGGCGAACGCTACGGTATCGAGACCGGCCGCCCGGCCAACCTGCTGATCCTCTCGGCGCCGGACGACTACGAGATGATCCGCCGCCAGGGCCAGGTCCTGGTGTCGATCCGCGCCGGCAAGGTGCTGCTCAAGCGCACGCCGGCGGTCGTGGAGCGCTTCTGCGAGCAGCCGTAACGTCGGTACCGGTTATCGCCGACAGCACCAGGCTGTCGGTTCCTCAGCGCAGAACCGTGCCCTGGAACCAGGCGACAGTTGGCAACCGCCACGCCCCTCTGATCTCAATTATTACCCGGGCAATATTGACCATAAATTAATACCCGGGTATTAATGGCCTCCTCACACGGAGGAATGATCAAATGTCCGACCTGCTTACCAAACCCGTCACGGCCTTCGCGGCCCATCGCCTGTTGAGCGCGGGACCGCTGGTGGAAGTGGCCTTGGCCGTCAAGGCGGCCAACGAAAGCGATACCAGCTGCACGGTGCTGGTGTTCGACGACAGCACCGGCCGGGTCATCGACCTGGACCTGCGCGGCAGCAAGGCCGACATCATCGAACGCCTGTCCCAGCCACCACGGCCATCGGCCGGGCGCTACCGTCCACCGGCAGAGGCTTCGACCGAGGCCTCGACGCAACAGTCCAGTGAACCCAAGGGCCGTGGCCGACCGAAACTCGGCGTCGTGGCGCGCGAAGTCACCCTGTTGCCACGCCAGTGGGAATGGCTCGCACAGCAGCCCGGCGGCGCCTCGGCCGTGCTGCGCCGGCTGGTCGACGATGCCCGCAAGAATGGCGGTTCACGCCAGCAGCGGCGCGCCGCCCAGGAGGCCACGTACCAGTTCATGCTCGCCATCGCCGGTGACTTCCCCGACTACGAGGAAGCGACCCGGGCGCTGTTCGCCGACGACCGTACGGCCCTGGAACAGCGCATCGCCGCCTGGCCCGAGGATATCCGCCAGCATTTGCTGCGCCTGGCGTTCGGTCCCCAGGACAACGCCCGGTAAACCATCCGACGACAGGAGTCACGATGCACAACCCCATTGCCGCCTGCTACCTCGAACCGACCTGGGAAGCCGGGCGGCGCTTCGTTCAGCAAGGCCTTGCCGGTGAAGTGACGATGCTCAACCTACTGCGCTTTCGCCAAGTCGCCGACTACAGTGCCAACCCCGAACTCGCACCGGCGCGCCCTATCAGCGGCGCCGAGGCCTTCGAGCGCTACATCGACCATACCCGACCGCTGCTGCAGCAGACTGGCGGCGAGCTGTTGTACCTGGGCAACGCTCAAGCCTGGCTGATAGGCCCCGAAAGCGAACGCTGGGATCTGGTGATGCTGGTGCGCCAGAGCAGTGTCGAGGCGTTTCTCGGCTTCGCCAGCCATGCCGGCTACCTCGAAGGCCTCGGCCACCGCACCGCGGCCCTGGAAGACTCGCGCCTGCTGCCGATGACCGCCCACCGGTTCAACGCTGTCGAAGGAGCCCGCACATGACCACCCTGCCAGCCAATGGCCTGGAACTGGCCTACGACAGTTTCGGCGCCCCCAACGACCCGGCGATCCTGCTGATCGCCGGACTCGGCACCCAGATGCTCCGCTGGACCGTGCCCTTCTGCCGAAGCCTGGCGGCCGAAGGGTTCCGGGTGATCCGCTTCGACAATCGCGACAGCGGCGGCTCGACTCATTTCAGCCAGCGCGGCACGCCGGACCTCGGCGCACTGGTCGCCACGCTGATGGCCGGGCAGCGCCCACAGGTGCCCTACAGCCTGCACGACATGGCCCGGGACGCGCTCGGGCTGCTCGACGCCCTCGCCATCGAACGTGCCCACGTGGTAGGCCGCTCCATGGGCGGGATGATCGCCCAATTGCTGGCCAGCGAGCACCCCGGGCGGGTGCTGTCGCTCACCTCGATCATGTCCAGCACCGGCAACCCCGCACTGCCCCAGACCGCCCCGGAGTTGATGGCGATGCTGATGCATCCCGCCCCCGACCCGGCCGTGGACGAAGCCGCCTACCTGGCACACAGCCTGGCGTTCGCCCGGCGTATCGCCGGCAGCGCCCAGCCCTTCGATGAAGCTGCGCAGCGTGAGTTGATTCTCGAAGAAAGGCGCCGAGCCGGTGGCACCGGCGGCCTTTCGCGCCAGATAGCGGCCATTGCCGCCACCGGTGATCTGCGCCCACGCCTGGCAACCATCCGGGCGCCGGCGCTGATCATTCACGGCGCGGATGACCCATTGATCCTGCCCGCCTGTGGCGAGGACAGCGCGGCGTCGATCCCCGGTGCCGAACTCCTGCTGGTCGAAGGCATGGGCCACGACCTGCCACCGGCGCATTATCCGCTCGTCAGCGCGGCAATCGTGCGCAACGCTCGCCGGGCCTGAATCACCGCTGGTAGGGTGCGTCGACGATCAGCGCCGGATCCAGTCCGCGAATACGGCTCTCGGAGTGATAGGCGCCGTCATCGTTGTAGCGCAGGTAGGCGCGCCCACATGCCAGGCACTCCCAGACGCCACATTGGTTGTACGGATAGTAGAGCGGTGCGATGGGGGCGGCGACCGACCAGTAGGAGGTGCCGTCGGGATGGTATTCATCGAGGGTCGCCTCCTCTTCCGCCAACTCGGCCAGCGAGCCGATCTGGCGCAGTTGGCTCTCACGCAGGGTGACCGGCCACCCCTCCCAGCCGGCCAGGGATTTGGCGGTGCATGGGCAGGTTTGGCTGACGGCTGCCGAGCGTTGCGCAATGGCGCGCAATGAAGAGACATCGAGTAGCGGCGACATGGATTCCTTCCCATCGGATGCAGGCCCCTACCCTACCGTACGGCAACTGCTCTGGCACGCAGAGAATACAGCAACTGCGCCTTGCGGTGCTGATGGCGGCCATGCTCCCAGCGCTGGGAGACCTGCGAAGCAGGCAAGGCATGGATGGGCCGCGGGATGTCGTCGACAGCGCGGTGGCCTGCGGATTCATCGGAGGGGATCTGCAGCACGCCAGGCAGTCCATTCAAGGATGGGCGGCCCTTGGCCGTTTTGAACAATAATGTGGCCATATTGCGCAATGACCTTCAGACCAGCGCCGGGTATCGTGAACTTATCGCATTAACCCCAAGGAGTAAGGACATGCAGGTCGATGACAGCCATTTCCCGCTGGTCTGGATGCAGGTCAACCGTGCCCTGGCCCCCACGGCCAACCCCTTCGCCGGCTTCGAAGCCCTGCTCGAGCGCGAGCAGGCCTTCGTCCTGCTCAACGACGAGGGCCTGGGTGAAGGTCGCTACGAACACACCCATGAAGAGAGAAAGCAGGTATCGCTCTGGATGAAGCGCCACAAGGAAGCACTGCGGGCCTTTGTGAAAGTGGCGATTTACGTCGAGGCCGATGCCGCGATACGGGCAGCGACCGAATCCTTCGCCCCGGCCTACGAGAAGTTCTGGGGCTACCCCATGCTGATCGTCGCCACCCGCGACGAAGCCCTGGCACGGGCCCGCGACTCCCTGCAAGCCTGAGGCGAAGCCCTGTCCCCCAATCAACCCACGATGGAAGGGACCATGCCCCTGGTTGCCATCAGCACCGTCGAGATCGGTGCGACCGACCACCGGTCGATGCTCCTGCAGAAGCGGCTGGCCGACCGTCTCAGGTTCGCCGCCTTTGAACTCAGTACCGCCCGCCCCACGACACTTGATCCTGGGCCACACTGAGCCCGCCCTGGTCAGCGAGCAGCAAACGCGCCTGCAAATCTGCCCGACTGGGCAGGAACCAGACACTCCGGCCCGCGTTGGACTCGCTGACGAACTCGGCCAGGGCCTCGCTGCCGCGAGTGTAGACCGCTATCTCGCCAATGATTGCCACACGCAGGCGGTAGTTGACGAACTTCTGCAGCACCACGCCGGCCAGGCCACTGCGCAGGTCGAAGAACGCCGGGGCCAGGCGCCCGACCGGAATGGCCAGCAGACTGGCGCCGGTCTCCCAGGCCACAGCGATCAGCTCCTGGGCATCCTGCTCACATGCCAAAACCGCGCCGCTGTCGGCCCAGGCCAGCACGACGACGGAGCCCATCCGGATCAATGTATTTTCACTCATTGCCGCGCGCGTCCTCATCGCACAGAAACGCCCGCACCACTTCGCCCTGCCCCCTGACATGGTGCGGTGCCTCGGCCACCAGCCGAGTCACCGCATGGGGAACCTGCGCCGCAACCCGCGCCATGGTTTCGAAGCTGTCGAGCAACACATCCTGCCCGCCGGCCACCACCAGCAGTGGCATGCCCAGGCGACGCAAGGCAGCATCATCGAGGATCGGTATCTTTTCCAGGCGCGGCCTGAGACTACGGCCGATCAGTTCCATCAACGCGAATACCTCGTGCGCCTCGGCCGACAATCCCGGTGGCGGCGGCCCCAGCACGCTCTGCCGAACCCGGCGACGCCCCCACTCTCCGAGCAACAACAATGGCAGCGCCTTGTACCAGAAGGCACGCTGCCGGCCGATGCCCGAGGGATAGAGCAACACCAATTGACGCACCCGTTGGGGATGACGCGAGGCGAAATCCACGGCCAGCCAACCGCCCAGGGATGCCCCGACCAATGCCACCTGATCGATCCCCAACTGCTGCAACACCTCGCCCAGCCACCGGGCATGGGCATCGCTGGCAAGGGCCGGGCGGATCGCCGCACTGCCGCCCGCCTCGCCGATCATGTCCAACGCATAGACGCGAAAATGCCTGGACCAATTGGCAGCGTCGAACATCCACGCCGCCGCATTGGATAACGACCCGTGCAACAGTACCAATGGCGGTGCCGCCGGATCGCCGCAAGCCACGACGAAGGTCTCGCCGAAGGTGGTCTGCAAGTGCAACTGCTGGTTGGCCACCGGCCAGTGCGAGAGCACCGCACGGTAGCGCTCGCGCACCAATCGTTCGAGCCCGGCGGACCTGTAGAACTGAGTCACTGACAGTCATCCGCCAGCGTCTGGATCAGGCTCAGCAAGGCCGCCGCGTCGGCGGGCGCAGCGATCAGCACGATCTTGAGCAATGAGCGCGACACATCATGGGCGGTCTGGCACTGGATCGGCTCGGACCCGCCCCGGCGCCCCAGCAGCGTGGCTTGCAACAGCGTGATCAAGCGCTCGGCCCGCGAGGACGACAGCGCCGGCACTTCGACGATGCAGGTGGCCCGAATCGGCTCCGGCGTCAGGCTCTCAGCCGATTCACTGCCGGCAAAGACAGCCACGTCCCCGGCCTTCAGTCGGTAGGACTTGCCAATCCGGGTCGCCGGCAGACGCCCTTCCCGGATGAAACGCAGGACGGTCTTGGCATGCAGCTGCAAACGCTCGGCAGCCTGGGCAACGGTGTAGAACTCTTCAGCCATGCTGGCACCTATTAACTCCCTATTACTCCCTAAAATACACAAAAAAGGAACAATAAAGAACAAGTAAGTGCCAAATATTGGGTTGTAACCCCTTTTTAGGGAACAATACGCCCTACGAGGAACTGCCCATGGCCTTCAGCAGCACCGGATCCCGCCCATAGATATCCGGCGCGTAGAGCAAGGTGCCATCGTGATCGACCTGCACGGTCCAGTACGCAAGCAGGATCGGCACCGGCGCCGTCAGCCGGTACTCATGGGTGGTGCCAGTCGCCAGCAGGTCGTCGGTGCGGGTGCGCTCGCCGCTGCTGAGCAACAGGTCACGCAAGTGCAACGGCTGCTCGACCCGCACGCAGCCTGAACTGAAGGCCCGCGGTCCCTTGGCAAACAGCGGCTGGCTGGGGGTGTCGTGCAGGTATACCGAGAACGGGTTGGGGAAGCGCAGGACGATCTTGCCCAGCGGGTTGCGCGGGCCGGCACCCTGGCGCAGCAGGATGTTGCCCGGCCGCTCCCAGTCGACCTCGTTCGCCGCCAGCGGGCGCCCTTCGCTGTCGAGCACCTGGAAGTTCTGCTGGGCAAGGTAGGCCGCGGGGTCCGGGCGGATGGCCGGCAGCTTGTCCTCACGCAGGATGGTCGGTGGCACGGTCCAGGTCGGGTTGAGGGTCAGGCGGGTGATGCGCGACTTGAGCAGCGGCGTCTGCCGATCGGCGCGACCGACCTGCAGGCGGGTCTGCCACAACGGTTCGCCGTCACGATAGAAGCTCAACTGGGCCGCCGCGACGTTCACCAATACGCCCTCGGGCTCCAGATCCGGCGACAGCCAGCGGAAACGCTCGAGGTTGAGGCGCAACTGCTCGCGGCGCAGCGCCGGGCTGACGTTCAACTCGACCAGGGTGCCCGGGCCGATCACGCCATCGGCCTGCAGCGAATGCCGGTACTGAAAATGCTTGACCGCCTCGGCCAGCTCTTCGCCGTAGACCTTTTCCGTATCGGAGGGCCGGTTCGGCAGATAGCCTTCGGCGAACAGCCGCCGGGCCAGCGCCGGCACCCGGGCATCCTCCATGCCGGGGCGCAACAGCGGGCCGCCATCGACGGTCGACCAGTGTGGCAGCGGTTGCTGGCGCTGCGCCGCATAGGCGCTACGCAGGTTGCGGTACAGCTCGGCGTTGGGCCGGGCCTGATTGAAAGCCTGGGCCATGTCCTGCAAGCCGGTCGCGGCCAGCGTCAGCAGCTCGGCGTCAGGTTCGCCGGTCGACGGCTGGGAGCGCCACAACGGCTCGAAACGCGCCTGCGACAGACGCCCGTAACGCAGGTCGTGCAGGGCCTGCAGGTACTGCCGGCTGACCTGGATATCGCTGCACAGCGCATCACTGGTACCGGCATCCCGGGGCAACGGATAACGCGCCGGGTCCAGTCCGTCGTCGGCCAGTTGCGGCAGTTGGGCCTGCAACGCCGCCAGCCGCCCTTCGGCGGACCACAGCGGGGCATTACCCTGCTGCTGGTAGAAGGCCTGCAAGCGCAGTTGCGTGGCCGCATCCATCTGCGCCGCCAGGCCCGGGCAGCTCGTCGACAATTGGGCCAGTGTCGCCTGCAACGGCGTGGGCGGATCGCCGAGCAGGTCGTCGGCCGTCGCGACCAATGGTGCAACGAGCAGGCAAAGGCTCAAGTAACATGCGTGTTTTTTGAACAAGGGCTAGGCTCCCATCCACGGTCATCGCGCGGGCGGTCTACGGTTATGGCAGAGGCGAATACCCTCGAGACGGCCGGGATCGCACAACCCATGGGATGCATGAACCTGCACTGAAGGCGGAGACGCTCTCTACATGCTGACATCTTGCTATCGACTCTGCCTGATCATTCTGACCCTGGCTGCTCCCTGTGGTTCAGCCCTGGCCGCCAGCGCAGTGAAACCGACGCTGTACGGCAGCCTCGCCCACGCCGCGCCGGAACTCAACCCCCTGGTGCTCAAAAGTGCGCTGAATGCGATGCAGTGCGCGGTTGGGCACGGTCATGAACAGTCCGAGCGCCTGGCCGTGATCGACTACTCGCTGCCCTCCACGGCCCGGCGCCTGTGGATCTTCGACCTGCGCAAGAGAACCCTGGTACTGCGCGACCTGGTCGCCCACGGGCAGAAATCCGGGGAGAACTTCGCCACCCGCTTCTCCAACCGGGTCGGCAGCTATCAATCGAGCCTGGGCCTGTTCCGCACCCAGGAGAGCTACGAGGGCACCCACGGCTACTCGTTGCGCATGGATGGCCTGGAACCGGGCTTCAACGACCGCGCGCGCGACCGCGACATCGTGATCCACGCCGCCGACTACGTCAGCCCCCTGTGGAGCCGGCGCGAAGGCCGCATCGGCCGCAGCCAGGGCTGCCCAGCCGTACGCCCGCAGGTGGCCAAGCAGGTGGTCGACAAACTCAAGGATGGCCAGTTCATGTTCTCCTGGTACCCGGATCGACACTGGCTCAAGTCCTCGACCTACCTCAACTGCAAGCCACAGCAGATGGCCAGCGCCAAGGCCAGGGGCGTGGCGCGCTAGGACCGGCGCCGCCCGCCGTGGGAGCCGGCGTGTTAAGGTGGGCGCTGATCAGCTCGGACCCGACATCCGTGGACGACTGACTGCCAGAAGAGAAGGAACTCAGCGCTGGACGGCATGAAGAAAACAAACCGGATCAAGACGATCTATCTACGAACACTGGGTGTCCTGATTCTTGCCCCAACGTTCCTGGCAGCCTTCCTGGCCGGCCTTGCCGCCTTGGTCATTTCCGTGTCGACCCTGACGCATGCGGGCAATGCCTGGAGCATTGTCGTGTCATGCATGGCGTACATCACTGTAGTGACAACCGGCTGGTCGGGAGTCATCACTGCCAGTTGCCTGTACGGCCATTTCATGGATTGCGACTCCCGTCCGTCCTGGTCCCCCCTTGCCTGGATCGGACTGTCGCTCGGAGTGGCAACCTCCCTGGCACTCATGATCGTCTTACCTGACGTCAAGTGGCTGTTCGGCTGGCCCATTCTCGGCGCCGTCGGGCTTGCAGCGCTGCTCCTCCATGCGAAACCAACTGCAGCACCAGCGCCTGGTTCCCAGGGCCGACCCACATCACGTCCTGCCTCGGAAGGCGCCTGGTCCAAAGGATAACTTCGTGATTTTTTGATCGTTCACACACTCTGAGTGGAAACGTGATGATCGTTCCCACGCTCTGCGTGGGAACGCAGCCCGTGACGCTCCGCGTCACCAGGACGGATGCGCAGTGCGAGAACGATCGACAGGGCCGGGTCCGGCTAGTACCGAGTGATGGTTAGCCCTTCCGCCTCGACAGGCGTGTTGAAGTAGCTGGTAATCAACTCGAACTCGGCATCGGTGGCCGCGAAGTCGTGCTCCCCCCTGGCGTTGCGTGCATGCAGGCGGGCCTTGCAGGTGGTGTCGTCGAGGTCGATGAAGTGCAGGCAGTGCTCTACTCCCGCCTGATCGGCGAGGCTGCGCAACCATTGACGGTCGGCGACGGTGTTGGCGGGGAAATCCAGTACCACCGACAGCCCCTTCGACAGCAGTCCGACTACCAACGGGCCGAGTACACCGCGAATACGCCGGGCACCGCGGACATAATCCGCCACGGACTTGATCTCGTCCGGATACAGGGCCGCCAACCACGGGTCTTCGCTCAACAGCACAGCGTCATGTTCATCCGCCAGGCGTTTCGACAGCGTGGACTTGCCCGAGGCGATCTTGCCGCACATCAGGTGCAATATGGATTGGCTCATGGCGCTCGCGCCTCCTTGCGATCAGTGCCCGTCCTGCTCGGCGGCCTCATGCTGCCGCGCATAGCTGGCCCCCGCCAGGTAGAAGCAGCCACCGGCGATGATGAACCCGGCCAGCATGTAGAACATGAACTGTGGCGCCCACCAGGCCAGGGCGAAACCGCACAGCACCGGCCCCATCGCGCCGCCCAGGGAAGACAGGTTCTGCGCCCCGTAGTACATGCCCCGCAGGTGCGCCGGCGCGATCCGGTCGATGAACATGTACTCGGCCGGGAACACGATGATTTCGCCCAGGGTGAACACCGCCATCGCCAACGACCAGTGCAGCATCGTGCTCGACAGCGCAAAGCCCGTCACCCCCAGCAGGAACAGGGTGAAGCCGGCGGTCAGCCACAGGTTCAGGTGTTCATGGCTGATACGCTTGCCTATCAGGAACTGCAGGCTGATGACCACCACGGCGTTGACCGCCACCACCGCGCTGATGATGTGGTAGGTGAATTCCGGGCTGGTGGTGGTCACCAGGTACTGCGACAGGTACGCGGTGAACTGCCCGAACACCACGGCGCTCAGCACACCCCCCAGGGTGAAGCAGACCAGCCGCTTGTCCTTGAGCAGGATCCGCCCCACGCCGATGAAGGACACCGGTACACTGGTGCGGTCGACCGGTGCCAGGTGCCGCTCGCCGAACTGGTAATACGCCAGGAACGCCACCGCCCCCAGCAACGCCGAGACCACGAACGGCAGCCGGACATCCAGGTGCGCCAACCCAGCGCCCACGAATGGCCCCACCGCATAGCCGATGTTGATCAGCGTATAACGTGCCGAGAACACCCCGGACTGCTCCGACTCCGCCAGCACACGGCCGAGGGTCGCCTTGACCACCACGTCGATCGCCGCGTAGGCGAAGTTGAACAGCACCAGGAAGAGGAAGAACAACCACAGCCGATGGGTGACGCACATGCCGATGAAACCAAGCATGAACAGCAGGGTGAAGCCCAGGATCAGGCGAAAACTGGAGCCGCGGTCCGTCAGGTAGCCGCTGTAGACACTGAGCAATGAACCGGCCACCAGCGCACAGCCGACCGTCATGCCGATCTCGCTGATCGCCAGGGAAAACTGGGTGGACAGGAAAATCACCAGGTACGGCAGCGTGATCGCCCGCCCCAGGGTCAGGACCAGCGTAGAAAACAGCAGCAGATTGACCGAAGTCGGATAACGCTTGAGTACCGCCAACATCCTTATTGTCTCCTGGCTGGCCGCCAATCAGGGCCGCTCCCTGCAAGGCTCGATGAGATCTTCTGACGAAAGGTTTCCAGTATCACAGATACCGGACCGGGCCGTCATGCTCCCCCCCAGCTCCGCCGTGCAGGGCATCTGCGCCAGAAGCCGGTAAGAAATACACACTCTGAAACATAAAGTTTCAATTTTCCCGACCGATATTCCAGCGGTGCCCCTTCGACCGGGGTACGGCCCCTTTCATATCAGCGGTTTGTCACGGCGGAGATTGCCCGAATGCTTGCCCCACTTAACAGGCTGTTGGAGAACATCAGTGTCAGAGCCAAGCTCACCTTGGGCTTTGGTGCCGTCATGCTGCTGACCCTGCTGATTGCCCTCACCGGCTGGCTGGGCATTCAGGCCCTCGGGGATCGTAGCGACCGCATCCTCGACATCGCCAAGCTCAACGACCTGACCCGCGACGTGCGCAACAGCCGGCTGTTCTACAGCATCAACCCGGACGCCGAGCGCGCCGCCGCCGTGGTCAAGCTGCTCGACAGTCTCGACAACCACCTGGCCCACGACCGCTCGGTGTTCCATTCCCCGGCCAGCCAGCCTTTGCTCGACACCGCGACCACGGTCGCCAAGAGCTACCGGGCGCACTTCAACGATTTCAGCCAGGCCGTCCAGGCCCGGGACGCCACCCGCGCGGTATTTGGCGGGCATGCCGACCTGGCCGTGGCGCAACTGAAAAAGCTCATGGAAATGGCCACCTCGCCCAATGGCGACCAGGCCCAGATCGACAACCTGGTAAAGGCGCAGACCGTGGTCCAGCAGGCACGCTTCCAGTTGCGCGGCTACAGCTACAGCCTCAAGCCCGAGTTGCAGAAACCGGCCAGGGACGCCATCGAAGATGCGATCACCTATATCAAGACCCTCCCGGGCCACCTTCCTGCGTCCTCAGACAGCGACGTGCAACGCCTGCTGCAGGCCATGACCAGCTACCGCGATACCGTCGCCCTGTTCGCCGACGCCCAGGGCAAGGCCGATAGCGCCCAGGTGCAGCTCGATGGCGATATCAGGAACCTGCTCGCTGCCACCCAGCAACTGTCGCAGGACCAGGTCGACCAGCGTCGCGATGACGTCCTGGCTGCGCGCAACCTGCTCGGCGGTGCCCTGCTCGCCGCGCTGCTGCTCGGCGTGATCGCCGCCTGGGCCATCACCCGGCTGATCGTCGGCCCGCTGATGGAAACCCTGCGCCGGGCCGAACAGGTCGCCAGCGGCAACCTGACCGACCATTCCACGGTCTCGCGTCGCGACGAACTGGGCCTGCTGCAACTGAGCATGCAACGCATGACCGTCAACCTGCGCGAGCTGATCGGCGGCCTGCGCGACGGTGTGATCCGCATTTCCGGCGCCGCCGAGCAACTGTCGGCGGTCACCGAGCAGACCCGCAGCGGCGTCAACAACCAGAAACACGAGACCGACCAGGTCGCCACCGCCATGAACGAAATGGCCGCAACCGTGCAGGACGTCGCGCGCAACGCCGAGCAGGCCTCCAGCGCCGCCGTCAACGCCAGCCACGAAGCCCGCGCCGGCGACGAGGTGCTGGCCCAGGCCATGGCGCAGATCGAGCGGCTGGCCGGCGAAGTCGGCAACTCCACCGCGGCGATGAACGACCTCAAGCAGGAAAGCGACAAGATCGGCAGCGTGCTCGACGTCATCAAGTCGGTGGCGCAACAGACCAACCTGCTGGCGCTCAACGCCGCCATCGAGGCCGCCCGTGCCGGCGAAGCCGGTCGCGGCTTCGCCGTAGTCGCCGACGAAGTACGCAGCCTGGCGCAGCGCACCCAGAGTTCCACCGAGGAAATCGAGCAACTGATCACCGGCCTGCAGGGCGGCACCGACAAGGTCGCCCTCAGCCTGGAAAGCAGCCGCGCCCTGACCCACAGCAGCGTCGAATTGACCCGCCAGGCCGGCACATCGCTGCATGGCATCAGCGAGTCGGTGCAGGCCATCGAGTCGATGAACCACCAGATCGCCACGGCGGCCGAGCAACAGAGCGCGGTGGCCGAAGAGATCAACCGCAGCGTGATCAACGTCCGCGACATCTCCGAACAGACCTCGGCGGCCAGCGAGGAAACCGCCTCGTCGAGCGTCGAGCTGACCCGCCTGGGCAACCACCTGCAGATGCTGGTGGGCAAGTTCACCCTGTAGCCACAGGGAGCGGACTAGCCACGAACGTGCATTCGGCGGCAGACTGCGTGGATCAACCCTCCACGCACGGCGGCCGACATGCACGACGATCCCTCACAGGCGCTGATCGACAGCTGGTCCGGCAACGCCCAGGCCTGGACCACGGCGGTTCGCGAGGGCCAGATACGCAGCCGCCGCGAGGTCACCAATGCGGCGATCATCGATGCCGTGCGGCCCTATCTGCCCGGCCGGGTGCTGGATGTCGGTTGTGGTGAAGGCTGGCTGTGCCGGGCCCTGGTCGAACACGGTGGCCAGCTCACCGGTGTCGACGTGTCACCGCGGCTGCTGGAGTTGGCCGCACAGGCCGGTGCCGGCGAATTCCACTGCCGGTCCTATGCCGAGGTGATTGCCGAACCACAGCGGCTCGGCACGGACTTCGACGTGATCGCCTGCAACTTCTCCCTGCTCGACGAACAGACCGCCGACCTGCTGGCGGCCCTCGCCGACACGGCCCGCCCCGACGCCCACCTGATCATCCAGACGCTGCACCCATTGTGCGTGGAGCCGCCCTATGCGGACGGCTGGCGGGTCGAGCACTTCACCGCGATGGGCGCCGGCGACTGGCAACCGATGCCCTGGTTCTACCGCACCCTGAGCAGTTGGCTCGCCACCCTCGCCCCGGCCTGGCGCCTGGAGTCCATCGAGGAGCCGCGCCTGCCCGAAGCGCCATTGCCAGCCTCATTGATCATCAAGGCCCAGCGCACCGCGCCCAACACGTAACAAGATTTTACAAGCACACCGCCACTTGGCTATGATCGACGCTCCGGAGATGGCATTCCTCCGTACCCAACCGCTGTGCTGCAGCTGATGATGCCTACAGACACCTGATCACCACAGGTCTGTAGGCGCGCGCGTGCAGATTTCCCGTTGGTCAGGCCCCCTCGATTCCTGTGGCTGACCCTATGTCCAGATTTTCACGCCCCGAACAACTCGATCTCCTGCCCTACCTTGGCAAATGGCTGCTATTGGCCTGTGTCGTGGCCGTGCTGGCCGGCAGCGCCTCGGCGTTTTTCCTGTTCTCACTGGAGCACGCCACCCAATGGCGCGAAAGCCATCCCGGGTTGATCTGGCTGCTGCCGCTGGCCGGACTGGCCGTCGGGCTGGTCTATCACTGGTTGGGCAAGCCGGTGGACGCCGGCAACAACCTGCTGATCGATGAAATCCACGACCCGAAGAAGACCGTGCCGCTGCGCATGGTTCCGTTGGTGCTGGGCGGTACGCTGGTGTCGCACCTGTTCGGCGCCTCGGTCGGCCGCGAAGGCACCGCGGTGCAGATGGGCGGCGCCCTCGCCGACCAACTGACCCATTGGCTGCGCCTGCGCCGCGAAGACCGGCGGATCATCCTCATGGCCGGCATCAGTGCCGGTTTCGCCTCGGTGTTCGGTACGCCTTTGGCCGGAGCACTGTTCGGCCTGGAGGTGCTGGCTATCGGCCGGATGCGTTACGACGCGCTGTTTCCCTGCATGGTCGCGGCCATCGTTGCCGACCAGGTCGGCCTGGCCTGGGGCGTGGTGCATAGCCACTACCCGATTGGCGAAGTGGTGCCGGTGCAGTTCTGGAGCATCACCGCGACCGTACTGGCCGGTGTCGTGTTCGGCCTGGCCGGCCTGCTGTTCGCCAGCGCCACCCACCGGCTGGGCGCCTGGGTGAAACGGCTGATCAAATACCCTCCGCTGCGGCCACTGCTCGGCGGCGCGGTGATCGCCCTCGCCGTCTGGGCACTGGATGCCCATCAGTACATCGGCCTGGGCATTCCCGGCATCGTCCAGTCGTTCCAGGTACCGGTCGCGCCGTGGGACTGGTTCGGCAAGCTGGCATTCACCGTGACCTCACTGGGATCAGGGTTCAAGGGCGGTGAAGTGACCCCGCTGTTCTACATCGGCGCCACCCTGGGCAACGCCCTCGCCCCACTGCTGCACCTGCCATTCGCCATGCTCGCCGGGCTCGGCTTCGTCGCGGTGTTCGCCGGCGCGGCCAATACGCCGCTGGCGACCATCGTCATGGCGATGGAGCTGTTCGGTCCCGAGATCGCGCCGTTCGCGGCCATCGCCTGTATCGCCAGCTACCTGGTGTCCGGCCACACCGGCATCTACAACGCCCAGCGCGTCGGCCACAGCAAGCATCGCGGCGACCTGCCCGAAGGCTTGCGCCTGGGCGAAGTGAAGCAGTACCGGGCACAGGCCAGGTCCGCCGAAAAAGACAGGAAATAAGGCCGGAGAACTCCCGCCTGAAATGATCCGGCAGGATTGGCGCCAGCGCGGCGCCAATCCCGTTGCGGTACTTACTGTTCGCCGACACCCAGCGGCGGGGTCCGCGGCGGGACCAGGCGCTTGCTGCCGGTCGCCTCGAAAGCCGCGGCCAATTGCAGCAGCGCCGAGTCGTCATAGGCCCGGCCGGCGAAGGTCAGGCCCACCGGCATGCCGATATCGGCCATCACCCCCATCGGCACGGTGACCGTCGGCACGCCCAGGTGACGGATCGCCAGGTTGCCGTTGGCGACCCAGATACCGTTGCTCCAGGCAATGTCGGCGGACACCGGGTTCACATCGGCATCGGCCGGGCCAACGTCGGCCACGGTCGGGAACAGCACCGCATCCAACCCTTGCTCCTGCATCCAGTCCTCGAGGTCGATGCGCCGGGTCTGCTCCAGCCCGCGCAGGCCGTCAGGCAGCGTGTTGATCTCGTTCCAGGGCGTGATTCCGCGCTCGGCCATGCGCACGTACTCGTCCATGCCGGCGGCCAGGTCACCCTCGCGGTTCGGCAGCGTGCCCGGGTCGTGCGGGAAGATCTTCGGCCCGTCGACGTCCACCAGGCGATTGAGCTTCGGATCGCCGTTGGCCCGCAGGAAATCGTCGAACGCCCAGGCGCTCAGGTCCCACAGTTCATGATGCAGGAACGCCTTGGACACCAGCCCGCGGGTGAACACCGTCGGCGCACCGGGACGATCGCCCTCGCAGTTGGACACCAGCGGGAAGTCCACCTCGAACACTTCGGCACCGGCGGCTTCCAGCGCCTGGCGTGCCTGTTTCCACAGGTCGATCACCGAGGCGCGGGTGTTGATGCGCTGCCCGGTCGGGCCGCCGATGCCCGGGGCGTCGCTGGTGCCCGCCTCAGGGTCGGCGTTGATGAACATGCGTGGCACGCCCAGGCGCTTGCCGGCCAGGGCCTGGGGGCCAACCGCCAGGGCCGGATAGGACTCGGGCCGCACCGAAGCCACGCTCGGAATCGCTACCCAGGGTTGCAGGCGCCACAGGTCGCCACGGGTGTCCGAATCTTCGGCAACCACCACGTCGAGCACTTCCAGCAGGTCGGCCATGGTCCGGGCATAGGGCACCACCACGTCCATGGTCGGCGTCAGCGGCCAGTTGCCGCGTACCGAAATTACCCCGCGCGACGGGGTGTAGGCGCACAGGCCGTTGTTCGAGGCCGGCCCACGACCGCTCGACCAGGTTTCCTCGGCCAGGCCGAAGGCGGAAAAGCTGGCCGCGGTGGCGGTGCCCGCACCGTTCGACGAGCCCGAGGCAAAGGGCGCCGTCAGGTAGTCGGCGTTGTACGGGCTCTCGGCCCGACCATAGACGCCCCGCTGCATGCCGCCATTGGCCATCGGCGGCATGTTGGTCTTGCCCAGGCAGATCGCCCCGGCGGCGCGCAGGCGCTCGATGGTGAAGGCATCGCGATGGGCGACCAGGTCCTTGAAGGCCGGGCTGCCGGAGGCGGCGGTGAGGCCCTTGACCAGGTAGCTGTCCTTGGCCGTGTAGGGAATCCCATCGAGCGGGCCCAGGGTCTCGCCTCGCGCCCGGCGCGCGTCGGAAGCCCGCGCCTCGTCGAGCGCCTCGGGGTTGCGTACCACCACGGCGTTGAGCGCGGTGGGCGTGTCGGCGCCATCGTAGGCATCGATCCGGGCGAGATAGGCCTGGACCAGTTCGACCGCTGTGGTCTGGCCGGATTCGAGCGCGGCGCGCAATTGCGCGATGGAAACCTCGGTTACTTCGATCATGCTGTTACCGTCGACTGCTATAAGGGGGACGCGGTGATTGGAATCGCCACATCTTACCCTAGTGTCCTGTACGGTTAATTCGAATACTTAAATTTGCGTCCAAGAGTTTGCCAGGCAAGGCGCCATGACGAGTCGTAGCAGGGCTACGGCGAGGAATGGCAACGCCGCCTGGCGAAGACTTGGACGCGAAGTTGAGTAAGCGAATTAGCCACACAGGACACTAGTGTCCAACCTGCGACGCGGCTCACGTGTCCAATGGCGATTGCGGCGTATCCGGGTTGAGCTGCTGGCGACGGAACTGCCCCGGCGGCTGGCCATGGATCTGTCGAAAGCGCCGGGAGAAATAGGCCTCGTCGGCAAAGCCGCACAGGCGCGCCACCTCGCCCACCGCACGCGTGCCATTGAGCAGGTAGTTGCGCGCCGCATGCATCCGCCGCTCCAGCACCAGCTCGGTGAAGGTCTTGCCGATCTCCTTGCGCAGCCAGTGGGTCAGGTACGTCGGCGAGAGATAGGTCGCGGCCGCCACCTTGACCAGGCTCAGGTCCGGGTCGGCGATGTTCTTGCGCAGGTACTCGGACATCCGGCTCAACGCATCGCGGCGGCTGACTTCGGCGGCATTCTCCTCGGCCAGGCGCTTGAGCGGCTCGGCATACAGGGCGCAGACGCTGCCGATCAGTTGCAGCAGCAAGCCCTTGAGCATCTCGCGGGTGCCGAACTGGCGGTTCTCGTCGAGCGCCCGCATCTGCTCGATCAGGCCGCAGACCCGGGCGAAATCCTCATCGCCGAGGATGAAGTCCAGGTGCTCCTGGAAGCGGAACGGCGACAACTCCGGGGCCAGCAGGATCGAGACCTCCTCCAGGTCCATCGGGTCGCACTGCAGGTGCGGCAGCAGGAAATGCTGGGAGAAGTTGATCACCATGAAGTTGCTCTCTTCCGGATGCGGGATCACATGCACCCGGTGCGGCAGGATGAACGCCAGGGTATTGCGCGGGAACGGCCGCTCGACACTGCCGATGTGCTGCACGGTGTCGCCACCGAGGTTGACCTGGATCTGGAAGTACTCATGGCGATGCGGGCTGGTCTCGGCGCGACGGCCCTTCTTGTCGCGAATGTAGAAGTCGGTCAACTCGCTGCGTTGCTGCATGCCATAGGTCGGTACTCGGTGGGCTGACGACATCGTCCGGGGTTCCTCGATCAGTGCGTGGGCAGGTCGGTATCGCCTCGAACGGTGCGCGCCGACAGCCTCGATTCTGCGGCTGTACCCCGACAGGATTCAATAGTGGTACGACGACACATCTTGAAACCTGTTTTTCTGCCTCCCAACCGACGAGTTCAATTGTCCAAAACGGGCAAAATCGAGAATCAATATAAATTCATTTAAAAACAACGACTTAAAATAAGAACCAGGAAACCGCCGAAAATCGATCGATTTTTGATTTTTTGGACAAGCCCACCCCACCCGGTTTCAAGCGGGAAAAATGATCTAACGCACCAATTGATTCTATCGAGTCATACGACCACTGTTATGACCAATGCAGCTCCACCTCATCCAACAACAATCAAAGGTGCGCACGTCATGACCCTGCTTCCGTCGCTTGTCGACCTCCCGCCCCCCATCGCCATGAACCCCACAGTCCGGTGCACCTGAACACCTGACAGCGCCGCCGCGCGCTCCCGATCCGCCCCCTGTTGGCCTTGTCCGCGATTTCGCGGGCGACGGATTCGGCTGCGCGCAAGAAACCGCCTACACCCACAATAACAAGGTCTACTCATGTCGAACTCACACACTTCCCCGAGCAGCGCCGCGTCCGTGGTCGCCGCGCCCATGGAGGCCGCCTCGTCCCGCAGCCTGCCCACCCGGCGCCGCTGGGTCATGCTGTCGCTGCTGCTGGTGGCCACCATCATCAACTACATCGACCGGGTGAACATCTCGATCGCCGCCCCCTTCATGGCCAAGGACCTGGGCCTGGACAAGATCGAGATGGGCCTGATCTTTTCCGCCTTCGCCTGGACCTACGCCCTGGCCCTGGTACCGGCCGGGTTCATCGCCGACCGCTTCGGTTCGCGACTCACCTACGGCGTGTCGCTGATCAGTTGGTCGACGGTCACCGTCTGCCAGGGCCTGGCCTCGGGCTTCGCCTCGCTGTTCGGCCTGCGCCTGGCCGTCGGCGCCATGGAGGCACCGGCCTTCCCGGCCAACAGCCGCGCGGTCACCGTGTGGTTCCCGGCACGGGAACGGGGCATGGCCAGCAGCATCTACGTGTGCGGCCAGTACCTCGGTACGGCCCTGTTCACCGGCGCGCTGCTGTGGCTCGCCACCACCTACGACTGGCGCCATGTGTTCTACAGCACCGGCCTGATCGGCATCGTCTTCGGCGTGTTCTGGCTGTACGTGTATCGCGACCCGCTGAACTGCAAGAAGGTCAGCCCGGAAGAACTCAAGTACATCGAGGCCGGCGGCGGCCTGGTCAAGAGCAGCCAGGAACGCACCCGCCTGAACTGGAAACAGATCGGCGAGCTGTTCCGCTACCGGCAGATCTGGGCGATCTGCATCGGCAAGTTCGCCAGCACCTCGGCACTGTATTTCTTCCTGACCTGGTTCCCGACCTACCTGATCGAGGAGCGCCACCTGACCACGATCAAGGCCGGGATCTTCGCCGTGCTGCCGTTTGTCGGCGCCACCGTTGGCATCCTGCTCGCCGGCATCGTCTCCGACCTGCTGATCCGTCGTGGCTACTCGATGTCCTTCGCCCGCAAGCTGCCACTGGTGGTCGGCTCGATGCTCGGCATGTCGATCATGCTGGTCAACTTCACCGACTCGAACCTGGTCTGCATCGCCATCCTCACCATCGCCTTCTTCGCCCAGGGCATCGCCTCGGCCTCGTGGGCGGCGGTGTCGGAAGTGGCGCCCAAGGAACTGATCGGCCTCACCGGCGGCATCACCAGCCTGGCGGCGAACATCGGTGGCATCGTTACACCGATCGTGATCGGTGCGATCGTCCACGCCACCGGCTCGTTCGCCTGGGCTTTCTGGTTCATCGGCGGCGTGGCACTGATCGGCACCCTGTCCTACTCGTTCCTGCTGGGCAAGCTGTACCGCATCGAACTCAAGGCGCGCTGAAACCAGGAACCCGGTTTTTTCCAACACGAGGCGGCTTTCGTCCAACTTCGCAAGCGAAGGCCGCCGTAAGCTCAAGCCTCCAACAAGGCCAAGAACAACATGACCATGACCGACTACGTCTTCACGCCCGATGTGCCCGTCACCCTGCCGGTCGCCGGCAGCCAGCAACGCTTTCCCGTGGGACGGGTGTTCTGCGTCGGCCGCAACTACCCCTGGCCTGACAGCCAGGGCCAGGCGCGCAAGCCACCGGTGTTCTTCATGAAACCGGCGAGCAACGTGATCGACGCCACGGGTGAAGTGCAGTACCCGACCCAGACCGAGGACTTCGCCCACGAAATCGAACTGGTGGTGGCGATCGGCGAAAGCGGCGCCAACATCCCCGAGAGCGAGGCCCTCGCCCACGTCTGGGGCTACGCCGCCGGCCTCGACCTGACCCGCCGCGACGTCCAGCGCCAGGCCAAGGAACAGGGCCTGCCGTGGGAAGGCGCCAAGGTCTTCGACGGTGCCGCGCCGATGACCGCCATCGTCCCGGTCAGCCGCGCCGGCCATCCCGCCGGCGAACTGTGGCTGAACGTCAACGGCCAGGAACGCCAGCGCGACAGCCTCGACAACCAGATCTGGTCGGTCAGCGAAGTGATCAGCCGCATCTCCCAGGCGATCCCCCTGCGCGCCGGCGACCTGATCATGACCGGCAGTCCCGCCGGCGTCGACACCCTGCACCCGGGCGACCTCATCAACGCCGGCATCGACGGCATCGGCCAACTGGAAATGCGCGTCGGCCCGCGCCCCTGAACCCCGACCCCAGCGAATCGAACAGGAGATAACAACATGTCCAATCCCACCCTGAAAGTCGCCCTCGTCACCGGCGCCGGCAGCGGCATCGGCCGCGCCGTGGCGCTGGGCCTGCTGGCCGACGGCTTCACCGTGGTGCTCGCCGGGCGCCGCCCCGAGCCGTTGCAGGCCCTGGTCGACCAAGCCGCCCTCGACGGCCACCAGGCCCTGGCCGTCCCCACCGACGTACGTGACCCCAAGAGCGTGGAAAACCTGTTCACCACCATCGACGCCCACTACGGCCGGCTCGACGTGGTCTTCAACAACGCCGGCATCAATGCCCCCGCCGTCCCGTTGGACGAGCTGACCTTCGAACAGTGGCGCAACGTGATCGACACCAACCTCAACGGTGTCTTCCTCTGCGCCCAGGGCGCCTTCGGCCTGATGCGCCGGCAGCAGCCGCAGGGCGGCCGGATCATCAACAACGGCTCGATCTCGGCGCACACCCCGCGCCCCTTCAGCAGCGCCTACACCGCCAGCAAGCACGCGGTGCTGGGCCTGACCAAATCCCTGGCCCTGGACGGCCGCGAATTCAGCATCGCCAGCAGCCAGATCGACATCGGCAACGCCCTCACCGACCTCTCGGTGCGCATGACCAAGGGCGTGCGCCAGGCCAACGGCACCATCGCCGTCGAGCCGATGGTCGACGTCCAGCACGTGGCCGATGCCGTGCGCTACATGGCCAGCCTGCCGCTGTCGGCCAACGTGCTGAACATGACCGTCATGGCCACCAACATGCCTTTCGCCGGGCGTGGTTAACCCGGCTTTTTTATTCCGCTACGCGAGGTTCACATGAAGCCAGAAGTCCTGCAGCTCAGCCCGATCCTGATTCCGGAAATCAACGCGCGACTCGCCGAGCTGTTCACCATTCGCCGCTACTTCGAACAGGCCGACAAGGCCGCCTATATCCAGGAACACGGCGCCAACATCCGCGGCGTGATCACCGGTGGCCACACCGGCATCACCCAGGCGCTGATGGCGCAGCTGCCCAAGCTGGAAGTGGTGGCGGTCAACGGCGTCGGCACCGACGCGGTCGACCTGGCCTACGCCAGGGACCGCGGCATCCGCGTGACCGCCACCATCGGCGCGCTGACCGAAGACGTCGCCGACCTGGCCATCGGCCTGCTGATTTCCGTGTGCCGCGGCCTGTGCACCAGCGACCGCTACGTGCGTTCCGGCCATTGGCCGCACAGCCCGACGCCACTGGCCCCACTGCCGCTGGCGCGGCAGGTTTCGGGCATGCGTATCGGCATCGTCGGCATGGGCCGGGTCGGCCGCGCGGTCGCTACCCGCGCCGCCGCCTTCGGCTGCCCGATCAGCTACACCGACCTGAAACCGATGAGCGACGTCAGCCACACCTTCGTCGCCGACCTCAAGCAACTGGCGCGCGACAGTGATGCGCTGATCCTCGCAGCGGCGGCCGACAAGGCCGAGGGCCTCATCAATGCCGAAGTGCTCCAGGCGCTCGGCAAGGGCGGCTACCTGGTCAACGTCGCGCGCGGCAAGCTGGTCAACGAGCCCGACCTGGTGGCGGCGCTTGCCGCTGGCGACATCGCCGGTGCGGCGCTGGATGTGTTCGTCGATGAACCACGCGTGCCGGAAGCACTGTTCAGCAACGAGCAGGTGGTGCTGCAACCGCACCGCGCCAGCGCGACCGTGCAGACGCGGACGCGGATGGGTGAGATGGTGGTGGCGAGCCTGGTGGACAGTTTTGCCGGCAAGGTTCCGCAGGGTAGCGTGACGGACTGAAAGCCATAACCTGATGTGGCTCGCGCAAGGCCAACCTCCCCGGCCGAGCGCGAGCGCATCGTTACCCGACTGCCGGGAAATACTTCGCCACCAGCGCGGCGAGGATGGCTGCAGTCTCGACGTCAAACACCCCATCATAATTCGTCGGCCGGAAATGCAACTGGAAGGCCCGGACCAACTGCTTGAAACCTGCCGGCGTGTCCGCGCCCGTCACCTCGTAACCGTACCTCTTGAACAGCGCCAGGGCCGTGGCTTGGGATGGCAGCCCATCACGGGTGTATTGCCGTTGGTAGCCATCGCGCGTCGCCCCATCGAACCAGGCCCCGACGCCCGCCAGAGACAGCTCACACCAGGGAAACGCCGCGCCCGGATCGCTCTTGCGGCTCCAGGCGATATCCGAATGACCGACCACCTGGGTCGGGCCGATATTGGGATAACGGGCGAGGATATTCAGCGACAACTGTTTCACGGCCTCGATCTGCCGGGGCTCATAAGGCGGGAAAGTGAACACGCCGCCGCTCTCGGAAGCCAGGTTGACGATCTCGATGCCGATCGAGGTGTCATTCAGGCGCGCTCTGCCGCCCCAGGCACTGGTGCCCGCATGCCAGGCGCCCTTGGTTTCGTCGACCAGGCTGAAGATTTCCTGCTGGCTGAAGCCGGCCTGGACATAGCTCGGGTCGGTGACATCGGGCACCAGGTAATGGCTGCTGACGCTGGGGCCGGTCAGCGAGGCGATTGAAGAGGCGAAGTTGCCGGCGGTGTAGTGCAGCACCAGGAAGCGCACGCGCTCCTCGAAACCCCGCGTGTTCCGATAGGCCTTGTAGTTGATTGCTTTCATGAGCGATTCCGTTCCCTGTGAATTGGCGTTGTTGAGGGGAACAGGGTGAATCGTGGGGCCAGTTGGTGAATATCGGACGAGAGGCTTGCCTCTCATAGGAGATGTCTGGGCGGGCGACTCCAACCAACCCGCACGGATGGCCGGTTGCATCAGCCGGGTTTTCAGTGGCCAGCAAGACGCCTCCCTTTCCCTTGACTGAAACTTTCTAACTCTGTACGAAATGTATCTACACTTACCCAGACTGCGTTGAAAACCGGCTCGGAATGCTCATTGACCCCAGTCAACTGCGCTTACTCGCCGGTTTTCATCTTGCCTGGCCTTCGCTCGAAAACATTTCGTACATACCCTAGAACCGCCCGACAGGTCCATGTAGACGAATGGAGAGCTGGCAGCGGCTTATGAGCAGGCCGAAGTTACGGCATATAATGCGAAACCTCCAAGGCTCGCTTCACCAGTTGGCATTGGAATAGCTAACTACGAATACCCCGCTTGGCTCGCTGCGACTTATTGAGTTTCTTTATATCAAGAGCCTGCCTGTAACACGGATGAATTTCCCACTTCATATTAAAGTCGTTATCCGTACGAGATGACAAGAGATCAGGCATCTCCCTAAAATTATAATGCTCATAGTCTCCAGACACCTCATCCGACCTCCCTACCAAAAATCCAATTCTATACAAGAAATTTGCCACCTCCAATTGCGTAGTAGCTTTTTTTGAATCTATGTATGGCGTTACATGATTCAGGATCCGATTGCGGACAAAAGTCAGCAATTCATCTCGGCTAAGTCGCCTGTCCGTGCCTCTGAATGCCGTTATAAGCTCTTCAATTTGCTTGCACTGATGTTTGTGCTCAGCCACCAAATCAGCTATTCGCCTTACCCCGTAATCCCCCCAGATATCATCAATATCTTCTTTTGATATTACTTTATTGCGCCTCCGAACAGCGCTTTTCTGAGCAAGCTTACACAGTTGAACAGCCCATCTCGGACGTTCATACGACAATGTATGGATAACTTTATAGGAGTGGACGTTCTTTTGCCCCCACTCAACCTTTGCAACAAACAGTAGATTTAGGAGACGTTCCTCGTGACTTTCGCAGCTTTCAAGCTCATCTTGTGCGGGAGGCATGATCCCGCTCTCCTTGTATTGAGACTCAATACGCTTAGCCAGGAGAGCTCTAAACTCCTCGGCACTCCAATTGATCTCCGCTACATATTGTTCCAATTTATCCAACGATTCATCGTATCTGCGAATGGTTGGCCAAACATCACTGCGCATGGTTATTCTAAAATTTACCCCTGTCACATCCTGAGCCAAATAGCGACAAGCCGAGAAGAACGTACTTAGCGACAGACATTCCAATTCCGTATTCTGAAAAGTCGCATCCAAATCATCAATAAGTATATAAATTATCGGCGTAGGATTTCTTTTCAAAATCTCAACATGATTTCTTATTTCTTGAGATTTGGCCCCAAATTTATCGAGAAACTTTTCAAAACGCGACGTAAGACAACTAATAAGATTTCGCTCTTTAAATCCATCAATTTCAGCTGATTCGACTAAAGTTATTTGGTCATCCGTCAAAGCGAGCTTGATATTCTTCGCAATCTCCCTATTAACAAGAGCGCATATCCTTATCATCCAATCTCTAATGTAGTCATTTGGTGTTATTAACGGCGCTGTAAGTTTGAAAGCATCCCTTGCCAAGTCGGAACCGCGACAGTTGATAACCATAGGCTCGCCGGGTGAGTCCCTCAGCACTGCCGCCAACCGCTTGAGTAAAGCAGATTTCCCAACCCCTTTACGCGCTGTAGTAATCAACACACGGTTATTCTTTTTCAGATAATTAGGAAAATCCTCCTGTTCGACAAAATACGACTCCAACTCCTCGTTACTCGCGTCATCCCCTGCTTCATTACCAAAGTCAAAATTTCGAAGTTCCATCGTCCTAGCCATACGAATCTCCTTAAGGAGAGATCAAATTGCCATCATTTTGCCACATCTGCAACCTGCCCCCCCTCAGAGCAGGCAGGCGCGACGGCACTGCAGTGTTGACATGCCCCTCTGGACTCGACGCGGCGCCCTTGGTCCCGTATTCACTTTTCACCTAACCAAGGGGTATGCAATCAGCAAATGAGACACACATTAGCTCCAGCTTCAAATGCCCAACTCTTGCCGATGTCTTCTTGGTCGCTAGTTCTAGTGATCAACTATCGTCGATACCTCATCCGGTACCTGAGAAGCCCTTACCAGACGACTCACCGCAGACGGCTGGCACTTGGTCTTTAGTGGGCAAACCTTTCGGAGTCGCGAGCCTCGAACACGCCACGCAGCTCATTCAACAGGCCGTCCGCAAGCGCAGCCAGTTTGCTTACACCAGCCGTCGTCGGCGCCTTATGGCGCTTTTTGTTGCACCTATTGCCAGCCGCTTGAGCCAGCTTTGCAGCTCCCAATAGGACAGCTACTTCTCCATTAGCTGAAATCTCCAAGCTCCAAGCGCTCGTAGGACTTTTCCCAAACAACAACGCCCCTGGCGGCAAGAGCCAAAAACGAGGCTCATTTAGGCCGCGGCAAGACAGCTCTCTTTTCCTTGAGTGAAATTTCCGAGACAATCCCAACTGCTTGTTTTGCGCGCCATCCCCCCGCTAGTCTTCGGCCCGTCACTGCTCATCAGTGATCGGGTTTAGCAGCCTGTCGTGCACTTGCATTGCGCAAAACACCACCTTGAGAGGTTCTCGATCCTCGTCTTTATGGTGGTCGTGCGCAGGGCGTCTTCGGGCGCGCCGGTTTCCAAGTGCACCGGTCTGCTAACCTGCGTACGGCTGCCACCTCTCGTTTAGCAGCGATGGTGATAGCTCCCAATCAAGCACTTGGAGTTATCGAATCATGTTCAAACCAACTCCCAACCCGCCGGCGCAATCCCGCTCAGCAAGCATCGACTGCAGCATCGCCGACCGGGCACTGTCTCACTACAATCTTGATCCGGATCCCGGGCCAACCTCCGCTCCACTGCCCTCCACGGCAAGCTCCCATCATTCATCGACACCAGAGAACCAGGAAGACACCCTCGTCGACATCCACTCAATTCTCCAATCCGCCGCCGCCACCGCCTACGAGCACGCCGACAACCAGACCGGCGCAAACCGCAAGCTCGCGATGGGCGTAGTGCACCTGATCGAACTCGCGCAGTTGAAAATGGACTCGGTACTGGATAAACAGAGCGCCAACGCGGTCTGTTGAGGAGGCTCAGTGGCTGGGCGGGAAGTTGCCGTTCCCGCCCGGCGCTCTCCGCCCGCACGTTTCCACGCCCTCACCTCTCATAGCACCAGGATCTTGAAGCATGAAAGCAGCACGGATAGCGACACTGCGGCCGATGATGCCCGTCGAGGAACTCGCCCGCCTGATGGGCAGCCAGTGGTCGCCGCCCGACGGCGACGGCCGCGTACCCGATACCTTCTCAAGAGGGTTCAGCGTGCAGGTGGATATGGCCGGCAAAGTCGGCAAGGTGGGCTTCTACAAGACGTTCCAGGCCAAGGAGATGATCGAGGGCCTATCCATCGGCATGCCCCTGGCGGATGCCCTGTCCGCCCGCTCCGGCTTGCAACGCCTGCCTGATGACCCCGAGATGCCCGCCGGCTGGACGCAGTATGCCGACCGGACAGAGGCAGGCTTTGCCCTGCTCATGCGCGTGCGTGACAACCGGGTCGGCGCCCTGGAGATCAGCAATCCCGAGGCGGTCTACCCCGAGCCCGAAAAGCTGCTGGCCGACCCGCGACTGACCCTCGCCTATGACCTGTTGCGTGAGCCCCAATGCCTGCAACCTGCGACCCATCGCGACACGCACTGGAACGGCGGCTGGAGCCTCGGCCTGCCCCCCGGCATCACCCCACACCAGTGGCCCCTGAGCAAAAGCCTCGGCTATCCGCTGCGTCACGCGTTCACCTTGCATCTGCCTGCGCAATACCGCACGCAGGGCGCCGACTACGTGGCGCTCAGCCTGTTCGTCGACGACCAGCTCGAAGAACTGCCGTCCAGCGAGGCGATAGAGGCCTTCTTCGCCGCTGAGCTGTCACCGCAGCCCCCCAGCGACCCCGCGCTGATGCCCTTCTGGGAACATCGCCGAGCACGCCACCCCATGAACTTCGAGATGAGCGACATCCTGGGCACGGCGTACGTAGCGATCTGGCTGACCCAGGCGGAGTTCGATGGCGCACTCTGCCCCGTGCCCGAACTGACGGGCAATCCCTTGCTGAAGCAAGCGCCTGGTTGGCTGGTGCAAAGCTATGCCGATTATTTTTACGACATGAAAGTCCGCAATTTTGATGCGCCCGCCCTTGCCTGGCTGCCGGGTGAGGGCCGTACGGCGGGCATTGAAACGGCGTTTCCCATCCGGGCGCAGGTACGCGAAGGCGACCCGAATGTCGGCAAGCCGCCACGTGAATGGGATCATGAATGTAGAGACAGCGGTTACGTAACAGCCTTCAGCGAACAAGGTGATGCGCTCGACCTGAAACGCCTGCACGGGCGCAACCACCTGGGCGGTACGATGTTTCCCGAACAGGCTTACCCCGAGTTCGGCCCCTATTACCTGGAGTTCGAAGAGGACTTTGGCGGCTTCAACTTCGGTGGCGGCAATGGGCAGTTGGACTTGCAGAAGATGGAGTTGGATTGGGCGTGCGGCTGACGGTTGCCTGCCACCAATGGCAGACCCAGTAAAGGCTGACACCCATCAGCCGACCTCGAGTCAAGGTCAAGACCACCGCGCCCTGCTGTTTTCAACGGCAGATTTTTCCTTCACCCACTTACACAGAGACTGAACACCTAACCTTTTAGGGTACGCATTATTTCCTGAACCATTGGTTTTGTGTATTTCTCACTGGGTTCAGTCTCCGGTGGATCACTACTGCGAATCCATTCGCCTTGATCAAACGCATGATAAAGCGAGTAAGCGGGCTCAGGGAGTTCGTTAGTCATGCCCAGGTCAACCACGGCATTTATCATTCCGTTCATGACAGTGTCGCAAAAATCATAAGTCAAAGCCCCCTGCAGATAGCCTTCCGCAACCGAGACGGCTAGCTCATTCAGCACATCTCGCGGCTCAACCTCAAATTGTTCGCAAGTGACGGCAAGATCACTCTGCGTCAAACAGTCTGCTTCAGCTTTTAACGAGAGCGCCTTGAGTTCACTCTTCGGCAACAACCTGATCATGAATTTCTTCCGTACCATTCGTGCGCCCGTTGTGCCATTCGAGACAGATCTTCTTTTCCATGAGTACCCGCAATCACCGCTTCTGGTCGTGATGATAGAAAAAGCCTACCCCTCAGCGAAACAGTTTTGCCAAGCTTTCCAACCACTCGACAACGCTTCTTTTTACATACTCGAGCGGTGGTACCCGTGCGCCAATACAACACACCTCGGGGTCGGCTTTGGCGTGCCACACCTCGATACTGTCGCCTCGGTTGTAACGGGCGATCGCTTCCTTCAGCCGGGTATCCGAATGGCCGTCCAGTGTTTCGGCCCAGGTCTTGAAACCGCTGTCCATTGGCGGTGTAGCTGAAGGTCAATAAAGCCTGGCCACCTATGCCGGGTTTACCTTCAACGTAAGTGACTTGACCTTCGACTATTGAGCCTTCCTTCATGCGCAATACTCTAATCGTTCGCCACACAGACCATAGGGCTCCAAAAATGGCTGCGAAAGCCTTGAGCAATAGGAGGGATGACATCGAGAAAGCAATCCTTGCTGGCGACTGGGTGTGGGTCATTATCAAGTGACATTCCGGCTATCGCCAGTGCTTGGAGTAAATGGTGATACGAGCAGTTGGTTTGTTTTCCTGCCGCCAACCAGACACCCGCGCCCCTCTGCCAGAACTCCAGAATATCAACCTGTTACAACCCGGCCACCAATGGCAATATGTCGCCCGCTCGACACACGGACGAAACCCCAGCCAAGGATTGCACATGTCAGGGACAGCAGGATTCACCGCCAACGATATCGCCCAGGCCATGAAGGCCAAGGCCGAGGAAGCGTTCGGCGACAAGGTCACGTCACCGTTCGGCGTGGAGGCCATCGAGCAGCACCGTGCGGAAATCACCTACACCGTCACCGTCGAGCATGCATTCGAGTACCAGAGCCGGGCGGTCCGCCGGGCGACCGGCCCCTTGTATGACCAGGCTCATATCCGATCCGTACTCACCCAGCGGCAGAACCAACTGCTGAATGCGCCCGGCTACCTGCGTGAACACACGCAGGCGCAACTGAAGAACAACGTCGCCCGCTACCGGGAACCCGGCAGGTTTCACGTACTCAGTGACAGCGAGGTCTGCTGCGGCGTGGAGGCTTGCCACGGCTGCGCCGGCCGAGGCACTTGCAACTGCTCGACCTGCCACGGCCACGCCAGCTACACCTGCTCCCGCTGCTACGGCCAGTGCCGGATGACATGCACCGGTTGCAACGGTCGGGGCAGCTCGCCCACCTTCGTGAACAACGCCCCACAGCGCTGTTTCCAGTGCAGCGGCTCGGGGAGGGTCATCTGCCATGGCTGCCACGGCTCGGGCCGCGTGGTCTGTCACGCCTGCCGCGGCGGCCAGGTCACCTGCAATACCTGCAGCGGCGCCGGCGAGTTGATCTACGAATATCATCTGGAAGTCCTGGCCGACACCGCCGTCAACTACGGCTGGGGCACGATGAGCGCGGACTGGATGCTGCCGGCGATGCGCGAGGTCATGAATACACCAGAGCGCCATGCGGTGTTCGCCGTGGACCGCTACCAGGTCGATAGCGACAACCCGCAAGTGTTTACCGCCAGCGGCCATGTGGTGGCCGCCCAGGCGGTGGTGTCCCATCAGCAGGCCAGCGGCACCTGTCGCTTCATCGGGCCGAAGTTGCAGGCGGTGTTCCTGGACGGCGTGTTGAGCGGTGGTTTCAAAAAGGCCGTCGACGGCGTGAAGAACCACGAGGACATCCACCAGGTCAACCGGGCATCGGGCAGCAGGATCGCCCGCCAGCTGATCCGTGAGATGGAGCAGCACGCCGACGTGCAGCAGGCTTCGCCGGTGCGCAAGGGCATCATCAGCGCGGCGGACGCCGCGGCCTTCATCCACTCGCGCCACCAGGCGCTCCAGCACATCATCGCCACGCGCCATCGCTTCCGCTGGAGTGCGGTGCTGAGGTTCGCGCTCGCCCTGTCGGTCATGCTGACGGTGTTCTATGGCCTGATGAGCCTGCTCAGCCGCCAGGTACCCAGCGCCCTGACCGGCAACGAAGGGTTCCTCGGGCTGTTCGCCCTCCAGCACAACCACGGATCGGTGGCGGCGGCTTTCCTGCAGCCGCTGAACCAGTTGGTGAACAGCGTCATCAACAAAGGCGACTATTGGCAACTGGCCTGCTGGCTGCTGGCCGCGCTGCTGTTCAACCGCTGCTTCCTGCCCAAGCTGGCACCCCGCGTGTGGGGCTGGGCTGAAGGCCGCCTGCTGCGCGGCATCCTGCTTAGCGTGCCGGGTATCGTGCTGCTCAACCTGTTCATGGCCCTGCATCCATCCGCGTACGTGACGTTGCGCTTCACCGAGCTGGTGCCGAACCTTCACTGGAACGGGGCCATGGGCCGCATCACCCAGTGGGGCATCACCTATGTACCGCAGATCTGCGCGCTATCGCTGGTGATCTCGCTGGTGCGCTACAAGGCGGCCGGCGTGCATTGGGGGCAGCGGATGCTCAGGATGCTGTTGCAGAAGCGGGATGTGTCCAAGTATCACGCGTTGATCAGGTGATATTGCACGCCTGCGTTCCACAAGGCCAGCCCGACACCCATTTGCCAAAAATCGGCCAGAACGTAGATGGCCATGACCTCACCGGTGTTTGTCGCCGCGGCGTCTTCATCACGGCTGGCTCCGAGCGATATCCAGCCGACGACCTGCCCGTCAAGCTCCGCGACGAATACCTTGCATTCGTCCGCCTCGATCGAGCGAAACCAGTGGGATTCACGCCGGGCCAGGTTCGCGCCCAACGAGTTAAGATACTCGGCAGGCATCAGGTCACGGTATGCGGATTGCCAACTGCCGACATGGATCTGTGCAATGGCCTTGGCGTCGGAGGGCAACGCGCTGCGAATCATCGAAGTGCTCCTTCTTCGAGTACTGGCTCGGGAACTCAGGGGTAGGCCTGTCGTTGAGAAACAGGCAACGAAGTCAGGCTGACTCTGCACCAATGACGTGACAATTTGGCCGTGTGCTTACCTCGCTCATCCTGAGTCGGCCGTTCCGGAAGCCCTCCAGACCGAACCCTGAACATCCAGCTTCGGGAAGTCATTGCGCGGCGAATGGAGGTGGACCCGGGTACGTCACACAGTAACCAGGGCGGATGGCAATCCACTGCCGATATCATCCGCTGGGGCGGCGAACCGGCGCAGGCGCTGCTGGACTTCGGCCGAGCCTTTGCCAACCAGCTGACGGCGGTTCATAGCGCCGAGCATGGCTTGATCGAGCCAGCCTTCGGGTGGCAGTGCAACGCCTGGGCGAACGTCAATTTCCCGGGCGACTCCAACCATCTGCATGGACATCCGGGCGCATTCTGGTCCGGGGTGTATTGGGTCGACGACGGGGGACGGCAGATGGACCCTTCCGGAGGGGGCGACATGGAGTTTCCAGATCCACGCGGCATGATGCCCTCGGTCTACAACCCGGAACTGCGGATGCGCATCGAGGGCTGCCTGACGGCTGGCTACAGCACCACCGTGGCTCCGTCGACGGGTACCTTCATCATGTTTCCCTCATGGCTCATGCATTCCGTACAGCGTTACAACGGGACCCGACCACGCATTTCGATTGCGTTGAATTTCAGCGTTTGAGCCGGTCGGCGTCACAAGTGGGTTTTATGAGAAAATCCCGATGCCTCGCAAAATCCTGAACGCACACCCAAGGAAGACCCATGTCGGAACAAACATTTGAGCGCCTGTTGGAAACGGCCACGGCCGCGTTGATGAGCAAGCAGGAGGAGCTTCATCGGCTCTACGCATTGGGTGACATGGCGCGCTGGTCGCTCGATCAGGAAACCGCCACCACGCAGTTCTTCGATGCGAGCGACCGGATGGCCGTCGAAGCGCAGATACTCAACATTGGATCGTTCTCCCCCAGGCACTCGACCTGGAAGTGGGCCTGGGGCAATCCCAGCGTGCCACAGGCCCTGCGTGAAAAGGCCCTGCCCTTGAAGGAACTGCAGACGATAACGGGCTTCGATCTCTTTGCCAGCGAAGAAGCCATTGCCCTCGAGGACGAGTCCATGGCCTGGGAACTGACGGCTCTCGCCGTTCAACACCTGGGTGCGCTGGGCTGCTACCGGGCACCCTCGACACCCGATGGGCCAACGGTGTTCCTGGCCATCACCGGCCTGAAGCACGCCAGTCACTGACACTCGCAGCCCCATGCCCAACAGTGGGCTCAATATGATCGAACGTCTTCAAGCCTGGCGCCTGTAGGAGCCGGGCTTGCCCGCGAACCGCCAAGGGCGGCCATTCAAGCCTGACAGTGAGCCGCACTCCACCGTTCGAACGCCTCCATCATCCTGCACTTGGTAAAGACATCAGCCGGGATCAGATGCTCGATCCGCAATGACTCCACAGTGATATCCAGCGGCATGCCGAACGTTGTGAAGGTGGAGAGAAAACTCAGCTCCCCTTCCAGAGTGCACACACGGGTCAACAGCACAGGGCTGGCAGCCAAAGCGTCTGAAGAAATGGCTGGCGCGGGCAGATCGCTCAGGCGCCTTGCAAGCTCCGGGTTGCTGACCGACTCCCGGGAGGCCCGTTGCCACGCAACTGCACGGACCTCTTGCGCATTGACCAATCGATCCCCCAAGCCTCCGGGACAAAGCAGTGTGTCCAACAGATTGAGGCCTGAGGTCATGTCTTGTGCAACACCGGCCATCGCCAACAGCAGGCCTGTACTCACATTGGCGGCTGCGATGTCCCAGTTGCTGTCGATCACGATTGCAGGCGCCGGGTTGTTCGCCTGCAGGATGTGTTCGATGGCGGCACGCACCACCTCCATAGCTGGCGCATCCAGCGGTGATGCGGCGTAACGGGGCGCATAGCCTGAGGCGAGGAAGACTTCGTTGCAATGCTCCAACGAGGTACCCAGTGCCGAAAGGATGGCATGCAGAGTACTGGGGCTGGCCTTCGAACGCCCCGTTTCGACGCAACTGAGATGACGCTGCGAAACCCCGGCCAGAAGCGCAAGATCGAGCTGGCTGAGCCCTGCCTTTCGACGTAAATGGCGCACCTGTTGGCCCGCCGCCAGGCCCTGCGTAGCGCGTTTATGGTGGAACAGGTGGTGAGTCATGCTTCGCCTCTGACGGTCCTTGTGCCTGGCGCTCATGACCTCTGAGGTCATTGAGCGCAAACAACGCTACCACTACTGTGCCGGGAAACCCAACCAAGGACAGGACCATGGCACTTCGTTTCATTGCGCTGGTATCGCTGGTGCTCTTTTCGCTCTATACCGGCTGGACGCTGCTGATCACCGAGCAGTCGCTCGTGGCCTTTGGGCTTGAGCTGATGTCCCGGCCTGACACGGCCCAGGTGGTCATCGACCTGTACCTGATGGCCGGGCTTTCCTGCCTATGGATGGTGAAGGACAACCGCTCGCGTGGCAGCTCAGCCCTCACCGTGCTCCCCTACCTGCTGCTGACGGCCGTGTTCGTTTCCCTGGGGCCACTGCTGTACCTGGTGATCAGAGGAGTTGATAAGGAGGGCCAGGCATGAACAACACCTTCGTCTGTGCGCTGTACGCTGGCCTATCTGAAGGGGATCCAGCCTAGGCGGACCGTGTTCTATGGCGTTGGAGCCCTGTGTCTACTAGGGCTCTGCACATGCGTCACGGTGAAGGTGGCGATGGTGTGAGCCACTATACAACATAGTCATCCGTACCCTGAATCTTGTCCATTTCGATGTACATGGCCATGTGAGCCCCCCATCATTTCAACTTGAAACGGAGGGAAATTACCCTCTCATTGAGCGGTCCTACACCAGCATTCTGTTAAGATCTCGGACCAGACTCCGGGAATTATCATGCGCATCAAGCCCCTGCTTTGCCTCCTTTCAAGCTGCACACTGGCCGCCTGCGCCATACCGTATCAGACGCCTGAAGCGAGGCACCAGATAGAGCGAGAGCTGGGCGTCGACGCCAACGACATCGTCAGCATTTCGGAAACCAATTTTTGTGCGCTGAGATACGGTGATGAGGCTGTGTGTCACGCAAAAATCGGGCTGGGAGTACTGACCCGGAAAGGGCTTGTTCTGACTCTCTACAGCGGTGGCCATTATCGCGCTGACCTGACACTGAGGTCTGAGGATGTCCTGTGTGGTTCAACGGCCACATCTCGCGAAACCCCTGAGCCGGTAAACATGTACACACGTGAATACGCCGTGGTCCTCCTCCCGCTCAATGAGCAAGGAAAATGGAACGGCAGCATGCATGCGCAGATAATCGACTACATGCTGCCAAATGGCCAGCCCTTGTTAATCGGGGCTGATGGCAAATCATCGAGACCCAGTGACAAGAGCAAGGTCGTTGCGGGAATGGTACCCGGTACAAAAATTCCTTACGCGACCACTCTTGGCTACATGGAACAGTTCAACCCCTGCCCAACAACGACTGGCGAAGGCCACTGATAGTCAGTTGGACTCTCCAATACAGCCGTCAGTTTTGAGTCGATAAAAAGCCCAACCATGGCGCAGACCTTGGAAGGAACAGCCAGAGTTGGCGACCTGCTTTTCTGTGACGCTGTTGAGTTAAAAGCGCACCGAACAGTGATAGCTCCAAAATCGCCCCCAGTCACCTGAGCTGGGCTCCCTTTAAGCATGATTATTGGCATCCTTCGCTGCCTCCTTTCATGTTCCAGCGCAAGGGCGCAATGACCATCATCAATGTCATCCAGATGAAGGTCGCCGGCCCCGCCAGCACGAAAACGAGGCTGGCGATCAGGCCCGAGGTTGCATCACCGATGACAGCTGTGAAGTAATAGAGGGAGAAGTTCCTGCCTACCTGGCGGTCGTCGGACAGGCACTGGATATTGGTCACGATGGCGATATCGACGAAGGCGCCGACGAAGCCAACCACGAACAGGATCACCAGGAACACCCAGCTGTCGAACTGCAGGGCAATTGCAGCCGCGAAGAACAACGCGCCGTACAACACCCAGTAGCGCAGCACCAGGCGGGCCGTGGTCTGCCGGTTGAACCGGGTGTACAGCATGCCTCCCAGCACGGTACCACTCGCCAGAAGCGAGAAGACATAGCCGACGGCCGCTTCCGATCCAAAGTGCTCCAGTACCGAAGCCGGCAGAATGAAACGAATCACCGACGTGGCAAACAGAGCCTGGCTTGCAGCAGCCAGCAAGACAATTCTCATTCTTTTGCCAGAGGTTTCCTGAAGAGAGCCGATCGGTTGTTTACGCGGATATCACCGGACTAGGCTCGCCAGAGTGGCAATGAAGCCACGCCCTACTCGATGCCTGCTGCTGCATCTTGCCGAGCACGTCGTTGAATCCCAGGTTTCACTACAAGGATCGTCATGAAAAAGCGTTTTGTTCTCTGTGTACTCGCTTCGACCCTGGCTGGCTGCAAGGCCGAGTACAACTTCGATGAAGTGTCCGCCCAAGCCGGTACTCTCGGCTCCCCCCATGCGCTGTATGTCGAGACCCGGTCCGGCAAGCTGCTCAATGGCACGGTGACTCACAAGATCGGTGATCGGGTGCTGCAGTCGTTCAAGGTAGAAAATGGTCGGGCGGTGGGAGAATGGAAAAAGTTCGATCGGGACGGCAGGCTGCTGGTGGAAGGCCAATTGCAAGCCGGCGTGTTCGTCGGAGCGAGAAAGACCTGGTGCCAGGGTAAGTTCGCCAGCCAACTGGACAGCCTGATGACGGAGGAAGGCGGTGTTCGCTCCGAGCAAAGCTACGATTGCGCCACCGGCCTGCAGATCGGTGACAGCACGGTCATCCCCGGCAGGGAAGTGCGCGTCGGCGAGCAGCGCGAATGGCGGGTGATCGACGGCAAGCAGAAACTGACCTTGCTGGAGACTTTTGCCAGCGACGGCTCCGACAGGCTCGATGGCCTGGTGGAGCACTATGACTACAAAGGCGAACTCAAGGACCGCGCCACCTACAGGAACGGCGAGCTCGAGGGCGTGCTCGAAACCTGGGTGACCGCCGACGGCACAAGAGTACCGGCAGACAAAGTCACCTACAGCGCCGGCAGGAAAAACGGCCCTTCTGAAACCTACTTCAGCCATGGCTGGCCTGCTGGCACCGTGGCCGAAAAAGGCAACTACAAGGATGACCGACAGGTAGGTGTGTGGATCTGGTACCAAGCCGGCAAGGCCTCGGTGCGCGACTACGACAACCCGCCAAACCGCACGCCGATGGCCAAACAGCTGTGGAAAGCAGCACACGGCGACTACCGTGCCTCGGACCGGAACAGGGCGATCCGGGACCTGGACGGCTTCGCCTATCTATTGAAAAGCTCTGGCATCGATATCAATCAACGGCTGACCGACGAGGATCGCCCACTGATCACTACAGCTACGGATAACGCCTACGACTACCTGGTGTCGGCAGGTGCCGACCCGATGGGCCGGGACTCCGAGGGGAACACGCGGTTGATGACCTGCCTGACGAACCTGAACGTTCTCAACTGCGGCCTTGAGCACATGATCATGCTGGCCGGCAAGGAGGACCTCAAGGCACACAGTGTCTACGGTGACACGGCGCTGTCACTGTTCTGCAGGCAGGCCGATGAGCTGAAGAGGCGCCATGGCGTTGGCGGACGAGAGCAGGCATTGTTTCAGGCGCTGCTCAACGGCAGTGATGTGAACGCCAAGGCCTACGGTGGCGAGACTGCGCTGCATGCCTGCATAGCCGAACACAACCTCAGCTTCGCCGAGGCCCTCGCGGGTGCTGGAGCCAACCTTGATGCGACGGACTTCAAGGGCACCCCTGCGCTGGCAGCGGTATTCCTCGAGAACTATCGCGCTGGAGAAAGCAGCTACCGTATCCGCTGGTCCGAAGAACGGATACGCTTCGTTGCCCGCTACCAGGGTCAGTCCGACTTCACCTTCGACACACCGGTGCCCGCGTTCGGTAAAACGTTTCGCCAGCTCGTGCTGGAAAACGGCGATACCGCTTCGGCGATGTTGATCGACGCCCTGGTGGGTACCGCCAAGGGCTGACCGCCGTGTCGGCAGTATTCGGGGTCGAGCACCGGGCTCAGGCCCCCAATCAATACCAGGCCACCGATCCGGCACAACCAATAGCTGCAACAATGTCGATGATAGCGGTGTTTTCTGGACATCCGTATCGTCGATCCGGCAAGCGGGCCAATGCCTTCACACTCCAGGTACCGATTTGGTAAAGAACCCTCTCCGTACTCCCTTGCGACTTTTTCGCCAGTCAAGCAATCGAGCACACCCGGTCCCAAGCCCGATAACACCAACAGAAGATCACTGTCGCGGTGAAAACCAACTTCATGCAAACCCGCGACGACATCGAGCAGACTCGACCCAAGAGAGTGATATCATATAAATATCACTCTCCGTCCCATCTGACGACCGCCTCCAACGGTAGTTCATGGGCTTAGTTCAGCAAGGAAGAACTGTGCGATCGTTGCTCCCCCTGTCGTCTCTCAAGCTATCGGCTGCCCTGCTGGCCGCCACCCTCAGCACCGCCTGCTCCAACTACCACTACAAGGATTACCAGGGCGACTGGGCGCCGGAATTGATGAAACCCCATGACCTTTCCGACAACGCCGCCGATGCACCGGTCGTGTATTTCGCGACGGTCAGGTATCGCGCACTGGGCGTGCCGTTCCACCGGTTGCTGCTGGTAACGGAAGTGGATGACCAAAGGTTACCGGGCGCCGGACGCCGCTCGATTCTCGACGTTTCCGGCATGCAGGCGCTCAAACTGACGCCTGGCAAGCATTCACTGACCTGGTGCTGGGCCTCGATGAACGCCCTGGGCACCGGCGGCGCCAAATGCGGCTTCAACGCACGCGATGTCGAATTCCTTGCGGGCCAGCGTTACATCGTGGACTTCTCGACCCGCGAAGATATCAGTGGGCCTCCGGGTCGCGAGATGTCGACCATAACCATCAAGTCCGAAATTCGAAACCTGGATACAAAGGAGGTGGTTTATCCGATTGGGAGTGCATCGCAGAAGGTACTGCAGTAATTCTGCAGACGTTTGAGAAGGTTTAATGACTGCCCCCGGAGTCAGGTTGCAGTAAACACTTTGGCCTTGATCAAAGCGCTCGGTCCTTCAGGAAGCCTGGTCATGCGAAGGCTGCGTGACCAGCAGACGATTCAGGCCACAGGTCCAGTGACAAGGGGCTGACAAACCCGCTCGATGATACGATCCAGCACCATCAACTGCCCATCGGCAGGAACCCGCAACCGCTCCCCCACTCCCCTTTCAACCGCCGCCTGCCGCAGTTCCTGCCGCGTCACCGGGCAGTGATTGATCGCCTCCAGGTGATTCGCCACCACGGTCCCGGTGCTGAGCGTGACGAGCTCCAGCACCTCCTCCCGCCCCATGATGATGTCACCACCGACATCGAAACGCGCTCCACCGGCCGGCACGACACTGACCTGCGGCTGATGCTTTTGCACGAAGCCACGGACGACGTCACTCAGCACCGTATCCCCCGCCAGATACAGACTCGGCTCACCCGGAAACTCGATGAAATAACCGACACCATGCTCCATCAGCCCGCCAACCAACCCACGTCCATGAGTGCAGCGTACCGTGCGGATACAGCCATCCAGGAATGGCACCGGCTCCTCGTGCCCCTGCGCCAGCGGTTGGACATTAAGCTTGCGCCGCCTCAGGTAGGCGGCGTCATGCGGCGTACAGATAACTGGAATCCCACGCGCCCTCAACCACCTGATGCCCGCCCGGTCCAGGTGATCGAAGTGTCCCTTCTGGCAATGCGTGATCAGGCAATGGGTCACCGACTCCAGCGCCTGCCAAGCATCCGCCGGCAACTCGACGATCGGGTTTCGCTGCCGTGCCTTCAGCAACCGCAGCGAAGGCAGCGTGCCTTTGTCGGCCAGCATCGGGTCGACCAGAACTCGGTAGGCTCCCAGTTCAAGAATGAGGGTGGCGTTACGGATCTGCTGAATCTTCATGGTTGTGCCCTGCTCGATGAGGGCCCCATGGTGCCAATCTGCAGCAATGCCCATAATGGCAGACTTGGACATTAACCATTCATTTTCAGCCATGCCCAATACACTGCGAATCGGCCTCGTTCTCTACCCCGACTGCATGCCCGCCGGACTGCTGGCCTTCGGCGATATCCTTCACGCCGCCAACCGCCGTACCGGACAGGCCCTGTTCGAAATGCAGCATGTCGGCGCGCAACGCGGGACAGTCACCTGCGCCCACGGCTTGCAACTCGCGGTCAGCCAGCGCCTCGACGAGCTGGCGCTGGATGCGGTGCTGATCCCCGGTTTCTGGGCCGAGTCCGCACAGCAGGTCGAAGCGGTATTGAAGGCAGAGAGCCAATTGCTGCAAGCACTGGCACGGCTCGACCGGCAGTGCAGTGTGTGGAGCTACTGTACCGGCGTCAGCCTGGCCGCCGCTGCGGGGCGCCTGGCCGGTGAAGACGCCACGGTCACCTGGTGGCTGGCCGATGCCCTGCTCAAGCGCTTTCCCAGCACTCGCTGGCAAACCGAGCGGCACTGCATCTTCAACGAGCGCAACGCCACGGCCAGTGGCGTAAATGGCTACCTGCCCATCGCCCAGGCACTGGTCGAGCGCCATGTGAACCCGACGGCGGCGCACGACCTGATCCGCCTGATGGTGCTGCCACGGCCGACACCGTCGCACGACGCCTTCCAGGCGCTCAGCCTGATCGAGCAGCAGAGCGAGCTGCTGCGGCAGTTGCAAATCCAGGTGCAGAAACTACCGGCCGAACACATCACCGTACAGGTGCTCGCCGATGCCCTGGGCGTCGCACAACGCACCCTTGCGCGCAGGGTCCTGGCAGAAACCGGAGAAGCGCTGGCCGCCTATGCGCGGCGAGTAAAGCTGGCGCAAGTCGGCGAACGGCTGACCTTCACCGACGCGCCGCTGAAGTCGATTTGCGACGAATTGGGCTTCAGCAGCGAGTCCAACCTGCGACGAATGTTCAAGGCACTGACCGACCTGACCCCGGCCGAATACCGACAGCGCTTCGCGAGATTCTGATCGCGTCGTGCCTCACCGCCCCCAAAACGACGCCTAGCGAATCGGCAACAGCGCGCCAAACGCGACGAAGAACCCACCACAGACCTGGTTGAAGCGTCGACCGGTCCGCGCCAGCCACGGCCGTACCCGGTTGGCGGCACTGGCCACGCCGAACTCCACGGCGAACTCGACCACCGCGTAGGTCAGCGCCATGACCACGGTCTGCCACAGCAGGTTCTGGTGCGGGTCGATGAAAGGCGTGATGAACGCCGTGAACAGCAGCAGTGCCTTGGGATTGGAGATCGCCGACAGCAACCCCTGGCGGAACAGCGACCCGTCGCTCGACACACAAGGATTCCCCAGCGACAGCGTCACCGGCTCCGCTCGCCAGAGCTTGATGCCGAGCCAGACGAGATAGAGCCCGCCGACGATCTTCAAGACCGTCAGCCAGATTATCGACGCCTTCAGCAAGGCCCCCAGGCCCAGCACGCAGAGCGCGATCACGGCGGCAAAACCGATGACACCACCGCTGATGGTGAAGAGCGTCTTGCGGTTGCCATGCAGCGCGCCATGAGTGAGCACCAGCAGCGCATTGGGGCCAGGGACAACCGCGATGCCCAGGCAGGTGAGCACATAGAACAGCCAGATATCGAATTGCATGGGGTCTCCAGATTGGGTGCTGTCAACGACAGGCCCGTGGATCATGCAAAGTATTTCGCTGGACGAAAAGCTAATATTCTGGCAATCAGCTATTCGTTTATCGAATGCATGAGGGATGCAAATGTCGCCCCGGGATCTACAGATCGACTGGCTCAAGTGCTTTGTCGCCGCAGTCGACACCGGCTCGCTTTCGAGCGCCGCCACCGAAGTGCATCGGTCGCAGTCGGCGGTCAGCATGCAACTGAAGAAGCTGGAAGCCGCGCTCGGACGCCAGGTGCTGAGCCGTGGACCACGGCACCTGCAATTGACTGACGACGGCCAGACCCTGCTGGGCTACGCACGGCGGATGCTGGCGTTGCACGCCGAGACCCAGGCGGCCTTCCGCGACGAGGAACTGACCGGGCGCATTCGCCTGGGCGTCGCCGAGGATTACGCGGCGCATTACCTCACGCCGGTGCTCAAGCGCTTTGCCCCACGGCACGGCGGCGTCGAGATAGAGCTGACCTGCGAGCAGTCGACGGCGCTGATTCCCCGCGTGATGAATGGCGATCTCGACCTGGCGCTGGTTTCGCGCGACAACCCGCGACGGGGCGCCTTCCTGTTCCAGGAACCCATGGTCTGGGTCGGCTCGGCGCAGTTCGACCTGTGGCGCCGCGACCCGTTGCCGATCGCCGTCTATGAATCAGCCAGCCTCGCCCGCCGCTGCGCGGTCAACTCCCTGGCGCGGCAAGGGCGCGACTACAAGATCGTCTACAACAGCTCAAGCCTGGCCGGCCAGATCGCCGCCGTGGAAAGCGGCATCGCCGTGGCGGTGCTCACCCGCTGCACGGTGCCGGCGCACCTGCAGATCCTTGGCAGCGAGCATGACCTGGGGCCATTGGACTCAATGGACGTTGCCGTCTATCGCAGCAAGGCGTCCCAGGGTTCCAAGGCGGTGGATGGCCTGAGGAGCTTTCTGATCAGGACGCTGGCCTCTCCAGGGACTGCGTGATCGACCTGGGGCAACCGTCTGTCGCCACTGTCATTTCTGACAGTATCGGGCGTACCCCGAACGCAGGAAAATCCTGCCCATCTGAAAAGGTATTAGGGTGGTCTTTCAGGTCATCGCTCAATGATCAGGAGACAGCTATGACCAACCATGTCATCGAGTCACATACCCTCACCGTCCAGCCGAACGACACCATCGAAATCACCCGCTGGCCGGGTGCTCAGAGCGCCGGCAACACGGCACTGCTCATCGGCAATCTGGTTCCGGCAGAGGACAGGAGCATTCGCTGCTATGCCGCGACAGTGGCCCATACGAGTGAAGGATCGGTGAAGGTTGTCAAAGTCACCGTTCCAGCGATTCCCCATGGCCATTACGGCCTGCATCTCAGTACGGGTGGGGCCTTCATTCGGGTCGTCGGCGTTCAACTCTCTTGACCGGTGGAGCGCCTGCCCCCAGGCGCTCCACGTTTCTTTCAAGGCCGGCAGTATCACCTGAGCGATGGCAACCTCCGGGCATAGCCCTTCAGGAAATCCAGGACCGAGGTTTTCCCACCCGCTCTCTCAACGCTTCCAGGTTCATCGGCTTGGCAAAGTAGTACCCCTGCGCCTGTCCTGCGCCCATCTCGCGCAGCAGTTCCAGCGTCTCCTGGTCCTCGACGCCTTCGGCCACCACGCTCAGGTCCAGCGACTCGGCCATCCGCACGATCGCGCGCACGATGGCCCGGCTGCGCGCACTGCCGGTCAGCTCGAAGATGAATGACTTGTCGATCTTCAAGCCGCTGAAACGGTACTGGTGCACGTAGCTCAGCGACGAGAACCCCGCGCCGAAATCATCGAGCACCACCGACATGCCGTTGTCGGCCAGGCGCTGCATGGTCTGCCGGGCAATCGCCGGCTCGGCCACCAGCGCGCCCTCGGTCAACTCCAGGCAGATCCGCGACGGCGAGACGCCGTGCTGCGCCAGCAGCGCCAGCACATCACCGGCAAAGTCCGGGCGCGCCATGCTGTAGCTGGAGCAGTTGACGTGCACCGGCGGCCAATGGGCATGCTCGGGCTGGGCCAGGATCGCGGCGACACTGCCGAGCATGTACAGGTCCAGCCGGCCAATCAGGCGCAGGCCCTCGAAGTCCGGCAGGAACTCGCCCGGGGCGATCACCCGGCCGCCTGGCTGATGCCAGCGCACCAGCGCTTCCAGGGCCAGCAACTCGCCAGTTTCGACACTGACGATTGGCTGGAAGTATGGCAGCAACTCATCACTGCGCTTGAGTGCGTTGCGCAGGGCCCCTTCACGCTCGACCTGGTCCGACACCTCGCGGCGCAGTTCCTGATTGAACACCGCATAGCTGTCGCGCCCGGCGCTCTTGACCCGGTACATCGCCGCGTCGGCATCGCGCAGCAGGTCGGCGGGCTCGTGGTGAAACTGATTGTCTGCGCTGACGATGCCGATGCTGCAGGAGGAAAAGACTTCATGGCCGTTGATGAAGAACGGCAGGTCGAAGGCCACCAGGATCCGTTCGGCGATTTCGCTTGCCACCTCCAACGGGGCGTCGGGAGCGAGTACCGAAAACTCGTCGCCGCCCAGCCGGGCCAGCATGTCGGTTTCGCGCAGGCAGCCGCGCAGGCGCTGCGCGGCCTGCATCAGCAGCAGGTCGCCAAAGTGATGGCCGAGGCTGTCGTTGACCATCTTGAAACGGTCGAGGTCGATGAACATCACCGCCAGGTGCCCGCCGCCGCTCTCGAAGCGCGACCAGGCCAGGCTGAGGCGCTGCTGCAGGTAGGTGCGGTTGGGCAGCCCGGTCAGCGCATCGTGGGTGTTTTCGTGCTGCAGCTTGGCATTGGCATGGTCGAGCTCGCGGGTGCGGCTCTGCACCCGGGCCTCGAGCATGAGGTTGGCGGCGTGAATCGCTTCGGCCGCGGAACGTCGCGACAGGGCGGTGTCGATATGCCGCGAGACGAAGGTCAGCAGTTCCTGGTCGCGCTGGGTGTAGTGCACCTGCGCGGTATAGCTTTGTACCGCCAGCACGCCGCGCACCACGTCGCCATCGAACAGCGGGATGCCCAGCCAGGAGTGCGAGCGGACGTTGTCCTGGGGCGCGTCGATCTCGCCGATCGAGGTCAGGCGATCCACCGCCTCGACATCGAACAGGCAGGCCCGGCGCTGGCGGATCACATACTCGGTCAGGCCGCGGCAACCACGTCGAGGCGCCGGACGGTTGGTCTGGCGCTCATCGACGTAGTAGGGAAAGGTCACTTCGCCGGTCGCGTCGTCGAACAGTGCAATGTAGAAGTTCTGCGCGAACAGCAGTTCACCGACGATGCCATGCAGGGTCTGGAACAGCTCGGCCATGTCGCCGGGCCGACTGGACAGCTCGGCGATCTGGAACAACACGCTCTGCAGGTGCTCGGCGCGCTCGCGGTCGAGCACTTCCTGGCGCAGGGCGTCGTTGAGCGCCGACAGCTCCAGGGTACGGCGCATCACCGTTTCTTCCAGGTCCGCCCGGTGCAGCATGCGGTCCAGCGCCATGGCAACGTGGCGGACCACCACCAGGAACAGCGCGCGGTCTTCCGCGCTGTAGATGCGCGACACGTCGTAAACCTGCATCGCCAGCATGCCGAACACCTCGTCCGAGGCGTTTTTCAGCGGCGCCCCCATCCAGAACTCGGGACGGTCGCCCACACAGTAGAAACGCTGCTCGGCCTGGGCCGCGAGGATGCCCGCCGAGTCGATCAGCAGCGGTTGGCCGCTGGTCAGCACCTGGCCGGTCAGGGACAGGTGGTTGGGGTCGAGGTATTCGTAGTTCTCGGACTGCAGCGCCTGGGTATCGATGATGTCGACGTAGTACGGATAGTCGATCTTGCCAGTGACCGGATCGTACAGCGCGAGGTAGAAGTTCTCGGCGTCGATCAGGCTGGCCAGGAGACGATGAATACCGACCAGGAACACCGAACGCTCGCGGGTCGAACTGGCCAGGTAGATGATTTCGTAGAGCACGCGCTGGGTGATCTGCGCTCGCGCCAGGGCATCGGCCTGCAGCCGGGTACCCAGGCGCCGGGCGAACTCGGCGAGTGTCGGGTGCGTGGCCTGAGCGCCCGGTGCGAGCAGCCAGCCCAGCACGCTCTCGCCACGGCCGGTGGGCCAGCGATGCAGGTGCCGAGCCCGGCAGAAGGCGTCGAACTCGTCATTGGAGACAATGGACGGCCACTGCGCCTGTGGGTCGCCCTGCCCGACCAGATGCAGTTCTTCGCCACTGCGGTAGACCGCCCAGGCGCGGGTCTGGACCTCGTTGCGCGCCGAGTCCAGCAGTTGCTCGATCGTCTCCTCGTCGCCGGCGATGAACGCGGCAATGTCCGAGTGACTGACCTGTTGATCCACGACAGTGTCGCAATCGTTCGTCTGCCGAGAGGAGTCGGTCAAAGGACGAAAACTCATCAGCGCTCCCAAAGCCAAAACTGGCAATACTCAGTGACTGGCTGCGAGCCACTCGCCCCCAGGTCAGTCTTGTCGCGTTCTTTCAATCGTTTATTGGTTGGGTGCCAGCCATAGCGCCTTAATGCCATATTGACAGTATCCAGGCGCGTTGAGAATGGGTTGTTGCAGGAGACTTCCGAACGGTAGATTCGATTTTATGGAACGGCTCGACCCTTTGCTACGGAGGTGGATGGCCGCCGTGGGCGGTTCGCGGGCAAGCCCGGCTCCTACGGGATTTGTGTCGTCCGCGGACTCTGTGCATGACGCATCCCCGGCAGGAGCCGGGCTTGTCGGGACGCCGTCCCGCCGCGAACAGGCACTCCAACCGTGCACATGATCTGGGAAACGCCCCGCTATAATCGGGCCGCACCCAACGGACAGGAGTCAGCATGCCTCATCATGATCCCCGCCAGGCCAGCCAGCGGCTGCTCGACTGGAACCGTCGCCACCTCACGGCCCACAGCGAGCTCGACGAAGCGGCCATCAACAGCGAGGCGGCAAACACCAGGGCGTAGGCATTGACGACCCACTGCAGGCCACGGACGTCCGTGTCTAACGCGTTCGACTATGTTTCGGAAACGGTGGGACAGGTGTTCGCCGTCTGATCCTTGGTCGACGGGCTGAAGACTCCGGCCGACACAAGCATCTGTATTAACGTCTCAGGCCATACGATGTCACGGGTGGACTTCAGCTCGCTCGCGGACCACCAGCGATGGTCCGCCATGACCTTCGCCTCCTCGGCGGTCCATCCAGCACGCGAGATAGCCCGGGGCGAGGCGTGAACCACGAAGTACCGTTCAGCGGCAAGCACCCACTCTCCATTGGGAAGGCACAAGGGGAGCGTCCGCTCCGCTATCGCCTGCGCCACGGAGTCGACCCGGATGCCGGTTTCCTCGAACAGTTCGCGAATGGCCGCAGCCTCGAACGTCTCCCCCTGTTCGAGCCCACCACCGGGCGTCGCCCAGTAATCGTCGCCCGCCAGCGCACCCTCCTTGTGAACGAACCTGAACAGAAGAACTTCCCGATCAGGATTTATCACCAACAATCGTGCTGCTTTTCTTTCACGCATTTGATCCTCTCCCTGGAACCGGGCCCTTAATCAGGGCGAGTTCAATAGAGCATTGTGCCCTATCAGTGGCTTGCGCATGGGCACACACGCCAGTTGCACGCCGTAGGGCGACTGGTAGACCGCCTGCGTATCGCCGACGAAACCACGACGCCGATAGAAGGCAGCCGCATTGAGCGTCGCCTCCAGGTGAACTTCGGCCAGGCCGGCGTCGCGGGCCAGTTGCTCAAGATAATCGAGCATTCTCAGGCCAATACCCTGCCCCATGAAATCGGGCCGCACGAACAGCGCACCGACCTCGCCACTCTCAAAGTCGATGAATCCCGTGGCAACGGCAACACCCTCCTGCCAGGCTAGGTGATAAAGCGCCTGCACCGACGCCCGATACCCTTCCGTCAGCGACATGGACGTCCAGGCCATCACTTGCTCATTCGTGTAGACACTGGCGCACTGGTGTCGTATCGCCTCTCGGCGGATGTCGAAGGCCGCCTCGGCATCCTCCGATCTGGCTGGGCAAATCTGCAGCATCCCTGCTCTCCTTTCATGACAGATACCGCCAAAGATACCCAGTCTCGTCCGGTGTCGCTTCCTTCCCGGCGAAAAGCCCGGATAATAGCCGCCATTCGTATTTTCGCTCTTCTGGTAATCCCGCATGGAAATCAAGGTCAACTTTCTCGACAACCTCCGACTCGAAGCCAAGTTCGATGACTTCACGGTGGTGGCCGATCAACCCATCCGCTACAAGGGCGATGGCTCGGCACCGAGTCCCTTCGACTATTTCCTGGCCTCCTCGGCCCTGTGCGCGGCCTACTTCGTCAAGGTGTACTGCGAAACCCGCAACATCCCCACCGACAACATTCGCCTGTCGCAGAACAACATCGTCGACCCGGAGAACCGCTACAACCAGATCTTCAAGATCCAGGTCGAGCTGCCTGCGGACATTTCCGACAAGGACCGCCAGGGCATCCTGCGCTCCATCGACCGCTGCACGGTGAAGAAGGTCGTACAGACCGGCCCCGACTTCGTCATCGAGGAAGTGGAAAACCTCGACGCCGATGCCCAGGCCCTGCTGATGCCCGGCAGCGGCTCGCAAACCAGCACCTACATTCCCGGCAAGGACCTGCCGCTGGAGCAGACCATCGCCAACATGTCCTCGATCCTCTCGGGCCTGGGCATGAAGATCGAGATCGCATCCTGGCGCAACATCGTGCCGAACGTCTGGTCGCTGCATATCCGTGATGCGCAGTCGCCGATGTGCTTCACCAACGGCAAGGGCTCGACCAAGGAAAGCGCGCTGGCCTCGGCCCTCGGTGAGTTCATCGAGCGCCTGAACTGCAACTTCTTCTACAACGACCAGTTCTGGGGCGAGGAAATCGCCAACGCCGAATTCGTCCACTACCCGGACGAGCGCTGGTTCCAGCCCGGCCGCAAGGATGCCCTGCCCAAGGAGATCCTCGACGAGCATTGCCTGGCGATCTACAACCCCGATGGCGAGCTGCGCGGTTCGCACCTGTACGACACCAACTCCGGCAACACCGAGCGCGGCATCTGCTCGCTGCCGTTCGTGCGCCAATCGGATGGCGAGGTGGTGTACTTCCCGTCCAACCTGATCGAGAACCTGTTCCTCAGCAACGGCATGAGCGCCGGCAACACCCTGGCCGAAGCGCAGGTGCAGTGCCTGTCGGAAATCTTCGAGCGCGCGGTGAAACGCGAGATCCTCGAGGGCGAAATCGCCCTGCCGGACGTGCCGCAGGCAGTGCTGGCGAAGTACCCGGGCATTCTGGCCGGCATCCAGGGCCTTGAGGAACAGGGCTTCCCGGTGCTGGTGAAGGACGCCTCGCTCGGCGGTGAATTCCCGGTGATGTGCGTGACCCTGATGAACCCGCGCACCGGTGGCGTGTTCGCCTCGTTCGGCGCCCACCCGAGCTTCGAAGTGGCGCTGGAGCGCAGCCTGACCGAGCTGCTGCAAGGCCGCAGTTTCGAAGGCCTGAACGACCTGCCGCAGCCGACCTTCGAAAGCCAGGCGCTGATGGAGCCGAACAACTTCGTCGAACACTTCATCGACTCCAGCGGCGTGGTGTCGTGGCGCTTCTTCAGCGCCAAGGCCGACTACGAGTTCGTCGAGTGGGACTTCTCCGGCCAGGGCGAAGACTCGAATGCCGAGGAAGCCGCCGCACTGTTCGGCATCCTCGAAGGCCTGGAGAAGGAAGTCTACATGGCGGTGTATGAGCACCTGGGCGCCTCGGCCTGCCGCATCCTGGTGCCGGGCTACTCGGAAATTTACCCGGTGGACGACCTGATCTGGGACAACACCAACAAGGCGCTGTTCTTCCGCGAGGACATCCTCAACCTGCACCGCCTGGACGAGGAGGGCCTGGAAGCACTGGTCGGTCTGCTGGAAGAAAGCGAGCTGGACGACTACACCGATATCACCACGCTGATCGGCATCGAATTCGATGAAAACACCGCCTGGGGCCAGTTGACCATCCTCGAACTGAAGCTGCTGATTCACCTGGCACTGAAGAACTTCGAGGAAGCCAAGGAACTGGTGGAAACCTTCCTGCAGTACAACGACAACACCGTCGAACGCGGCCTGTTCTACCAGGCGCTGAACGTTGCGCTGGAAGTGGAGCTGGACAACGAGCTGGAAATGGCCGACTACGAAGCCAACTTCCGCCGCATGTTCGGCAACCCGCGGATGGACGCGGTGTTGGGCTCGGTCGACGGCAGCGTGCGCTTCTACGGCCTGACGCCGACCAGCATGAAGCTGGAAGGCCTCGACCGTCACCAGCGGCTGATCGACAGCTACAAGAAACTGCACGCGGCACGAGCCAGGATGGTCGCCTCCCGCTAAGCCCTCCCGAGAGAAAAGCGCCCCGTGCGCTTTTTTCTCGTGGGATACCGAGGCAGCCTGAAACCGATGCCCAACGGGTCAATCCAGAGCGTCACTCGCCAGTCCATCGATGAGGTGGTCGGCTTCGTCAACGAGGCCCGCCGTCACCTCTTCCCGATGCTCGCCGGCACGCCCATGCCGGTTGACCTGGTCCGTTTCGCCGAAACCTACCTCGAAGGCGAAGGCCGGTTCCTGATCGCCCGCGACCACGGTCGGCTGGTGGCCGCCATCGGCTACCTGCCCTACGACCATCGTTTCCAACAACTGGACTATCGAGGAGTCCGGGTGGTCGAAGTGGTACGCCTGTTCGTGCTGCCGGAGTACCGCCGGCACGGCCTGGCCGCCGCGCTGTTTGGTGCACTGCGGGAGATGGCGGCGCAGGCGGGCGTCGAGTGCCTCTATCTGCACACCCACCCGTTTCTGCCAGGCGCGATCGCCTTCTGGGAGCGGCAGGGTTTTGCCATCGTGGACGTCGAGGCCGACCCGCTATGGCAGACCACGCACATGCAGTTGATGCTCGACTGAGGCGCCTTCACGCCTTCAGTCGCAGGGCCGGATTGTCTGCCGGTGCCTCGGCGAAAATCAGCAGCGGGTCCTTGAACAGATAGCCCTTGATGTCGCGGGTCTTGCGCAGGTCCTGAAGCTCGCAGGTCCAGATGTTCAGGCCCTTGCCGCTTCTGCGGTGCACTCGCCGTTTCTCGAAACAGCGCTGGACCCAGCGCCAGTCATCAAGGCCCTGCGGCCTGGCCAGCTCGGCCACCTCGGGATGCTCCTGGACATAACGGTGGAAGATACCCGGGGAAACCATGAATGCCGTGCCGGCCACACTGTGCACCTTTGCGGCGGTGGTGTTGGTCACGATCCTGCCACCGAGAATGCCCTCACGAAGCCAAACCATGAAAGCCTCGCCCTGGGCCTTGTCGGCCGTCTCCTCGCCCATTTCGTCGTCAGCGACTATTGCAACCGGAGCAGGCGATATCTCGACCGTGGGCGTCTGAAGTGTCTTGACGGGACTGCTCTCCTGCTCTCCGGCAATCGATGCCTGAATAGCCTGGATGACAAGCTCGGCCAAGGCGCCGCCCTCCTCTTCATGTCCCGCCAGGAGGTGAATCAAGGCACTCCAGAGTTCGGGGTAGCCGCTGAGCCATTGAAGCGTCGAGTGCGGCACCAGTTGGGTTAGCAACATGCCAGCTGCCACCGTATGCAGCCCATCAACGCTATCGCTGACGTATCTGAAACGATAAGGCCTGTCAGGCGGCCCCATCCAGGGATGCCAGACTGCACCATTCGACAGTTGCACATCCACCTCGACGATCAACCGGCCCATGCCACGCAGCAACGTCGCATACACCGTGGCGACGCTCCAGGCCTCCGCCTGGGCGCCCTGCTTTTCCGCACTTGCGCCGACCGGCAACAGCCGTGACTGGCGCAATTTCAGCGCATAAACCGTGGTATTCAGGCAGTGATCGAGCAGGCCACCGTGATAGGCATGATGCCCCTGCTGCGAGGCGGGAAACTGTTGGGCCAGCCCGGCGCAATGCTCGATGGGCTTGAGGTAGAGCGCATCGAACTGATCGCGCGACAGGGAAACGAGCTGCCAGACCTGCCCGAGGAGCGCCTGGCGACGCGGCGTCGAAAGAAGCTCGGCGGCCGACTGAGGCATGAAGTAGCCGACAGCGGGCTCGCCCCCAGGGGAACCTGAACCCGCAGCGTTTCGTTTCAGCAAGCGGCGCCAAAGCATCGAACTGTCATCCGTCTCCGTGGAAAGACCTTTCGAATCCCTGGACAGCCGTTCGACGAACCCAACCGCCCATGAATCCTCGTTTTCTACGCGGATTTATAAGCTTGCGCGGAGAGAACGGCCAGGGGAAAACAGGTTCGCGGCGGGCGTGTTTTCAACCGCCGCAGCGGCGCTCAGCGCTGGGAAAGAATGCAGCCGAGCAGCCCGGGAAAGCGTGCATCGAGCATTTCGGAGCGCAACGAGTTCATGTGCGTGGTACCGACGTTACGGGTATGCACCAACCCCGCATCACGCAGCACGCGAAAGTGATGGGACATGCTGGACTTGGGCCGTCCGCCGTCCAGCTCGCCGCAGGTCGCCTCGGCGACGCCGGCCAGGCAGCGAACGATTTCCATGCGCACAGGGTCGCTCAAGGCGTAGAGCACGCGTTCGAGCATGAGGTCTTCGGGAGCCGGGTGTTTGAATTCTCGCATGCCGTGATGATAACAAGACTTCCCTTTATTGCCATAGTTCGATTACCATCGAACAAACGAATCAACCTCACCCACCGTCTCCGGGAGATTTTCCATGTCGGCATTGTTCCAACCCTACACGCTCAAGGACGTCACCCTACGCAACCGCATCGCGATTCCACCGATGTGCCAATACATGGCCAACGACGGCCTGATCAACGACTGGCACCAGGTCCACTATGCCGGTCTGGCACGCGGCGGTGCCGGCCTGGTGGTGGTCGAAGCCACCGCCGTGGCACCGGAAGGCCGCATCACCCCGGGCTGCGCCGGTATCTGGAACGACGAACAGGCCCAGGCCTTCGTTCCCGTGGTCAAGGCCATCAAGGCGGCCGGCTCGGTACCGGGCATCCAGATCGCTCACGCCGGTCGCAAGGCCAGCGCCAACCGCCCATGGGAAGGCGACGACCACATTGCCGAATCCGACGCCCGTGGCTGGCAGACCCTCGCCCCATCCGCCCTGCCCTTCGGTGCGCACCTGCCGAAAACGCCAAAGGCCATGACCCTGGACGACATCGCGCGGATCAAGCAGAACTTCGTCGATGCCGCCCGTCGTGCCCGCGATGCCGGTTTCGAGTGGATCGAATTGCACTTCGCCCACGGCTATCTCGGCCAGAGCTTTTTTTCCGAGCACTCCAACCAGCGTACCGACGCCTACGGTGGCAGCTTCGACAACCGCAGCCGCTTCCTGCTGGAGACCCTCGCCGCCGTGCGTGAGGTCTGGCCGGAAAACCTGCCGCTCACCGCGCGTTTCGGCGTGCTGGAATACGACGGTCGCGACGAGAAGACCCTCACCGAATCCATCGAGCTGGCCCGTCGGTTCAAGGCCGGCGGCCTGGACCTGCTGAGCGTCAGCGTCGGCTTTACCACTCCGGATGCCAACATCCCGTGGGGCCCGGCGTTCATGGGCCCGATCGCCGAGCGCGTGCGTCGCGAAGCGGATATCCCGGTGACCTCGGCCTGGGGCTTCGGTACCCCGCAACTGGCCGAAGGCGCCCTGCAGGCAGGGCAACTGGACCTGGTCTCGGTCGGCCGCGCGCACTTGGCCGACCCGCATTGGGCGTACTTCGCGGCCAAGGAACTGGGCGTCGACAAGGCTGCCTGGACGCTGCCGGCGCCTTACGCGCATTGGCTGGAGCGTTATCGTTGAGCTGAAGCAGCGTTGAACCAGGAAGGCACCGATAGTTCGGTGCCTTTTTTGTTGCTGCATCCCCTCTAAGGGCGACAGGTTTTGGGCGCCAATAAATCAAAATCGACCGTTTTCATTGGCAAAACGCCACTACATCCCTTAGGCTTCGCATCGCGAAAAGCATGCGCCAGGGCGGCCGATACACAAGACCTGGGCGTGCCTTCCTCTCCTTTCTGCCCAAAGAGCAATGGAATGTCCCGCAATATCGGTAACGAATACCTCCAAGCCGTACTGACCGGCCTGCGCTTCGTATTCCTGATGGTGATCTCGGCCTGGCTTGCCGGCAAGTTGCAGGGGCTGTTCCACAACCACAACACCTTCGTGTTCATCGGCCTGTTGATGGTGATCTGGTTCGCTCTCAACGAACTGTGGGAACGGATCGGCAAGAAACGCCGCCGCGCGCCATCAAAAAACACTCTCAAGGATATTCATCAGCAATGAAGAGAACTCGACTGCTAACCCTGGCGCTCATCCTGGCCTTGCCCGCCTGTCACTCCAATGTCAGGGATTCCTCGCCCACCTTCCTCAAGGACGGTGTGCAACTGGGCCAGAACAAGGTCACCGTCGATGCGCAGCACGCCAAGGTCATCATGAAATCCGCGGGCAATGCCATCCCCGTGGAGTTCTCGATCCGTCGCTCGGCAGACCCCGACCAACGCAAGGAAGTGCTGGGCACAGTGGTGTATACCGGCCGTGGCCAGGTATTCGGCTGGATCGCCAAGCTCAACGAAACCAGCCACAGCGCGTTGCTGAAACACTTCCCGCAATTGGAAATGCGGGCCGATGCTGACCAGTTGCTGGAGGTATCAGGTTATGCAAGTGGCGACACCGCAGCCGCCCACTATACCTGTGGCCCCATCAGTACCCGTTTTACGCCACAGCGCAGCAAGGTCTATCTGGTCGAGTTCCAGTCCACCCAGCAGCGCTGTGAACTGCATGTCTATGACGTGACGAAGCCGAAGGAACGTATTCCTGTGGAGAGTACGCCCTCGACGGCAGAAATTTCGACGCCGCCAGGGCAATGAAGCCATAAGGGAGGGCCCGGTTCCAGGCCTTCCCTTATGCTCAAGGGCTAAACACCTCCCCTTCCCGTTTCAGGTCGACGCGGCCTGGCTATTCGCATCAGCCGTCAGCGGCTTATCCAACAACGAATCCACCCACCATTGTGCCAACTCGATCAGGTGCACGACGCCCAGCGCGACGTTGCGGTTGGAGCCCGTTTGGCTGTCGGCATTTTCGTAGGCGGTAGCAGCAGCGGACTGCAGGATGGAGTAGACGGTGACAAGGGTGGTTTCCGGGTTGTTCGTTTGCGGTGGGAACCGTGGTGGGGGAATCGAGCGCTGCGGCTGAACGTTGGCGCCGGATCATTGCCATGAGAGTTGTTCTGTCTTGGCCGTACTCATGAAAGCGAACCCGTTTCCTTCCCTCTAATCATAAAAAAACACAATACTGACCCCGGCATCACTCAGATAATAAAGCCCTTCAAGCTCTCCTGTTATACTCGGCATCGCAAAGAGTGGTTCCGAGACAAATGAAATAGGAAAATTCGAACTCATAAAATCAAAGATCCCTGGGTGTTTCTCCCAGGCGGGCTTGACAATCCCGTTCCAAAAGCAAAGGCAAGTCCCATCGTCCATGAACATGACAGGCTTCAAATACTCCACTGAGGCATTCGCATCCCAATATAAGTAACCGATATATTCCTTTCCATTGGCACAGCAGAACCGAGTTCTTATGACAACCTGGAAATCAGAGCAGACATCCTCCTTACCAATAGGGCGGACAGTCAGCTCATCCTCTGCAGAATCATCCATCGGAAAAAACCACGCCCCATACTGCGCAAAATCATCGGCAGTCAGTTCATACACCTGTTTGTCCACTACAGCCACCACTCCTTTGTCCCCCCTGCGCTCACGAATCAGCTCGCAGCTGTTTCCAGACAAATGCCGTATACAGAAGGCCAGCTATCGACCCGATCAATGCGAAAGCACCAAGACCGAGCCAGAATGCAGGGAGAAGCACAGTCGTCGACTTTTCCACGAACACCGATCCGGTAAACATCAGCCACATCAGCAAACCACTGCCCGCTCCGCCGATCACATAACGCCAGGCTGTTTTCAGGAATCGCTCCACCAGCCACAGCACCGGCCAACAGACCAGCATGCTGAGCAGTGCCCCGCTCACGAAAAACAGGAAAAATATCGGCAGAACCGACGCCTGGGCAAAAAAGAAATACACGGACGCAACGCTACCAACCACCAATCCTCCCGCCAGAGGAAGCGCCATCACCGAACGCCAGCTCCGCCCTGCCGGCGCGCCCTCCCGACCGTTCAAGCGTTCCACCCAAGGCAGAACCAGAGCGTACCAGGCGCCTAACGCAATACCGCCGAGCACCGCTGACTTGAATAACGACAGGGAAAAACTGCCGAAAAAGAGGTAAAGCACCAGGCTTTGGACCATCCCATTCGCCAAGTGCCGCGTCCTGGACATTGGCCAGCGACGATCCCCCAGCAATAACAAGGGGAGCCCCAGAGCCAGGGAACTGATGAATCCAAACAATGCCCGGGGAAACAGCGACTCGGCGGAGAGCCTGGTGCCTTCCGACAGCACCAGCGCGGCGACGAGTGCACCGCCGCTCAGCACAGCGAACAGGCGTAGCTCAAGGTTGGATTTCACTTGTAGCGTGCGGCTAGAGGTCACGGCTTCCTGCCTTTGGAAATCGAAAAGTCTATCCTGCCGTCTCAGGCTTTGGCATCAGCTTTCCAGTCATTTATTGACCACCATGGTCATGGCAAGCATGTCGCCCAGGCGCCGCCGGAGCCCGAAAAGTGCAAAGAGGGCATCCAGTACACTGAACAATACCTTCGGCACGTTGCGCAGAAACGACTGAAACACCGTGCACCGTGTATTCACAGGGAAACCGACAACCGAGATACCCATCAGCCACTTGCCCAGCGTTTGACCGCTGGGCAAGGCATCACCCAACAAAAAATAACCTAGAGCCAGAAAAAGCAGGGCCCGATGGCGCTTGACCTTGACTCGAGACCGGCTAATGGGCGTCTCCGTTTCTCTAAATTGGCTTAACCGCGAATGCGGCGCTCAGTGAATTCATAGTCTTCCTGGCAATCCCCGGAAGGGTCTGACGCCACATTCACGTAATGTACCGTGTCAGCATCGATAAATTGGTAGGTATAGACATCGGGTAACCGCACTCCATCAGTTCTCAATTCGTTCTTGCCATTGGCGGCAGACCATCTGCCATGTTCGGTTTGAATCGGCTGGGTCTGCTGAGCATCCCGGAAGAAGGTGACGGTGAAGCTGCCATCGGGCTTGAAGTCATTGTTCCAGGATAGGAACTGGCATTTGCCGTTTTCTGCCCGCAGACCTTTCCATGAACCAATCAAGGCTGGATCGTTGGCCGGTTTGTGGGCGGCACAGCCACCTAGAGCTGCAGCCAGTACAACAAGGATAAGGGAGAAATTTCGTTTCACGTAGTGCTTCCTTTTCAAATAGATTTTTCGTATTGCGAACTTCAGCAAAAAATGATTTTACAAATTTTGCGGATTATTGCGCAGCATTATTCCAAGCCCTTAAAAACAAACCCACCCTCATCTTCATCATGACCACCCGTAACACCTTATCACCCTTAAAGCAACCTATATTCACGAAATCATACATCGCAAGCCCGATAACATTTTAAATCATAGAACCGTACTTCACAGCAAGACGCCCCGCCTATACACGCAGAAAATAAATTTGTCTCCGCGACCCTGCCATCGCCTCCCTGGAAGGATAGCTAGCCACCCCAAATAAAATCCGGCTTAATGCTACACCTTAACCCAGCAACAACAAGCTCATCACGGATTTTTAAAATATCTACTGCCTTCCCACAAAATACAACAAACTCTCCCTGACAAAGATTCTCCCTGGATTTCAAAAAACCAAATCCAGACGCCTTTGAGACACACGTCACATGAGCCTTATCTTTATAATCACCAACACAGAAGATCTCATAATTCGTTTCATCAAACTTAATCCCCGATATGTCCGTAGTAACCAAAGACCAGCCACAAGCCAAACATTTGCTACCACAAACGCTACCTTCCTTGAAGGAAACTAACTCACCAGCACACTGCTCACACGCCGTTGAAGAAAAATTCGCCATCATGGCTTACCTGGATAGAAAGCTTTAAATTCACCCTGACTAGACAAACCGCGAAGACTCGGATTAATAGTAGACCTCGGTGTAGCAACCCATCTTCTTCACGCTCAAGCAGCGTCAATGCGAGCCGTGAGCGCTGTCGGGTTCGAGGAAAAATCCCCCCCACCGTTGCAGGCCAGCAATTTATGCACGGTTCCAGTGGGTTTCTGGATTGCAATGGTTATGACGCTCAGGGTCTCACCTTTGCGCAATAACCTCCAAGCTTTGATTTCTGCTCGACGGAAAACGCATACCTCTGGCGACATGATCTTCTTGCTTGCTCCAATCAACGGACCAGTGGTGTACGCTGCGTCGGCAGGTTGCGCCCGCCGCCCCTGTTTCTGAGCATGGCAGTGAAGGAGCTTTAGGAAAAAGATGACGGATTCATTTCGCAAATTTATTTCACACTTTCAGAAAATAAATCCGTCCACGTTGCTAGCCCCCGCTTCTACGGAGGCTAGCAAAAAAGTTGGCAGCCTCTGCTATCTTCCAGTGAAAAATTTCCGGTTGCTTAATAATTTCCAGAAAATATTGCTCGATCGAAGGCATGTATTCGAGAAAACCTTCACGACGGATGAACTCCAGAATCGCGGATATCTCGAAGCGCCGATTGGCAGCCAACGCAATGACCCTCGACAGAGGAGCGTACACCTGTCTCCTTGCCTCTTCGACTTCACCACGGTCAGCCAAATCTGCGAAGTAACGTAGAACGGCAAGCTGCACATGATTGTAGGTGTCATCGCAGCCATGCAGCCGATGGGTGATGAAACCCTCGAGTCCTTCGGGCTCGGCCATGCCTTTCTCCAACGCAGCCAAACCCTCATGATAGCCCCAACTGCATAGCAGCCTGGCCGCCAGGAAATGTTCCTCACGGTCGTCGCTCTTGCGCAGGATGTCCATGACTGCATCGACCCTGGCCTGCGGAATATCTTCCTTGTCGAGTTCCGTCGCATCCACGGCGTACTCGGCTCCGATGGGGACGCCGTGGAGCAACTCATAGGTTGTGAGGCTCATTTCAAATACCAATTACCTAATCGCCCATGCATGGACACTGAAGATTCTTACGGTTCAATGAAGAAAACGGTGGTGAGAAAACGGCAGACAACGGGGGCGCATTTATTTCCCAATTCTATTTCCCTTACGGTTATCTCAGGTTTTGACATTAACCTTTTCAATCAGACTCAAAAGATAAGATTCAACGATATCAAAGCGAATGACTGTTGCATATGAACGTCTCGGATCCTGTCGAGCATGCGCCCTAATCAAAGATGGAATTTTCTTGTCCAGCCACATTTCCTTGAACTGAAAAATTGCATATACATGATCATCAATTCCCTCCACAACCATATGCCCACGCCAAGAATCTTCGTATAGCGAGCCGGCAGCCAAACGACGTACAAATAACAAAGCTTGGTCCCCAACCTCCAGGACCTGATCGTGTCCCAGGACGTGGTGTAACTCATCATGGCTCTGGCCACTGAGTTTGCCGTTTAGTTGATCACGGCCGACAGCTTGGCCTGCGGATTATCGCTGACCGCCTCGAAGGCCTCCAACTGCATATAGCGCCGTTGCAGGCACCACTCGTCGTTCTGCTCCAGCAGCATTGCCCCAACCAACCGTGTAATCGCCGGATCGTTGGGGAAGATGCCCACCACTTCGGTACGCCGCTTGATCTCAGCGTTTAGCCGTTCCAGCGGGTTAGTGCTGTGTAACTGCTGTCGATGTGCCTTCGGGAAGGCCATGTGCGCCAGCACTTCATCTTCGCAGCCGTCCATGAGCGTGGCGATCTTGGGGTATTTCTCACGAAGTTGATCAGCCACCAGCCGCCATTGCTGATGGCATTCGGTTCGACTGTCCTGGGCAAACACCGTGCGCAGCAAGGCCGCTACCATGGTGCGCTGGCCCTTGCCGACATGGGCCATGGCATTGCGCATGAAGTGAACGCGACAGCGTTGCCAGGTCGCGTGGAAAACCTTGGAAACAGCGGCCTTGAGCCCTTCGTGAGCGTCAGAGATCACCAGTTTCACACCCCGCAGCCCGCGTCGCATCAGGCTTCTCAGGAAGTCCGTCCAGAACGGTTCGGCTTCCGACGGGCCAACCCGCATACCCAGCACCTCGCGCCCGCCGTTGGTGTTCACGGCCACAGCGATTATGACGGCGACCGAGACGATGCGCCCGGCCTCCCGCACCTTGACGTAGGTAGCGTCAATCCACAGGTAGGGCCAATCGCCCTCAAGCGGTCGATCAAGGAAGGCGTGGACGCGCTCATCGATCTCGCCAGCGAGCCTGGATACTTGGCTTTTCGAGATGCCGGACATGCCCATGGCCTTGACCAGTTCGTCGACCGAGCGCGTCGAAACGCCCTGGATATAGGCTTCCTGGATCACGGCTGCCATGGCCTTTTCGGCGGTGCGTCGTGGTTCGAGAAAACCGGGAAAATAGCTGCCCTGGCGCAGCTTGGGGATCTTCAGGTCAACGTCGCCAGCGCGAGTTTGCCAGAGGCGATCGCGGTAGCCGTTGCGGCTGTTTGTTCGGTCAGGGCTTTTGACGTCGAAACCGGCGCCGCACAAGCCCTCGACGTCGAACTCCATCATGCGCTGGGCAACAAACTGGATCATTTGCTTGAGCAGATCAGCGTCTGCCCCTTTCTCAACCAACTCGGTCAATGCGATAGTGGGCTTGGTCATCGTGGTTTCCTGGTGAAGGTTAAGTCCGCAAACTCAACGTTAGCCAAGAACCACGATGACCCACCTCTTTCGCCCGCAGGGCGCCTTCGGTTGGTTCAGTTACACCACTTCTAGGGACACGATCCAGGACCTTGTTCCCCCAAGCCCTGCTGCCTCGAACGAACTCAATGTCTCTCCCAAGGAGCGCATCATCAAGCCCTTTCCCGCTAGAATATACTCGTCGAACCGTTGCCTTTAGCATTTGCGGGCCAGGCTCGCCAAAAACATCTACCAAAGCAAGATCATTATGCAGAACCTTATCAAATAAAAATCTGAATTCTTAATCATTTCGCTGGTTTCCATGAGAAATGAGGGCACATTTACTTTACCAAACATCTCGCTGGTCGACCCGGACCTCGTCTCCCTACCTGTAAGCCAGTAACCCTTTCCACCTCATCCACGAAACGATCTGTCCCGGTCAACTGGCTTCGTTGCAGAGCATCGCGGATCAAACTGATTTCGTCAGCAGAAACGGCTTGTCTTACAAATATCTCATAACGATGGCGCCGCTCTTTCGCCGTATCATCCAAAAGGGTCAACACCCAGCAAACAGTCATTTCTAATCCACTCATCCGAGTCTGGTACCTCGACCATGGGTAATCCAAGGGATCAGCGACCATGCGAGCACGCACAGGATTCAGTTCGATGTAACGACAAAACGCCAGTAGAGTCTGAGTGGAGGCCGGCTTTCACCGCCTGAGTGTGTTGTAACCGGGTCGTCTGCCAAGTGAGCCCGTTGAGATTGGAGGTGTGTTTGCACGAACCACAGTTCTGCGCCACGGTTGGGACATCTTGGCGGCACCAACGTTTCTCTGGGGCAGTCAGTTGCCAGGGCGCGCGCGCAGTATCGCGACCGCTTGATCCAAATGGGTGTCAGGCACGACTCGGTCGTAGTCAGAACATGAGAAAACGGGTTCGACCGATCAGGTTGAGTTGAATGGCAAACCCTGCAGCTAAAAACAGCAGGGCGCTGTGGCTATTGACCTTGACTCGAGACCGGCTAAAGGGCGTCCCAGTTTCTGCCACGCCCTGCTGTTTCTAACTGTATTCCACACTCGAACCTCTTACCGCCCTGCCTTTTCAATCAAGCTCAAAAGGTAAGATTCCACAGCATCAAAACGAACCGCCGTTGTATGTGAGTTCTTCGGATCCGGCCTTGAGTTTTCTCTAAGCAAAGGCGGCATATCTTCATTCAACCACATTTCCTTATGCTGAAAAATAGCGTACAGATCGCCTTCAATCTCTTCAACAACCATATGCCCATGCCAGCAATCCTCATACAACCGACCACTAATGGTACTCAAAAACAAAAAAGCTTGATCTCCGACCGCTAGAGCCATATTCCCCCAAGCCATACTAGCCTGGACAAAATCAATCTCCGAACAGAGAGAGAAATCATCAAAACACTTTCCGCAAGAATATACACGCCTAACCTTTGCTCTCAATAACTGCGGGCTCGGCTCGCCAACAACATCAATAAAAACAAGATCATACTCGGAGACCTTGTCAAATAAAAACTCCGACTTACCACTCATTTAACTGGACTCCATGGCTTTCCAAGCCTCTCAAGATAAGGCATATAATTAATCATGACTCCCGTACTCTCTGGAATCTTCACACCTAAATAACTTGGAAACGTGGCGCAGTTAAAATAGCAGACACCAGGTTCAGCCCCCTCTCTACCAGGAAAAACATAACGCACGTCATCCAGAGGATTTTTAACACCTATAGAATCATGCATTTTCTGAATTTCCGAGAATTGCTCCTGCGTAACAGGGATTTTTTGCTCGTAGACAACCTGAGGTAAACCACCGCGCGCCTCACCAGGGTTATTCGCAACATATTTGAAAACACTAGTATCATCAGTCACCAACCCTGGGTAGCTGTCACCCTTCCTTAGCGACTGGATAATCTCGAAATTCGACTTCCCATAGACGTCTGGACCAAAACCAAAAATTGTCTTACCGCCATCAAATGAGTATCCCACATGCCCAGTTACTGTATATGGATGGACAGTACCATCGATCAAATCTCTGGGCGACCCCGCCCCCCGGAAACCGAAGATACTGATCTCCCTGAGGCTATCTGCAGCATTGGCCAGCTCAGCAGCCTCTCCAAGCTTGCCTAGCTTCCCAACGGTTGCAGCCTCGCCAGGCCCGGGGAGTAATAGCGTTGCAAGGTCAACGGCGTTTTTAGTGGTCTGCTGCGCCTGACCATAAACGTTATTTTGCAGGTCGAAGACAAGCTTCTGACCATCACTGATAACCTTCCAGCCACCAATTATATCTTGAGGTTCTACAAATGGGTCGAGCGTGTTATTGGCCACATTCAGCACATGGCCAGAAAAGATCTCGTTCCCCATCGAAGCCGTTGCCTGCACTAGAGACCAGAGGCTCATTCCCCCGCCAGCAAGAACTCCTCCAAGACCGTCAAAAGTCCCAGCTTTTCTGCCACTGTAATCGAGATTGAGCTTATAGAAGTCAACCAGACCATCGGTGTTGTAGGTCTTTGGATCGCCGAGATAGGCAATACCAATATCTGCATTCTTGAAATCAGACTGATGAGCCTGACCATAGCCCTTGATTAAATCCAACGTCTCGCTGGCGCTATAACCCTTTCCTCCGTTCTCAATCGCACCAACGGCACTGTCATACCTCGAAGCCAGTGGCGCAAGCGCCTTGCCCAGAGACGCCAACGTATCAGCATCAAACTGCTCACCTGCCCCGCCGATCGTTTTTTGCCAGTTGCCATCGATATAGAAGGCAAACGCCCGCGCCATCCGCTGCTCAGCCTCGGCATCACTGATACCCAGCTTGGCCGCAAGCTTCGGAGCCTCCTGCTCGATCAAGCGCGCTTCAGTCGGGTGAATCTGACGGTTGTACTGCTCAATGTTCCCCGCAATGGTCGCCCCGCTGGCCTGGCTGATACCGTTCTTGCCTACTGCAGCCCCCAGACCCGCTGCCAACAGCGCGTCAAACGCATCGCGGCTTTCAAAGCCGATACCATTCTTTTTCAGTACCTCATCCAGGGCCGGCATGAGCGCCGCCGAAGTGCCTGCACTCAAGGCCCCACTGAGCGCCGAGCCGCTGGACAAGCCTTGCGCGGCACCCGCCAGACTGTGCAGCAGGACCCGGGCAGCGCCACCCTCACCCCAGGCAGCCTGGAGAGGCTTGTCGTTGTCGCGCGTGGCTTGTGCCAATTGCTGATCGGCGTAATCACCAATCTTCTTGGCGGTGTCCGCGGCGGTCGTGTTGGCCACAAGGCCAATTGCCGTACTGCCGCCCACACCGCCCATGCCTGCAGCGATCAGGCCGGCGGCGATGTCCGCCATGAAGCGCTTGTCGCCACCTACCCCCCAGCTCTTCGCATCGGCAATGGCCGCATCACGCTCCTGCTCGGTCGTGGCCTTGTTGGCCCGTTCTATCGCGGCCTGCTGTTGCGAGCTGGCGACCTTGGAGATGACCGACTTGGACAGGGCGACGGTGCTCTGGATCAGGTCGATCCGTTCCTGCATAGCTTTTTCGTCTGGTCGATCCAGATGCGAATTCGCATTGGCGGTATCGCGATTAAGACCAACCAGATCATTAGCCCCGTCCGCGCTACGTACAATGATCGTGCCTTCGCTGACCGCACTACGGGTGGTACTGTGGTCGGAGTCTTTCAGCGACAACGGCACGCTGCCGCCAAAGTTGGTACTTGGCTTGAGGTCTCCGTAGTTGCCACTGCCGTAGGAAACCGAGATGCCTGCGGACTGGCTCTTGATCTCGCTGACATTCTTGATGTCGCTGACGATCAGCCTGTCGGTGCTCAGACGGTTCTTGTCGGCAGATGCCTCACTGGCGATCACCGAGCCCTGCAGCACCGTGTTCTTGCCAACGCTGATGTCGTAGCCATCCTTGCCGGCGAACAGGCCGCTCTGATCAGCCACCGCCTTGTATTTGCTGTTCATGTTGCTGGCGGCGAGGTTGGCTGTCGCCGTCACCGTTTCGCCATAGCAGAAAGGCGGAACACAGATGCTGGCACCAAAGCCACCACTGCCCTGCTTGTTCTTGTGCTCGGAGGTGTCCTGCCGCGAAGCGATGTTCAGGTCACCGCCAATCACGGCCTGGATGTTGTCGGCGTGGATCTGCGCCCCGGCCAGGGTTGTGTCCTTGCCGCTCTGCAGTTTCAGCGTTCCGGTATCGAGCGTGCTGTTGACCTGGGTAACGTCGTGGCCACTGCCCTTGCCCTGAGCAAGTTGCGCCCCGAGGTCGAGTGTGAAGCCATTCTGCGAACCGATGTTGAAGCTGGCACCGATCGCCGTTTTGCTATGGCTGTTCTTGTTCTCGCGATCCTCGGTGTTCTGCGCACTCTCGAATGTGATGTCGTTCTTGGCCAGCAACAACGTGTCAGCAGATTTCAGGCTACTGCCGACGACATGAATGTCGCCTGCGGTGTCAGCAGCCTTGCCAGAAGCAACGATCACCAGATTGCCGCCACTGTTGACGGTGGTCTGCTTGGCGGTGCTGCTGTCGTACTGAGTGCTGCTCTTGCTGTGGGTGCTGGCAAGCTCAGTGCCGATCTTGAACACCGCGCCGCTGGAGTTGGGCTTGCCCTGGAGGGCCGCCATGAGATCATCTGCACGGTCGCCCAAGTCATTGACCGACATCAGTGCCTGAGCACCCTTCACCGCCTTGAGACGGCTATCGTCCGAGTTCTGTGCTGCCTTGGTGCTGGCCTGGATGCTCTTGACTGTATCGACGATGGCACCACCCACCACACGCCCAACCGCAAGGCTGCTGGACTTATCGGTACTGCTCTGGCTGGCGGTTTCCATGCCTGCAGCCAGCGTCACGTTCGAACCGGCAAGGCTGGTGTTCTTGGTGCTCACCAAGTCGCTGGCGATGACACTGAGCTCACGCCCGGCAGCCAGGTTGATGCTACCCTCGCTGGAGCCCACCGTACTGCCGGTGAGGGTCGTCTGGGCGGCTTTACCGGTGTGGTTCCGACTGCTGATCGACAGATGCTGGTTACCGGTGATGTCATCAATGCCCATGTTGTTGGCAGTCAGCACACCGGTCAGGTCGCGGTTTTTCTCCTTGTGCAGCTCGTTCCGGGTGAATGTGTTTTCCGCTGCATCGATTTTCAGGTCGCGTCCGGCCTGGACATTCAGGTCCTGGGTACTGACCAGGGATGAACCGGTCACTGTGACATCGCGGGTCGACGCCACATCCACGGTATTACCCGAGATGAGACTGCCTACTGCCGTGGTTTTCGTCTCGGCAACCTGATCCTTGACCTTGCTCGACTTGAGGCCGCCCCAACTGCTTTTGCTCTTGCTGCGCTCATGGCGAGCACTGCTGCTGTCGGTGGCGGCAACGACTTGCAGGTCATTACCGGCGACCAGCGTCACGCCACCCTTTTCAGAGTCGACGGCACTGCCCTTGATCGTCATGTCCTGCCCGGCGACCAGGGTAGTCTTGTTGCCACTACTGACCGAACTGGCCATGTTGGTACTACTGGCCACCTCATCCAACTGGCTCTTCTTGCCCGAAGAGCTTTTCTTCACCTTGCTGAAGAAGCTGTAGTCGTCATTGGTCGCGGTCTGCAGCGTCAGGTTGGCGGCGGCGCTCAGGTAGGCCTCGTTGCCCGCACTGACCTTGCTGGCGATCAGCCCCAGGTCCTTGCCGGCGGTCAGTACGGCGTTGCCACCCGCCGAAACGCTGCTCGCCACCTGCTGGGTATGGTCCTCCTGGCGCGTCACCTTCCGCGTCTGGTCATAGACATGCTGCTCGTTCGCCGCCGAGGCCAGAGTCAGGTCGCCAGTGGCCGACAGGGCAACATCACGCTTGGCGTCGATCTGGCTGGCGATGGCCGTCAGATCTCGCCCCGCACCGAGCGAAACGTCGCGACCAGCCGTCAACGTCGAGCTGAGCTGAGTGACCTGCTCGGTACTGTGGCCCTTGCCAATGCTGACGGCATCGCGCTGTTCAGCGGCAATCAGGTTGATGTCACGACCGGCGACGATCTGGGTATCACGGCCGCTCTGCAGCACGCCACCCTGGCTGGTCACGTCACGGCCGGCACGCACGACCAGGTCGTTGGCCGATTCGATACGGGCCGCGCTGTCGACGACATCGCGATGGAGCGTGACATCGCCCCTGCCACTGTCGATCTGGGTGACCGTGCGCTCGTTGATCACATCGCCCGTGGTGGCGGTGAGGCTGACATCACGGCCGGCGATCACACCACCGGCCTTGTTGACGATGTTGTGCCCGGCCAGCAGGTCGAGACGGTTGTCGGCCTGGATCAGGCCGCTGTTGGTGAGGTCATTGCCGGCGCTGGCAGAGAGGTTGTTGCTGGCGCGCAAGGTCCCGGCGTTGCTCAGGTCCTGGCCGGCGATCAGTTGGACGTCGGAGCCCTGGATCAGGGCGCCGTCAGCGGTCAGGCGGTTGTTGGCATTGGCCAGGTACAGTACCGGCACCAGCACCTGCTCGCCGTTGACCTCGGTGTTTTCCAGCCAGACGATGTCATGGGTCAGGGCCGCCACCTGTTCGGACGTCAGGCTGACGCCGACGGCCAGGTTGAGTTCCTGCTTGCTCTTGATGGCGTTGTCCATCAGGTACTTGTAGAGACCTTCGTCAGACGTCTGCCCATCGATGAAACGTTGGCCGGTTCGCGCCGTCACGGCCTGCTGGATCAGTTTCTGCTCGTAGAACCCATCACCCAGGCGCTTGGCGCTGGTGTCCGGGTCATAGCCCAGATTCGACAGCATGTAGTCCGAGCTCATGAACTGCTTGAGGTCGGTTAGCACCGGGTTGGTTTCGATCAGGTACTTCTGCGGGCTGGATTTGCCCGAAACATCAGGCAGGCCCCGTACATGGTTGACGACCTGGCTGCCGGCGGGCAGCAGGACACTGCCGGCATCCCCTGGCCCGGCGACATTGCCACTCACGATGGTTGCAGTAGTCGGCCGAGCATTTTGCTCAAGCTGCAGGTCGCCTGCAGTGCCCCGAGCCGCATCGGCCAATGGCAGGTGGCGTGCCTGCCCGTCACCCGCATTCTGCTGGCGCTGGGCGGCATCGACTGCCGAGGAATGCATGCCCTGGGCGCCCGCCACCGTTACCAGCGAAACGCCCTGCCCGCTGAGGCGGAACAGACCATTCTGGCCGGATGGCAGGCTGAAGCCCGGCAGGGTCACCGGATTCACTTGTTGCTGCGCCAGGTTCGGCGGCAGTTGGGCATTGAGCAACACGACCGAAGGCAACACCTTCGCGGTAGCGGTTGCCGCCGAGCGCTGTTGTGTGATTTCGGGACGGGTGTAGTCGACGACCGAACTGTTGATCAGGTTCTGTGTTGCATTGATGGCAACGCTTCCACCCGCCTGGATCACAGCGGCTGCCAGCCCGGTCCCCCCGGACGCGGCCGTCGTGGTGTCTCCGATCAGACCGCCGCCCCAGGCCGAGGTGTAGTTGGTGAAGGCATCGACCGAAATTGGCGTCGGCGTCGATTGGGCGTTGTAGGGCACGACATAACTGCTGATGAACCCATAGTCCGAGCCCTTCTTCGCCCAGCCGGAATACCAGGTGCGGGTTCGGGTCGTACGACCAGCCACCGCGCCTTCGTTGGTCAGGTTATTGGCGGCGATGTTGATGTTGCCAGAGGCGGTCATCGCGCTGTAGCGGTTGACGATATCCCCACCGTCAATCGTCAGGTTGCGCCCGGACTGCAAACTGGCTTGCCGGGAATCCTCGTCGATCGCGCTCTGGAAGACTTCGGTGGCAATGTAGTTGGTCTGGCGGTGTTTCGAGCCGGTGTAGTAGTTGTTGACGCCAATGCTGCCGGAGACAAAGCTGCTCTTGTAGGTCAGCTTGTCCTTGCGATTGAGCAGACTCTGCGCCCGCAGGGTCATGTCCCCCTGGGACTCGAGGCTGCCGGAGATGTTTTCCAACTGGTTGGCGCGAGTGCCGTCGGCGTACCCGGATACCGTCAATGCCCCCAGGCTGTAGATGTCGCCCTGGTTGTTGGTCAAGGTATCGACCTGCAAGCCCATGTCACCGCCACTGAACAGCAGCGAGCCGTTGTTGCTCAGCAGGTCGTGCGCCTTGATCGACAGGTTCTGGGCACTGGCCAGGGTGCCGTTGTTGGTCAAGCTGCCGGAAACAACGCTCAGGCCGGCATTGGAAGTCAGGCGCCCCGCATTGCTCAGCAGGCCGCCCACGTTGAGCGTGGTATCCCCACCGCCAGCGATACTGCCGGCGCTACCCAGACTGACCGAGGCCGCATTCAGGCCCAGTGTCCCCTGGGTACTGTAGCGACCGTTACCTCCATAGCTGCCGCTCAGGTTCAAACTGGCCGTGCCATCACTGGCGATCAGGCCGTCGTTGTTCCAGTTGCCACCGGTGCCGGTCAGGCTATCGACAGCCAGCAGTTGCCCGTTGGCCGTCTGGTTCAGGGTACCAATGTTCAGCGTCAGTCGGTTGGCCTGCAGCACACTGCTATTGGTCCAGTTGTCCGCCGTCAGGGTCAGGCCACCACGGGTGGTCACGGTGCCGCCGGCGTTGAGCAGCTTGTCGGTGGCGATATCGAAGGTGCCGCTGCCCACATGCAGCAGGCTGCCGCCCTGGTTCTGGAAGCCACCGACGTTCAGGGTCAGGTCGCTGTTGGCGGTTTCCAGCTTGCCGTTACGGTTGTCGAACAGGCCGCCGATCTGGAAATCGGTCTTACCGCTGTTACCCAGGGCGCGCAGTTGGCCGGTCTGGTTGTCCAGGCTGGCGGCGCGCACGCTCAGGGTGCTGTCGCTTTCGATGATGCCCAGGCGGTTGTTCAGGACGCCGTTGAGGCTCAGGTCGATGCGCTGGCCGGCGATCTGGCCATCGTTGTCGCCGCTGTTGTCGAAGTTGTTGCCGGTGACCTGCACCAGGCCCTTGGCGTAGACGCCGCCGTTGCGGTTGTCGAAGTCGGCGGTGGTGATCAGTGCATCGCCGCTCTGGGCCGAGACACGACCACCGTAGTTGTCGAAACCGCCCAGTGCGCGGAGGTTCAGGCGTTGGCCCTGGAGGATGCCGCCCTGGCGGTTGTTGTTCAGGTCGTAGCCGTTTTTCAGCACGCCGACGATCCGGGTTTCCAGCGCGCCCTTGAGGCTGCTCAGGGTACCGCCACGGTTGTCGAGGCTGGCCGCACTGACGGTCAGGTTGCCGTTCTGGGCCAGCAGCTTGCCGCTCTGGTTGTCGATGTCGCCGGTCACGGTCAGGTTCAGTGCGCCCTGCCCTTGCAGCGCGCCCTTGCCGTTGGAGAGGCTGGCGGCGTTGACGCCGAGATCACCGTTCCGGCTGTAGATCAGGCCGTCGGCGTTGTTCTGCACGGCGCCGGAGCTGGTGATCTGCAGGTTGTCATTGGCCGCCAGCGTGCCATGGTTGCTGTTATCGAGGCTGCCGCTGAGCAGGCTGAGCAGGCCCTGGCTGACCAGTTGGCCGCCCTGGTTGCTGATCTGGCTGCTGCGGCTGATGACCAGGGGGCCGGCGCTGGCCAGCTTGCCGTTGCTGTTGGTCAGGGCGCCGAGTAGGTCGAGGGTGACCGCGCCGTTGCCGGTCAGGGTGCCGTTGCTGTTATCCAGGTCGGTGCCGGTGAAGCCGATGGCCTGTTCGGCGCTGATGCTGCCGGCGTTGTTCAGGGCCATGGCTTGCAGGGTGAGGGCCGCGCCGCTGTCGATGGAGCCGCCCTGGGTGTTGTCCAGCAGGCCGGTGACAGTCAGCTTCTGGCCCGCACCGCTGGAGAGGATGCCGGCGCGGTTGTCGAGGCTGTCGGCATTAACGGTCAGGTTCTGTTGACTGACCAGGGCGCCCTTATCTCCGTTGAGCAGTGCGCCGCTGAGGCTCACATCCAGGTTGCCGCTGCGGCTGGACAGGGTACCGCTGTTGCGGTTGTCCAGGCTCGCGCCCTTGACGTTCAGGCCCTGCCAGCCGGAGATCAAGCCGTTCTGGTTGATCAGGGTGGTGCCGGTCACGCCCAGCTGGTTGTTGCTGATCAGCTTGCCGTTGCTGTTGTCCAGGTTGCGGCCGGCGACGTCGAAGCTCTGGCGGCTGGAGAGTTCGCCGTTCTGGTTGTTCAGGTCGCGCAGGTTGTTGAGGGTCAACGGGCCCTTGGCATTGAGCAGGCCGTTGCGGTTGTCGAGGTCACCACCGGCCAGGTCGAGGCGGATCGCCTGGTCACTCAGCAGGCGCCCGCCGTTCTGGGTCAGGCTGGAGACGGACAGGTCGATATCGCCCTGGGCCGAGACTTCACCACCGTTGCTGGAGTCCAGGCTGGCTGCGCGGATGTCCAGCGCTGCGGCGGCGATCAGGCCCTTGAGGTTGGTCAGGGCCTGGTTGACACGCAGGGTGACGGTTTGGTCACCGAGCAGCTTGCCGTTGCTGTTGTCCAGGCTTTCGGCGGCCAGGGTGAAAGCCTGGGCGCTGGAGATTTCGCCGCCCTGGTTGTTCACGTCCTTGAGGTGGTTGAACACCAGCAGCGGCGCATTGATCAGGCCGTTCTGGTTGTTCAGTTGACCCTGGTTCATGTCCAGTGTCAGGGCGCTGTTGCTGAACAGCTTGCCACCCTGCTGGTCGAGGCCGGTGACGCTGGCGGTCAGGGCCTTGTCGCTGCCGATACGGCCACCCTGGTTGGTGACCTGCCCGGCCGTCAGCGTCAGGCGGTCGGCGCTGGTCAGGCTGCCGGTGCTGTTGTCGAAGGCACCGGTGGTCACTCCCACCGCGCCCTTGCCGCTGATCACACCCTGGGCAGTGTTGTCGAGGCTGGCGCTGTTGACGGTGACGCCACGGTCACTGACCAGGCGTCCGCCCTGGTTGATCAGCGCGGCAGTGGCCTTGGCGCTCAGGGGACCGGCGCTGGACAGGCTGCCGGCCGTGTTGGTCAGCTGGGCGGCACTGACGTCCAGCTGACCCTCGCTGCTGAGCAGCCCTTGGCTGTTGTCCAGGTCACCGGTAAGGGTGATGCGGCTGTCCTGGCCGCTGATCAGTTGACCGTTGGTGTTGTCGAGGGTCTGGCCATCGAGCGTCAGGCCGGTCTTGCCCTTGAGCAGGCCCTGGTTGCCGTTTAGGGTCTGGGCGCTGTCTACGGCCAGAGTGGTATCGGCCAGGACCTTGCCACCATCGCGGTTATCCAGGCGGTTGGCGGTCACATTGATGTTCGCGTTGGCGGACAGCTCACCCGCCCGGTTGTCGATCTGGTCGACGTTGAGTTTCAGCGCTTTTGTCGCCCCCACCAGACCGTTCTGGCGGTTATCCAGGGAAGTGCCGGTGAGGCTCAGGTCGCCGGTGGCGATCAACTGGCCATTCAGGTTGGTCAAGGCGCCCGTGACAGTCAGATCAGCCTGCCCACGGCTGCTGATCTGCCCCTGGCTGTTGTCCAGGCTCGCGCTGCGGCTGTCGAGGGACGCGGCGGAGACCAGGCCCTTGACGTTGTTGAGCGCCTGCTCGATGCGCAAGGTCAGGCCTTGGTTGCCCAGCAGCTTGCCGTTGCTGTTGTCCAGGCTCTGCGCCGCCAGGGTGAACGCCTGGGCGCTGGAGATTTCACCGCCCTGGTTATTCACGCCGTTGAGGTTCTTGAGCACCAGTACCGGGCCGTTGATCAGGCCTGCCTGGTTGTTCAGTTGGCCGTTGTTCAGGTCCAGGTTCAGCTGGGTCTTGCTGAATAGTTCGCCGTTCTGCTGGTCGAGGCCGGTAACGCTGGCGGTCAGGTCCTTGCCGCTGGCGATACGACCGGCCGCGTTGTTGACCTGGGCCGCGGTCAGGTCCAGGCGGTCATCGCTGACCAGACGCCCCTCCTGGCTGTTGTCGAACGTCCCGGTGGTCACGCGGACAGCGCCCAGGCCACTGATCCGGCCCTTCTGGCTGTTGTCGAGGCGCGAGCTGGCGAGGGTCAGGCCGTGATCGGTGAGGACCGAGCCGCCCTGGTTGAGCACGGCGTCGAGACTGTCGATGGACAGGTCGCCGGCGCTGCCGATCTGGCCGTTGGTGTTGTCCAGGCTGGCGGCCTTGAGGCTCAAGGTCCCTTCGCTGCTGAGCAGGCCGGTGTTGTTGAGCAGTGCGCCGTCGAGGCGGATATCCAGCCCTGTGAGCGACGAGACGGTACCGCCGGTGTTGTCCAGATTGGTACCGCTCAGACTGGCATTGCCCTTGGCGAACAGCCGCCCCTGGGTCTGGTTGATCAGTTGCGCCACAGTCAGCGCCAGGTCGGTTTCAGCCAGCAGCTTGCCGCCGTCGCTGTTGTCCAGGCGCTGGGCATCCAGCTTGACCTTGCCACCAGTGCTGGACAGTTCGCCGGCACGGTTGTCGATCTGGTCGACCAGCAACGTGACGCCCTGTTCGGCCTGGATCAGCCCCACACGGTTATCGACCGAGGCGCTGCGCAGGGTCAGTTGGTCCTTGCCCGCCAGGCTGCCGCCGCGGTTGTCCAGGCTGCCGGTTGTCAGGTCGATGGCGCCGGTGGCGCGCAGCTTGCCCTGTTCGCGGTTGTCAACGGCACCACGGACAGTGACGGCAAGACTGCCGCCGGCAGCCAGGACCGTACCGGCGGCACGGTTATCAAGGCTCGCGGCGGTGAGGTTCAACGCCCCACCGGAGCCCAGAGTCCCGGCCTGGTTGTTCAAGGCACCACTGAGGTCGATGCTCAGCCCCAGATCACCGGTAACTTGCCCCTGGACGTTATTCACGCTGGTCGCTGCGAGTGCCGTGGTCGCGGCACCGGAAATCGCCCCCTCGCGGTTGTCCAGGGCTTGAGCGGCCGTGACCTTCAGGTTGCGGCTGGCGATGATGCTCTTGCCGGCGTTGTTGACGTTCTGTGCGCGGATGCTGACGTCGCCTGCGGCATTGCGGCTGTTATCGACATTGACCCCGGCTTCGATGATGCCATTGTTGGTCAGTTGGCCGCCGCTGTTGAGCGTAATGCGGTCCTTGGCTACGAGGTTGTTCTGGCTGGTCAGGTCGCCTTGGGTCTTCACGTCCAGGGTGGTGCCGGCATAGACCGGGCCCTTGGTTTCCAGGCTCTGCGCCTTGACGTTGACCGCCCCGGTCGCCGCCGTGTCGACCATGCTCAGATGGCCGTTGGCATCGAGCTGGATGTCGCCCCCGCTGGCAACCATCTTGCCGTCGAGTTTCACCCCGACACCGGCCTCGGTACCCACCAGCTTGATCGCGCCGGCGTACATGCCGCCCAGCGCCGAAGAGTCGATCGCCAGTTGCGGAGCCGTTGCAGGATCGGCCGCTCGCGCAGTGGCCTTGAGGGTCTTGGCATCGACGTCGTTGGCACCGGTGATGATCGCTAGGTTTTTCGCCTGGATCTCGGCATTCAACTTGGCCGAGCGGGTGATGATCTCGAAACGGTCGATGTTGTTGGCGTTCAGCAGCGCGCCTTCGATGGAGACACTACCCCGGTCGACCTGGTAACCCGAGACCTGCCCGTTGGTGATCACCGCCTTGCCGGTGGTCAGCGTCGCCTGCGGCGTGTTGATGAAGCCGCAGCCGTTACAGGTGATGCCATAGGGGTTGGCAACAATGACATGGGCCGACTGCCCCGCCACTTCGGTGTAGCCACGCAATTGGCTCGGGCTGCCGCCGTTGACCTCGTTGAGAATGGTCGACGCGGCACGCCCGTTGAGGTTGCTGTTGCCGAGGATGATCCCGCCCAGTTGCGTCGACTGGGTACGGTTCGTGGCGTTATTGAGGATGACGCCCTGGCTGCCGACGTTGTAGTCCTGGAACTGGTTGTGCGACAGACCGCTGCCATTGGGTGCAGCGATGTTGACGATGGGCACGCCGTTGCCCGCCTGACCGAGCGTGGTCCCCGGCGCACTGACCACGATGCCGTCCGCCTGCGCCCATAGCGGCTGCCAGAACATGACGTTCGCCAGCAGGAAAGCGATCCCGCGTTTCGGCAACCCTAGGAAATGGTCACGGTTTTTCAGGGCAGCAGAAGGCTGGCCAACGAGGAAGGCGAACTGGCGAACGTCCATGTCAGAAAATCTCGAATCGAATACGGCGGGAAATTAAAGAAAGAAATCCAGGCGGAAGTAGATCGGCGCTTCTCGCTCCGTGATGGGCGTCGGCCGTTCCAGGGAATGGGCGAAGGTCACCGTCGCTGCCACGTGTTGGCCGCGGGCAAACAACTCCAGCGAGTCGCTGGTCATGCGCCCATGCTGCTCGGCGTTATAGCGACCATGGCGGATCACGCCCTGGTCATAGCCAAGGCTGGTGCCATACTCGGCGAACACCGGGCGCATCCAGCCCCAGGTCACCGGTCGACTCCAGCGCAGGTCGGTACGCCAGTAACCACCACTGTCTCCAGACAGGCTCTGGTCCCTGTAACCGCGAATCGACGACTGCCCCCCCAGGCTCATGCGCTGTGGGCTGAACAACACGTCCTCGCTGCGCTGGCCGGTCATCAGGCTGCTGAAGCTGAAGGACTCGCCCCACAGTTTGAACGGCTGCAGGTAGCTGATGGTGGCGGTGTACTTGCGATAGCGGGCATCCGGCTGACCCGGCTTGGGGTCGTGGTTGCCTTGGGCATCGAAGGCACCGATGCCATCCTGCATGCCCAGGTCAACGTTGACGAACGCACCGCCGATCCGTCGACCATGGTTGATGCCGAACTGCGCCTCGCTGATGCGGTTGCTGCTCAGCGCCAGCTTGCTGTCTTCAATGAAGTTGTTGGTACGCAGGTAGGACACGCCAGTATTGAGCGAGGTCTTGCTCACCGAGTCGCGATAGACCACCCGCTCCAGTTTCAACTGGTGGTTCTGGCTGTCACCACTCTGCTTGAAGGAAAAGCCACTGGCCTTGGCCTGCGCGCGGTTTTCGCTCTCATTGTAGGTGTAGCTGAGATTCCACCAGCCGAACGGGAGGTTGTAATAGAGCATCGCGTTGCGCGAGTTCTTCGTCGTGTCACCGACCACATCATGGCCGGCCCTCAAGGAAAGCTGGTCAGCCAGGCCCAATGGGCTGTCCCAATCGAAGGTCGTGCCCGCCTGCTGCAGACCGGTACTGCGCTGGCCCTCGTTGCTGTACGACAGGCCGACCCGCCAGGGTTTCTGCGGATTGTTCTTGACCAGTACTTCGCTGCCGCCCACTTCCTTGCCCGGTGCCAGTTCCATCTGGGCCTGGTTCGACGGCAGGCGATTGAGCTGGTCGACCATCTGCTCGATTTCCCGCAGATTGAGCAGGTCGCCCGGCTTGCCGGGGAAGCTCATCTTCAGCTCACGATCGGAAATGCCGCTCCCCTCGGCGCCCTTCAGGCCTTCGAGCTTGCCTTCGACCACCAGCACCTTGAGGTTGCCGCTGGACAGGTCCTGCTGCGGCAGGTAGGCGCGGCTGGTGACCAGGCCCTTCTCTATATAGGCGTCAGTGATGACCTTGAGCAGCTCGTTGAGCTGCGGCACGCCCAGGCACTGGCCGACGTAGGGCTTGAGCAGGCGCTCGCGCTCGCCGGTCGAGAGCGAGTTCGCACCCTGCAGGTCGATGGTCTTGATCGGGAAGCAGCGGGTGTCGACCGGTGCCTGCGGCGCCACCGGCGTGGCAGCCTTGCCGGGCAATTCCTTGAGTTCTTCGAGACGGCGGCGCTGTTCTTCGAGGAGGCGATCCTGGCGATCGCGGATCAGGTCGGTGATACCGGGGGTACTATCGATGGAAGCGGCTTGAGCGGTATTCAGAGCAGAAACACACAGCAACGCAACGCAAATCCTCGTCCCGAAGGCGAGTGGAGACATGTTCGATCCCTCGAAAAACAACTAGTAGCAAAATGATGGCGCGATGGTAGATAGACGTATCTATGGCGTCAACAAATGTTGCTTTTTATTTCCATATTGATACAAACGCACACGCAAAGGCACTCCTGGGCCAGTTGCGCGGGATGCGGATGGTATACTGTAGGACAGGATCGATACAAATAGTCAGGAATTGCAGCGATCCGCTCCGAACGGAGCGGACGCTGCTGCCAAGCCGTCTCAGGCCTTGGTCTTGACCGTCACGGCAGCACCGGTGCTGCCGAATTGCTGCAGGTTCTGCAGGACGTTGATAGCTTTCTTGTACGCCGGAACCATGTAGTTGGAGTAGACGTCCTTCTTCATGGCGCGATCCTGGATCGTGGTGATCTGGGTCGCGAAGTACTCCAGGGAGTTGAATTTCTCGTCGGTGTTTTTCTGGACCCCGAACTTGTCGAAATCCTGACCGGCGTTGAGCAGCAGGCTGGCGGTAAATGTATCGATCAGGCCATTATCCTTCAGGAACGTACTGATTTTCCCCAGTTGTGCCGGGCTGACCTGCTCCGGGTTGAAGTCCTTGAATTTCGCCCGCATCTTGGCGGCGGCCATCTTTCCGGTATCGAGGGCCAGCGGGTCCTTGCCGACCGTGCGCAGCAGCTGCTTGGCTTTCTCGCTCTGGATCTTGTTCTGCTGTGCCGGTGTAGCGTCCTTGACGAAAATCTTCAGCCCTGCGGCAGAGGCCCAGGCCCCTACGGTTCCCATGCTCATGGCCGGCCTCCTTGGCTCAGGTGGTTGAAAATCGGCTGCTGTGGGTGACGTGCTGGTGAGGCAGTCATAGGAAACATCCCTGAATTTGGTATGAAAAAACGAAGTCTTAGTCAGAAAAGCCTGACGGACAAGTCAGTATTCCAATTCAGTTACAATTTATCTACATTTGACTACACAAAAATGACTACCCCCTTCGGACCCGGCAAAGCCTTACCCAAGAGGCTTCCGATAATCTTGTACGATCGTACCTAAAGACCCTCGAGACGAAGCCGATAACCTGCCGAAGCCCTGAAAAGCTCACGAATAATAAAAGCCGCTTTGCAAGGACAGGTCCCATGCCCACGTTCCGCACGATCCAAGCCCGCTACACGCTGTTTCTGGTCCTGTTTGTCCTGCTGCTGTTCGTCCTGACCGTGGTCGGTATCGGCCAACTGGTGGCGCCCAAGCTGCGCCACACCGAAGAGCAGGTGGCCCTCAACCGCATTGCCGAAGTGGCGGAACAAATCCAGGGCGAACTGAACAAGGTCCAGGCCCAGCAACGCAGCATCACCCAGACCATTCCCCTGCTCGACAGCGAGGCCATCGACAAGGTCCTGCCCGGCCTGGTCGACCAGTACGGTGAGCTCAAGGTGTTCGGTGGCGGCATCTGGCCCCTGCCCGGCCAGCGCACGCCGGGGCAGAACAAGCACAGTACCTTCTGGCACCGCGACGCCAGTGGCCAGTTGAAGGTCAACACCTTCTGGAACAGCGCCGAAGCGCCCAACTACTATGACCAGCCCTGGTACAAGGGCGGCATGGCCACCCCGCGCGGCCAATGCGCCTGGGCCGCCGCCTACAAGGACGACGCCAGCCAGGAACCACGCACCAACTGCGCCATGGCGATCCAGCGCAACGGCGTCCCCTACGGTGTGTCGACCATCGACGTGACCCTGGGCTTCTTCAATGACCTGGTGGCCCGCAAGGAAAAGGACCTGGGCGCCGAAATGCTGATCGTCGAGGCCGACGGCAAGATCATCAGCAACAGCACCCATATCAACAGCCCGGTAGTCCTGAAGAACATCAACGACCTGGCCGGCAACTCCCCCTTCGCCGCGCAGATCAAGGCCGGCCTGCAGGAGCGCGACACGGGCCGGCGGCGGGTGGAATTCGATAATGCCGGCGTTGCCAGCACCTTCTTCATGCGTCCGATCGAGGGTTCGCCGTGGTTCCTCGCCACCGCCCTGCCGACCCAGTCGATCACCGCCCAGCGCGACGACGTGCTCAATACCCTGAGCCTGCTGCAGGTACCGATGATCGTGCTGCTGGTGCTGCTGCAGATCTACGCCATCCGCAAGCTGGTACAACGCATGCGCGTGCTCAAGGGCAATATCGACGCGCTGTCCAGCGGCGACGCCGACCTGACCCGGCGCATCATCATTCGGGCCGAAGACGAACTGGGCGCGATCGGCCACTCGGTCAACCGTTTCATCGTCTACCTGCAGAACATGATCGGCGAAGTCACCCAGGCTACCGGCGACATGTCCGGCAGCCTGGAGAAGCTGCAGCAGACCTCGGCGCAGACCAACCAGATCCTCGCCCGCCACGCCTCGGAGACCGACCAGACGGTGACCGCCATCACCGAAATGAGCAGCACCGCCGAGACCGTTGCACACAACGCCGCCGAAACCGCCGCCTTCACCCAGCGCGCCAATGAACACGCCGACCGTTCGCGCGTGGTGGTTGGTGAGGCCTCCGGCAGCGTCATCGCGCTGATCGACGAAGTCTCCAGTGCCACCCAGAAGGTCGAGAGCATGCAGGAGGATGCCCAGCGCATCACCGAAATTCTCGGGGTGATCGGCGCCATCGCCGGGCAGACCAACCTGCTCGCGCTGAACGCCGCCATCGAGGCGGCCCGGGCTGGCGAGCAGGGTCGCGGTTTTGCCGTGGTCGCCGACGAGGTCCGTGCCCTCGCCGCCCGTACCCAGGCCAGCACCTCGGAAATCAACGAGATGCTGACCCGCCTGACCCAGGGCGTGAGTTCCTCGGTCAGCGCCATGGAAAACACCCAGGCCAGTTGCCAATCGGCCGCCGACGCCACGGCCCGGGTCAACTCGGGACTGGACGAAATGGCCGGCTCCGTCAGCCACATCAACAGCCTGAGCACCCAGATCGCCACGGCCGCCGAGCAGCAGAGCGCGGTGACCGAGGAAATCAACCGCAGCATGGTGCAGATCCGCCAGATGGTCGAGGAACTGGTACGCAGCGGCCAGGCCACCGACGCCAATACCCGCAGCCTGCTGGACGCCAACAACCGCGTCAGCGCGCTGATGGGGCGTTTCAAGGTCCGCTGAACCCCGCCCGTCACAGTGCCCTCGCCCGATCGGCGACGGGCACTGTGACGCTCATCGCCTGCCCGGTTGCAAAGCTGGCCCATCGCCTATGCTCACACTGCTTCTTCCCTTTGAAACAAGGAATGCAGTAGGAGCCCACATGGAACAGCCCTCTTTCCAGACCTATGCCAAGAACATCAGCAACGAGATCTATATAGAAGCCGATATTGCCGCAGTGTATGCCTATGTGACGCAACCGGATCGCTGGCACGAATGGCACCCGACCTCCGTCAGCGCCGAAACCGGCCTGCAGGGCCCCGTACCCAAGGACCATCGCTTCACCGAAGTCATCGACCTGCTGGGCTTGCGGGTCGACATGAACTACCGGGTGATCGTGGCCGACCCACCCAGGGCCTTCAAGGTCGCCTTCACCTCCTCCGTCGTCGACGGCTGCATCTGCTACGAACTGACACGCCAGCGTCGCGGCACCTACTTCTGCCGGAACCTGCAGTACATCACCGAACTCAACCTCACCGGCCTGCAAGGCCGCATGATCGAACTCTCGGCCCGCGCCCTGAACAACCTCAAGCACCTGCTGGAAACCTCGCGACAGACCCTCGCCTGACAAATCCGTCATGTTCCCCTCAGGTTGCCGACAGCGGCGACGGCGCATCATCGGTGCCCGTCGCCCTCTCGCCGCGAGAATGTTGCTGACTGTTTCAGGAACGGCCACGGCGGGCGTTATCGGCGAGAATGTCGCCCTCTCACCCTTGCTTCCCGGAATGTGCCCCATGAAGAACCCGCTGCGCCTGGTCGCCCTGTCGACGCTGTTGATCGCCTCCCTGGCCAAGGCGGCCGAGCCGCTGTCCATCGACGTCCATCGCGATGCCAACTGCGGCTGCTGCAAGGCCTGGATCACCCACCTGCAAGCCAACGGTTTCAAGGTCAACGACCACGTCGAGGCGGACATGAGCGCCGTCAAGCAACGCCTCGGCGTGGCACCCCGCCTGGCTTCCTGTCACACCGCGGTCATCAATGGCAAATTCGTCGAAGGCCACGTGCCGGCCGAACAGATCAAGGCCCTGAGCCAACGCGCCGACCTGCGCGGCATTGCCGTGCCGGGCATGCCCATCGGTTCGCCGGGCATGGAGATGGGTGAACGCCGTGACGCCTTCCAGGTCATCGGCCTGACCAAGTACGGCACCGACCAGGTGGTCGCCGACTACCCGGCGCACTGAAGCGCTTTAATCCCCAGTTAATCGTTTCTGCGCAGCATCGGGCGGATTCCCCAGGAGACCGCCCATGCCCACGCCACGTGCCCTTGCCCTCGGCAGCCTGTTTCTCGCCGCCTCGCTGCCAGCCTTGTCCCATGCCGCCGAAGGCCCGGCCTACGGGCCGCAGCTGGAGGGCTTCGACTACCCCTACCCGGTCGAACATTTCGCCTTCCAGTCCCAGGGCAAATCCCTGCAGATGGGCTACATGGACGTCAAGCCCAGCGGGCCGGCCAACGGCCAGAGCGTGGTGCTGATGCACGGCAAGAACTTCTGTGGTGCCACCTGGGACAGCTCGATCAAGGCCTTGAGCGCGGCCGGCTACCGGGTCGTCGCGCCGGACCAGATCGGTTTCTGCACCTCGAGCAAACCCGACAACTACCAGTACAGCTTCCAGCAGTTGGCGACCAATACCCATGCCCTGCTGGAGAGCCTCGGCATCCACAAGGCCGTGCTGCTCGGCCATTCCACCGGTGGCATGCTCGCCACCCGCTACGCCCTGCTCTATCCGCAGCAGGTCGAGCGCCTGGCGCTGGTCAACCCGATCGGCCTGGAAGACTGGAAGGCCCTCGGCGTGCCCTATCGCACGGTCGACCAGTGGAACGAGCGCGAACTGAAGCTCAGCGCCGAGGGCATTCGCAACTACGAACGCAATACCTACTACGCCGGGCGCTGGAAGCCCGAGTTCGAGCGCTGGGTCGACATGCTCGCCGGGCTGAACAAGGGGCCCGGCCATGTTGCGGTGGCCTGGAACTCGGCGCTGATCTACGACATGATCTTCACCCAGCCGGTGTACTACGAATTCAAGGATCTCAAGGTACCCACCCTGCTGCTGATCGGCACCGCCGACACCACGGCGATCGGCAGCGATATCGCGCCGCCCGAGGTCAAGGCGCGGCTGGGTCACTACGACGTGCTCGGCAAGCAGGCAGCCAAGCTGATCCCGCACTCGACACTGGTGGAATTCCCCGGCCTGGGCCACGCGCCGCAGATGGAAGAGCCCGAGCGTTTCCACAAGGCCCTGCTCGGCTGGCTGGCCGCCCGACAATAACGAGGAGTACCCGATGACGTTGCAGATTGCGGTAATCGATGACTGGCAAGGCGTGGCTGGCGACCTGGTGGACTGGTCCGTGCTGGCCGGCATCGGCCAGGTCAGTTTCCTGCATGACTATCCCGCCGCCACCGAGGTCATGGCCGCACGCCTGGCCGGCTATGACGTGATCTGCGTGATGCGCGAACGCAGCACCTTCGATCAGGCCCTGCTGCGCCAGTTGCCGCGCCTGAAGCTGCTGGTGACCGGCGGCATGCGCAATGCCGCCCTCGATATCAAGGCAGCAACCGCCCTGGGCATCCAGGTCTGCGGTACCGAAAGCTACAAGCACGCGGCACCGGAATTGACCTGGGCCCTGGCCATGGCCCTGAGCCGCAACCTGGTCAGCGAGGCCAACTCGCTGCGCGCCGGCGACTGGCAGGTGGGCCTGGGCAACGATCTGTACGGCAAGACCCTGGGCATCCTCGGCCTGGGCAGCATCGGCCAGAAAATCGCCCGCTATGGCCAGGCCTTCGGCATGCGGGTGATCGCCTGGAGCCAGAATCTCACGGCCGAAAAGGCTGCCGAATCGGGCGTGGAGTACGTCAGCAAGCAGGCCCTGTTCGAGCAGGCCGACCTGTTGTCCGTACACCTGGTGCTCAGCGACCGCTCCCGCGGCCTGGTGGATGCCCAGGCATTGGGCTGGATGAAGCCGTCCGCCTACCTGGTCAACACCGCGCGTGGCCCCATCGTCGACGAAACGGCGCTGATCAGTGCACTGCAGCATGGCAGGCTCGCCGGGGCGGCACTGGACGTATTCGAGCAGGAGCCGCTGCCGGCCGACCATCCGTTCCGGACCCTGGCGAATGTCCTGGCCACGCCCCATGTCGGCTATGTCAGCCAGAACAACTATCGGATGTTCTACAGCCAGATGATCGAGGACATCCAGGCCTGGGCTGCCGGCACACCGATCCGCCCACTCGGCTGACTCCCCGAAAACGGTCACGCCCGTGCGCTGCGCGGGCGCGACCGGCACCTGCGCCACGCCCTCTTCTCGCCCATCCAGGACTCCCCACGCGCCAATCCGGTGCGGCTGTCCAGGCACGCTTGTTCCAGAAAGTTTCTGTCAACTTCATGCCTTATAGCTGTCATGAAACTTTTTGAAATTTGTCGTCTAAATAACGCCCTACGAGTCGCCAACATCTCTCCTACACTGTTTTTCTGGGCCGACTGACCAGTCAGTCATTTCCGCTCAAAAAAAATCGAACCTTCTGAACAGGCCGTCAGTCAGGTTAAAGGTAAGGCGCCTGGCCCGGATGGGATGGGCACGGGCGCCACCCCATTCTTTTCTTGTTCAGGTGCGTTGGGCGAGTGATGCCCAAACGCCCTGATCGAGCGTGTCCGACCAAAGGAACCGGTTTGGGCACGCTGCGTGAAAGCCAAGGATCAGATCAGTTAAATCGGGAGAGGCACATGATCAGCGCTGCGTTGGAGATTCAGGAAGAAGGTTTGATTCAGGTCAGCGAACCGGTCCACGTGCCAGTCCCTGTAACGGGAGGGAAGACGTTGTCACCGGCTGTAGCCGTCAACCCCAACAAGAAGAAAGTGCTGTTCGTCACCTCCGAGTTCGCCGACCTGGTCAAGGCCGGCGGCCTCGGCGATGTCTCGGCGGCACTGCCTCGGGCCATGCGCCATCTGCATGACGTGCGGGTGCTGATTCCCGGCTACCCGCAGGTGATCGACAGCGACAACCCGATCCATATCGTCGGCGAGCTCAGCGGTCATGCCGCCTTGCCACCCTGCCGGATCGGGCGCATGGACATGCCCGACGGCCTGGTGATCTACGTGCTGATCTGCCCTGAACTGTACGAGCGCGATGGCACGCCCTACGGCGCCAACAATGGCCGCGACTGGCCGGACAACCACATCCGCTTCGCCCGCCTGGGCCTGGCCGCGGCCGACATCGCCGCCAACCTGGCGCAGATCCATTGGACCCCGGACCTGGTCCACGCCCACGACTGGCCCGCCGGCCTGGCCCCGGCCTACATGCACTGGCGCGGCCAGCGCACACCGACCCTGTTCACCATCCACAACCTCGCCTACCAGGGCGTGGTCAGCCTGGCCTGCTGCCCGGAGCTGGGCATTCCGCCGCATGCCCTGCAACAGGAAGGCATGGAGTTCTACGGCAAGCTGTCGTTCCTCAAGGCCGGCATGGCCTACTCCAGCCACATCACCACGGTCAGTGCCACCTACGCCGAGGAAATCACCACGCCGGAGTTTGGCTGCGGCCTGGACGGATTCCTCGCCAGCAAGACCTATCAGGGCCTGCTCAGCGGTATCCCCAACGGTATCGATGAAAGCTGGGATGCGGCCACCGACCACCACCTGGTTCAGCCTTTCAACATCGGTGACTGGGCAGGCAAGGCGGTCAACGCCGCACACGTACGCCAACTGTTCGGCCTCGAATCCTCCGACGGCCCGCTGTTCGCCGTGGTCTCGCGCCTGGTCTACCAGAAAGGCCTGGATCTCACCGAAGCCGTGAGCGAGTTCATCGTCCGTTCCGGTGGCCAGATCGCGATCATCGGTCGCGGCGAGCCGGAAGAGGAAGAAGCCATGCGCCAGTTGGCCCTGCGCTTTCCCGGCCGGATTGGCGTGCGCATCGGCTTCAATGAAACCGATGCCCGGCGCATGTTCGCCGGCAGCGATTTCCTGCTGATGCCCTCGCGCTACGAGCCCTGCGGCCTCAGCCAGATGTACGCCCAGCGCTTCGGCTCGCTGCCGGTGGCGCGCAATACCGGCGGCCTGGCCGACACCATCGAGGATGGCGTGACCGGTTTCCTCTTCGACGAGTCCACCGTGCAAAGCTACGAAGCCGCGCTGCGTCGGGCCTTCAAGGTCTTCGCCTACCGGCCGCTGCTCAACGCCATGCGCTGCCGCGCCATGGCCGCACCGTTCAACTGGTGCAAGGCCGTGGAACCCTACGCCGAACTCTACGAAACCTTGGTCGCCAATTCCCGGAGCAGGTCGGGCAAGCACTGAGGAGTTTCACGGATGTCGCTAAGGACGCTGGAAACCTGGTCCCACGGCGCGGTCATGCTCGACGCGGAACACACCCGTTTCGCGTTGTGGGCACCGGACGCCTTCTATGTGAGTGTCGAACTGGAGGATGGCCGGTCCCTGGCCATGCTGCCGCAGAACGACGGCTGGTTCACCCTGGAAACCCGGTGCAGCGCCGGGACCCGCTACCGCTACAACATCGACGGCGAGCAACAGGTCTGCGACCCGGCCTCCCGGGCCCAAGCCGGAGGGGTAAAGGAAGCGAGCCGGGTGGTCGATCCCCTTGCCTACCACTGGCGCCACAAGGATTGGCAGGGCCGGCCCTGGCACAGCGCAATCATCTATGAACTGCATGTCGGCGCCCTCGGCGGCTACCGGGCAGTAGCACAGCAGTTGCCACGCCTGGCCGAGCTGGGCATTACCGCCATCGAGCTGATGCCCCTGGCCGAGTTCCCCGGCGAACGCAATTGGGGCTACGACGGGGTACTGCCCTATGCGCCGCAGTCCAGCTATGGCTCGCCCGAAGACCTCAAGTACCTGGTCGACAGCGCCCATGGCCTGGGCCTGGCGGTCATCCTCGACGTGGTCTACAACCACTTCGGCCCGGACGGCAATTACCTGGGGCGCTATGCCAGGGACTTCTTTCGCCAGGACCGCCATACGCCCTGGGGCGCGGCCATCGATTTCCAGCGCAAGGAAGTACGCAGCTTCTTCATCGACAACGCGCTCATGTGGCTGCTGGAGTACCGCTTCGATGGCCTGCGCCTGGACGCGGTGCACGCGATCGACGACAGCACCTTCCTGCGCGAACTGGCCCGGCAGGTACGCCGCCAGGTCGACCCGGCACGCCATGTCTGGCTGACCGTGGAGAACGAGTTCAACCAGGCCAGCCTGCTGGAAGAGGCCTACGACGGCCAGTGGAACGACGACGGCCACAACACCCTGCACGTGCTGCTGACCGGGGAAACCGAGGCCTATTACGCCGACTATGCCAGGGAAACCACTCAAAAGCTGGCCCGCTGCCTGAGCCAGGGCTTCGTCTACCAGGGCCACCCCAATCGCCACGGTCGCTGCCGCGGCGAACCCAGCGGCCACTTGCCGCCCACCGCGTTCGTCCTGTTCCTGCAGAACCACGACCAGATCGGCAACCGTGCCTTCGGCGAGCGCCTCAACCGGTTGTGCCCACCTGCGGCCCTGCACGCGGCCACCACACTGCTGCTGTTGTCGCCGATGATCCCGCTGCTGTTCATGGGCGACGAGACGGGCGCCGAAGAGCCGTTCCTGTTCTTCACTGACCATCACGGCGAGCTGGCCGATGCCGTGCGCGAGGGTCGGCGCGCAGAGTTCGCCGAATTTGCCGGTTTCGCCGACCCGCAACGGCGCGAGCAGATTCCCGATCCGAACGCCGCGAGCACCTTCGAAGCTTCGCGACCGGACCTGACGCCGACCGCGGAAGGCAACCGTGGTGCGACCGCAAGGCTGTACCGCCAGTTGCTGGGGATCCGCCACCGTGAACTGCTGCCGCGCCTGCCCGGTACCCAGGCACTGGGCGCCGAGGTCCTGGGCGATGGCGCCGTCAGCGCGCGCTGGCGACTGGGTGATGGCAGCCTGCTGCGCATCGACCTGAATCTTGGGGCACAGGCCATCGAGCACCATGCCGAGGACATCACCCACTGGCTGTTCGAAAGCGCCGCCGGAGCCATCCGGCAACTGGAAGAAGGCCGCCTGGCGCCCTACTGCGCGCTGGTCAGCCTGAGCAACGACGATGACATGTCGGTCCTCGATGGAGAACGTGGATGAGCGATGCGCAACTTGAAATACTCGCCAGCCGGGCGGGCCTGGCCGTGGACTGGATCGACGCCAACGGCCAGCCACAGAAGGTCCGGCCCGAGGTCCTGCGCAAGGTGCTGGCTGGCCTCGGCCATCCGGCCGATGACGATGCGGCCATCGAAGCCAGCCTGCTGCAACTGCAGCTGGCGCAGCAGGACAAGCACCTGCCCCCCCTGCTGACCGCGGACGTCGACAAGGGCCTGGACCTGGCCCGCTACTTCGCCCCCGAGACCCCCTGCGAAGTCCACCTCGAAGACGGCTCGGTCCTCAACCTGCGACTGGACAACGAAGCCGTGCTGCCCGGCGTGGTACCGGTCGGCTATCAAACCGTACACATCGACGGCCAGCACTTCACCCTGGCCGTCGCCCCCACCCGCTGCCACAGCGTGGACGCTGCCACGGACACCCGCCCGGCGCGGGCCTGGGGCCTCGGCGTCCAGCTTTACAGCCTGCAACGTCCTGCCGACGGAGGCTTCGGCGATACCCAGGCACTGGAGGAACTGGCCCGGGCGGCCGGCGAACGGGGGGCCGACGCCCTGGCCATCAGCCCGCTGCACGCCATGTTCAGCAGCGACCCAAGTCGCTACAGCCCCTATTCACCGTCCAGCCGCCTGTTCCTCAACAGTCTCTATGCCGCGCCAGGGGTCATTCTCGGCGAGCGAGCCCTGCGCCTGGCCATCGACAGCACTGGCCTGGCTGAGGAACTGCACGAACTGGAGCAGTTGTCGCTGATCGACTGGCCACGCGCCGCACGGGCCAAGTACCGGCTGCTACGAGCCCTCTACGAGGGTTTCCGGCTCGGCGATCACCCCCTTGGCGAGGACTTCGCCAGCTTCCGTCGGGCCGGTGGCGAAGCCCTGGAAAACCATTGCCGGTTCGAAGCCCTGCAGACCCGCTGCATCGCCCGCGGCGAAAGCGGCGACTGGCGCCAATGGCCGGAACAGTGGCGACAACCGGACAGCCCGGCGCTGGCCCGGTTCGCCGAGGAGCATGCCGAAGACATCGAGTTTCATGCCTTCAGCCAATGGCTGATTGCTCGCAGCCTGGAGCGGGCGCAGAACGCGGCCCGCGGCAGTGGCATGGCCATCGGCCTGATCGCCGACCTGGCCGTCGGTGCCGACGGCGGTGGCAGCCAGGCCTGGAGCCGACAGGATGAACTGCTGGCCGAACTCACCGTCGGCGCGCCGCCGGATATCCTCAATCGCGCCGGGCAGAGCTGGGGGATCTCCGCATTCGCCCCGGAAGGCCTCAAGCGCCACGGTTTCCGTGCCTTCATCGAAATGCTGCAGGCCAACTTCGCCTACGCCGGAGGCCTGCGCATCGACCACGTCATGGGCCTGCAACGGCTGTGGGTGATCCCGCTCGGCTCGCCGTCGAGCGACGGCGCCTACCTCTATTACCCGGTGGACGACCTGCTGCGCCTGCTGACCCTGGAGTCGGCACGGCACCAGGCGATCGTTCTCGGCGAAGACCTCGGCACGGTGCCCGACGGTCTGCGGGAAAAGCTGATCGCCCGCTCGATTCTCGGCATGCGCGTGCTGCTGTTCGAACAGGAGTACGGTCATCGTTTCAAGCCCATCCTCGACTGGCCGGACAATGCCCTGGCGACCACCACCACTCACGACCTGCCCACCCTCAATGGCTGGTGGCACGCCCGCGACATCGACTGGAACATCCGCCTCGGGCTGATCGACACGCCGACCGCCGAGCACTGGCGCCAGACCCGCCACCATGAACGTGATGGCCTGCACCGGGCGCTGAGCAACGACCCGCAGAACTTTCGCGACGAAGCCCATGAGACCGACCAGGTGGTCGACGCCAGTGTCCGCTTCCTCGGCCATACCCGCGCACCGCTGGTACTGCTGCCGCTGGAGGACGCCCTCGGCGTCGAGGAACAACCGAACCTGCCGGGCACCATCGACACGCATCCCAACTGGCGCCGGCGCCTGCCGGGCTACAGCAGCGAACTGCTGGATGACGTCGATGCCGCCCGCCGCCTCGAACTGCTGGCCTGCGCCCGCCTCCAGGCTGCCGAGCGTGACCGATGAGCGACAGCCTACGCGCCACGCTGCGCCTGCAATTGCACAAGGGTTTTCCACTGGATGCCGCCATCGAGTGGGTGCCCTATTACGCCCGACTGGGCATCAGCCATGTCTATGCCTCGCCGCTGCTGTGTGCCCGGACCGGCTCGATGCACGGCTATGACGTGGTCGACCCGACCCGGGTCAACCCGGAACTGGGAGGCGAACCGGCACTGCGGCGGCTGGTGGCGGCCCTGCGCGAACACGGCATGGGCCTGATCCTCGACATCGTCTCCAACCACATGGCCGTCGGCGGTGCCGACAACCCCTGGTGGCTCGACCTGCTGGAATGGGGGCGGCGCAGCCCCTATGGCGAGTTCTTCGACATCCAGTGGCACTCGCCGGACCCGCTGCTCGAAGGCCAGTTGCTGATGCCGTTCCTGGGCAGCGACTACGGTACCGCCCTGCAGGAAGGCACGGTCCCCCTGTGCTTCGATCCCGAACGCGGCGGCTTCCATGTCGAACACTACGAACATCGTTTCCCGATCTGCCCACGAGACTACGGCCAGATTCTCGCCGACCTGCCGGAGCTGGACGACCTCGCTGCGCGCTTCAAGGCCCTCAACACCCTGCCCGACGCCTACAGTCGCGCCGAGCAACTGCGCGGCGAACTCGCCAGCCGCCGCGACAGCCATGCCACCATCGTCGCCAGCCTGCACCGCTACGACTCCCGCGAAGCGGAAGGTTTCGAACGCCTGCACCGGTTGCTCGAACGCCAGCACTATCGCCTCGCCAGCTGGCGCACCGCCGGTGACGACATCAACTGGCGGCGCTTCTTCGACGTCAACGAACTGGGCGGCTTGCGCGTCGAGCGGCCGGCGGTGTTCGAGGCCACCCACCAGAAGATCTTCCAACTGATCAGCGAGGGCCTGGTGGACGGCCTGCGCATCGACCACGTCGATGGCCTGGCCGATCCGCGCGGCTATTGTCGCCGGCTGCGCCGGCGGGTCGATGCGCTGGCACCGGGGCGCCACCTGCCGATCTACGTCGAGAAGATCCTCGGCCAGGGCGAACAGCTGCACCGCGACTGGCAGGTGGATGGCACCACCGGCTACGAGTTCATGAACCAGCTGTCGCTGCTGCAGCACGATCCCTGCGGCGCCGAACCGCTGGCCAGTCTCTGGAACCGCATCACCGAGCGGCCCGCCGCATTCGGCGAGGAAGCCCGGCTGGCCCGCCAGCAGATGCTCAACGGCTCGCTGGCGGGCGATTTCGAGAGCGTTGCCCAGGCCTTGCTGCAGGTGGCCCGGGACAACGTCATGAGCCGCGACCTGACCCTCGGCGCGATCCGCCGCGCGTTGCAGGAACTGATCGTGCACTTTCCGGTGTATCGCACCTACATCAACGCCTGCGGTCGCCCGGCCGAAGACGAGGCGTTCTTCCAGCAGGCCCTGGCTGGCGCCCGTACCACCCTCGGCGAGGCCGACTGGCCGGTGCTCGACTACCTGCAGCAATGGCTCGGCGGCGAACCCTGGCGCCAGCGTCCAGCGGGGCGCGAACGCAAACTGCTCAGGCATGCCTGTGTGCGCTTCCAGCAACTGACCTCGCCGACTGCGGCCAAGGCCGTGGAAGACACGGCTTTCTATCGCTCGGCCATCCTGCTCTCGCGCAACGACGTCGGTTTCTCCAGCGAACAGTTCAGTGCGCCGGTGACGGACTTCCACCAGGCCAACCGGCAACGGCTGGCGGACTTCCCCGACAACCTGCTGACCAGCGCCACCCATGACCACAAGCGTGGTGAAGACAGCCGCGCACGCCTGGCCGTGCTGAGCGAGTGCGCGTCGACCTATGCCGGCTGGATCGCACACTGGCGTGAATTAGCGGTGGCGTTGCGCAGTGCCGCGGATGCGCCATCGGCTGGCGATGAGCTGATGCTCTACCAGACCCTGCTCGGCAGCTGGCCCCTGGGCCTGGCCGCCGACGACCAGGCGGCCTTGCGCGACTACGCCGAGCGCCTCGGCCAATGGCAGCGCAAGGCCCTGCGCGAAGCCAAGCTGCAAAGCAGCTGGAGCGCGCCGAACGAAGCCTATGAAAAGGCCTGCCACGACTTCCTCGAAGCGTTGCTGCTCAAGCCCGAGGGCCTGGTGCTACGCCAGGCCCTCGCCAATGCGGCAGCGTTCATCGCCCCGGCCGGTGCCCTCAACAGCCTCGCCCAATGCCTGCTGCGCATGACCGTGCCCGGCGTGCCGGACCTGTACCAGGGCAACGAGTTCTGGGACTTCAGCCTGGTCGACCCGGACAACCGTCGCCCGGTGGACTTCGCCGCCCGGCAGGCAGCGCTGCTGCGCCAGGATAACCCCGCCACACTGATCGACGACTGGCGCAGCGCACGCATCAAGCAGGCACTCATCGCCCGCACCCTGGCCGTTCGGGCGGAGCATGAGGCGCTGTTTCGCCGTGGCGACTATGAAGCCCTGACAGTGCACGGCGAACATGCCGCAAACGTGCTGGCCTTCAGTCGTGGCGAAGGGGCTCAACGAGCCATCGTGGTCGTGCCACGAACAGCACTGGGCCTGTTGAACGGGGACGGTCGCCCCTGGGTCGCCCCGACGACGTGGGGCGATACCCGGATCGAACTGCCGTTCGCCACCGTACACGACAAATTAAAGGGACTTTTTTCCACCAGTGCAGTCACAGCCCATGGGGAGCTGATGGCCGCTGACGCGCTGGGAGACTTCCCGGTCAATCTCTTTATCCACCCTTGAGTGTCCCTTCAGGAGCATGGCCATGAGTACCGAAGAAAAGCGCATCCGCGAATTTGCCTATCAGATCTGGGAGTCGGAGGGCCGTCCCGACGGCCAGGAAGCCCGCCACTGGGAAATGGCCCGCAAACTGGCCGAGGCCGAGGCCCTGGCCCCGAGCAAGCCGGCCGTCTCCCGGGCCAAGCCGAAGACCGCGACCACTGCGGCCAAGCCGGCCACCAAGAGTACGGCCAAGGCGGCAGTCAAGCCGGTAGCGCCCAAGGCCACGGAGCCGGCCGCGAAAAAACCCCGGGCACCGCGCAAGCCGGCCGCCAACTAGCAATTCCCTTGTGGGAGCCGGCTGGCTGGCGATAGGGGTGCATCAGTCGGCAACGATGTCGGTTGTCAGATTGCAATCGCCAGCCAGTCGACACCCACCAGGCACGAGTGAAGTCAGGGCAAAGGGAGGAAGTCCTCTCCACAGCAGGAGCACCTATGAGCAAGCCAAAGCACAGCAAACCCGGCACCCAGGGCACTCGTATCCGTGAAGGCCTGCCCTTCCCGCTCGGCGCCACCTGGGACGGTCTCGGCGTCAATTTCGCGCTGTTCTCCGCCCACGCGACCAAGGTCGAACTCTGCCTGTTCGACGCCAGCGGCGAGGTCGAACTCGAGCGCATCGAGCTGCCCGAGTACACCGACGAGATCTACCACGGCTACCTGCCCGACGCCCATCCCGGGCTGATCTACGGCTATCGCGTGCACGGTCCCTACGACCCGTGCAACGGCCATCGCTTCAACCCCAACAAATTGCTGATCGACCCCTACGCCAAGCAACTGGTCGGCGAACTCAAATGGTCCGAGGCACTGTTCGGCTACACCATCGGCCACCCGGACGCCGACCTCAGCTTCGACGAACGCGACAGCGCGCCCTTCGTGCCCAAGAGCAAGGTCATCGATCCGGCCCATACCTGGGGCCAGGACCAGCGCGTCAGCGTACCCTGGGACCGCACCGTCCTCTACGAAGCCCATGTGCGCGGCCTGACCAAGCGCCATCCGGCGGTCCCCGAAGCGATCCGGGGCACCTTCGCCGGGCTGATGACCGACGAGGTGCTGGCACATATCCGCTCCATCGGGGTTTCCTCGGTGGAACTGTTGCCGATCCACGCCTTCGTCAACGACCAGCACCTGCTGCAAAAGGGCATGACCAACTACTGGGGCTACAACAGCATCGCCTTCTTCGCCCCCGACCCGCGCTACCTGGCCAGCGGCAAGATCGCCGAGTTCAAGGAAAGTGTCGCGCACCTGCACGCCGCCGGCCTGGAGGTGATCCTCGACGTGGTCTACAACCACACCGCCGAAGGCAACGAGCAGGGCCCGACGCTGTCCATGCGCGGCATCGACAATGCCTCCTACTACCGGCTGATGCCCGACGACAAGCGTTTCTACATCAACGATTCGGGTACCGGCAACACCCTCGACCTGAGCCATCCCTGCGTGCTGCAGATGGTCACCGACTCGCTGCGCTACTGGGCCACGGAGATGCACGTGGACGGTTTCCGCTTCGACCTGGCGACCATTCTCGGGCGTTATCACGACGGTTTCGACGAGCGCCACAGCTTCCTTGTCGCCTGCCGCCAGGACCCGGTGCTGCGCCAGGTCAAGCTGATCGCCGAACCCTGGGACTGCGGCCCCGGAGGCTACCAGGTCGGCGGCTTTCCACCGGGCTGGGCCGAGTGGAACGACCGTTTCCGCGATACCGTGCGCGCCTTCTGGAAAGGCGATGATGGCCAACTGGCCGACTTCGCCGCGCGCATGACCGCTTCGGGCGAAATGTTCAACCAGCGGGGACGACGCCCCTACACCTCGGTCAACTTCATCACCGCCCATGACGGCTTCACCCTGCACGACCTGGTGTCGTACAACGACAAGCACAACGAGGCCAACGACGAAAACAACCAGGACGGCAGCAGCAACAACCTGTCCTGGAACCACGGCGCCGAAGGCCCCACCGACGACCCGGCGATCAACGCCCTGCGCCTGCGCCAGATGCGCAACTTCTTCGCCACCCTGCTGCTGGCACAAGGCACGCCGATGATCGTCGCCGGCGACGAATTCGCCCGCACCCAGCACGGCAACAACAACGCCTACTGCCAGGACAGCGAGATCGGCTGGGTCAACTGGGAGCTGGATGACGACGGCCGTTCCCTGCTCGCCTTCGTCAAGCGCCTGGCCAAGCTGCGTCAGGCCTACCCGATCCTGCGCCGCAGTTGCTTCCTGGTGGGGCGCTACAACGAGGATATCGGGGTCAAGGACGTTACCTGGCTGGCCCCCGATGGCAGCGAAATGACCACCGAGCAGTGGCACGACCGTCATGGGCGCTGCCTCGGCATCCTGCTCGACGGCCGCGCGCAAGTGTCCGGCCTGCGCCGTACCGGGGACGACGCGACGCTGCTGATCGTGGTCAACGCCCACCATGACGGGGTCAATTTCCGCCTGCCACCCGTGCCCCAGGGCCGTTACTGGACCTGCATGCTCGACACCAATGACACGGCAATCCGTGGCCTGGAACAGTTCGACTTCAACCGCGAGTACACCGTGACGGGGCGGTCACTGGTACTCTTCGAACTGCATCGGGACTAGTGGCCAGTTCGTCACAGACAGACTGGCCACTACGACGATGGTCGGGATGCGACGATAAAAGTCGCATTTCGGACAACATGAGCGATACTTGGACTTGGCGCTTCAGGATCGAGGCGCCCGCACCCGCTCGCTGAGCGCACGTGCACGAACTCCCCACACAAGGACGTGGACCATCATGAGACACCAATCCGCAGCCCGGAACGAAGCTGCGTTGCCGATCTGGAGTGCTTCGCGGCAGTTGGCCCGGGTGCCCTGCCTGAACCCCAACCGCCTGGTCGGGCCAGGTGGTCGGGTCGTGTTCATCGCCCCGCACCCAGGCGATGAGATTCTCGCCTGCGGCGGCCTGCTGCAGATGTTCTCGACCCTTGGACATCCCTTGCAACTGATCTCCCTGACCGATGGCAGTGCGATCTATCCGGGCTCCCAGCGCTGGTCGGAACAACGCCTGAGCGTGGTCTGTCCCCAGGAAACCGCCGAAGCCCTGCGGCGCCTGGGACTGGAGCTGCACAGCCTGAAGTGGATCCGGGGGGGCTTTCGCCATGGCGTGCTGGAACAGCAGGCAGATGCCATCTGCCAGTATCTGCGACGTTATCTACGTCATGATGACGTGGTCTTCACCACCTGGCGCGAGGACGGCGACAGCGATCATGACGCGGTTGGCCGCGCCACGGCCATGGCCTGTGCCGGCAGCGGCGCACGCCTGATCGAGCTGCCGGTCTGGGCCTGGTTCCGGCCGCTGCGTGACGAACACCTGATCCCCTGGCACCGGGCCCGCAAGATCCGCCTGAATACCTGGGGCGTGGCGCGCAAGCAGCACGCGCTGCACGCCCTTCACAGCCAGCTGCAGGGCGACCCGGAAAACGGCATCCCCCCCGTCCTCAAGCCCAACCTGATCGAACAGGCCCGGCAACCCTTCGAGATGGTGTTCATCTGAGCCCGCTGCACCACACCCTATGGGGCTGTGGGACTATGGGACTATGGGACTATGGGACTGTGGGACTGTGGGACTGTGGGACTGTGGGACTGTGGGACTGTGGGACTGTGGGACTGTGGGACTGTGGGACTGTGGGACTATGGGACTGTGGGACTGTGGGACTATGGGACTGTGAACACTGTGGGAGCCGGATTTATCCGCGAAGCTTTTCAGCGGCCTCACCACCGTCTTCGCGGATAAATCCGGCTCCCACCAGGTTTGCGGCAGACACCCGCCAAGTGATGGGATAGAGACCGTTGGCTCCCACAGAAACCAGGCCCCCGCACTCAAGCCTGTGCAGCAGCCAGCACTAGCCAACCGGCTGCAACATCAACACCGCCAACGGCGGCAGGTTCAGCACCAGTGAGGCGGCCTGCCCGTGGCTGGGCTTGTCCTCGGTGAACGCCCCACCACCATTGCCATAGTTGGAACCGGCATAGATCGCCGCATCACTGTTGATCACCTCCTGCCACTGCCCGGCGAACGGCACACCGATGCGGTAGCCCTCGCGGGGTACCGGGGTGAAGTTGGCGATCACCAGCAGCGGCCGTCCCTCGCGGCTCCAGCGCAACCAGGCGTAGACACTGTTGCTCGCGTCGTCGCCAATCAGCCACTGGAAACCCTGCGGAGCATCGTCCTGCTCATGCAACGCCGGTTCCTGGCGATACAGCCGGTTGAGGTCACTGACCAGCTTCTGCACGCCCTGGTGCTCGGAGTACTGCAGCAGGTACCAGTCCAGCTGCCGGTCATGGTTCCACTCGCGCCACTGGCCGAACTCACAGCCCATGAACAGCAGCTTCTTGCCCGGGTGTGCCCACATGAAACTGAGGTACGCCCGCAGGTTGGCGAATTTCTGCCAGCGGTCGCCAGGCATCTTGTCGATCAGCGAATGCTTGCCGTGCACCACCTCATCATGCGAGATCGGCAGGATGAACCGCTCGGACCAGGCATAGACCAGGCCGAAGCTCAGTTCGTTATGGTGATGGGCGCGATACACCGGATCCTGCTGGATGTAGTGCAGCGAGTCGTGCATCCAGCCCATGTTCCATTTGTAGGCAAAGCCCAGGCCGCCCTGCTGGGTGCCCTGGCTGACCCCCGGCCAGGCCGTGGACTCCTCGGCGATCACCAATGCCCCCGGTGCCTCGAGGGCCACCACGTCGTTGAGGTGACGCAGGAAGTCGATCGCCTCCAGGTTCTCGCGGCCGCCGTGGCGATTGGGCACCCACTCCCCCGCCTTGCGTGAATAGTCGCGGTAGAGCATCGAGGCCACCGCATCCACTCGCAGTCCATCGACGTGGAAGTGCTTGAGCCAATGCAGCGCCGAAGCCAGCATGAAGCCGTGCACTTCGGTGCGCCCCAGGTTGTAGATCAGCGTGTCCCAGTCCTGGTGAAAACCCTCCAGCGGATTGCCGTATTCATACAGCGCGGTGCCATCGAACTGCGCCAGGCCATGGGCATCGGTGGGGAAATGCGCCGGCACCCAGTCGAGAATCACGCCGATCCCGGCCTGGTGGCAGCTATTGACGAACGCGGCGAACTCTTCCGGCGTGCCATAGCGGGCACTCGGGGCGAATTGCGACAGCGGCTGGTAGCCCCAGGAGCCACCGAAGGGGTGCTCCATGATCGGCATCAGCTCGATGTGGGTGAAGCCCAGTTGCTGCACATAGGGAATCAGCCGCTCGGCCAGTTCGGCCCAACCGTAGTGGCGGGACACCTCGCCCGCTTCATCGGTTTCGCACTGCCACGAGCCGGCGTGCAGTTCATAGATCGACAGTGGCGCATTCGTGCGTTGCCGCTCGGCCCGAGCCTGCATCCACTCCTGGTCCTGCCAGTCGATCCGCAACGGCGCGGCCACCCGCGAGGCGGTGTCCGGCGGCAACTGCGTGGCCAGGGCCATGGGGTCGGACTTGAGCGGCAGGATCGAGTGGGGGCCGAGAATTTCGTACTTATAGGACTCCTCCGCGCACAGCCGTGGAATGAAAATCTCCCAGACACCGCTGGGGTGGCGCAGGCGCATCGGATGACGACGGCCATCCCAGCTGTTGAAATCGCCGACCACCGATACCCGCCGGGCGTTCGGTGCCCAGACGGCAAAGCGCACGCCCTCGATACCGTCGACCCGGGTCAATTGCGCGCCGAGGCAGCGGCTCAGGTCACGGTGATTGCCCTCGGCGAACAGATACAGGTCCATCTCGCCCAGCAACGGGCCGAAGCCGTAGGGGTCCTCGCAAACCTGCTCACCGCCGGGCCACTGGATGCGCAACAGATAGGGTTGCGGCGATTCCAGCCGACCGGCGTACAACCCCGGCACCTCGGTTTCGCCGAGACGGCCCAGCACCTGCCCGCCGTCCCGGGCCAGGACTTCGACACTCAACGCCGTGGGCAGGAAGGCACGGATCACCTGCCCGCCCGCACCGTCGTCATGGGGGCCGAGAATGGCGAACGGATCCTGGTGTTCGGCGCGTACCAGCGCCTCGATATCATGGGCCGCCGGCAACAGGCCGATCCTGGTTTTACCTTGTTCCTTACTCGAACTCATCACTGCTCTCCACCGGACAAGGTTTTCACCTCATTCAACAACCGGCCCAACCCCTGCAGCGGTACCCGCAACCAGGTCGGCCGGTTCTGTGCCTCGTAGGCAATTTCATAGGCAGCCTTCTCCAGACTGAACAGGACCCGCGCCGCGTCCGCGCCCGCCGGATCCTGCCATGCATGAGCAAGACTAGCTGCTGCCCGCTCGTATGCCCGGATAAAAGCCTCCCGCGAGTCCTTCAGGTAGCGCTCGGTCACCCGCACCCGCGCGCCCCGCGCCGCGTCCGAGGCGTCGACACTGAGCGAGCTGTCGAGGGCCATCGCCGCGGCATAGTCGAACGAACGCAGCACACCGCTGACGTCCTTGTACGGGCTGTGCTTGCCGCGTCGTTCCTGCAACGAGCGCGCCGGTTCGCCTTCGAAGTCGATCAGGTAGGCATCGCCCTGCACCACCAGCACCTGTCCCAGGTGCAAGTCGCCATGCACGCGGATGCGCAGGCCCCCCACCACCCGGGTCGCCAGGTTCTGGACCTGGGCGAGGATGGCTTTCTTGTCGGCCAGCAGACGGCCGACCAGGGCCTGGTCTTCGGCCTGCAACGAGCCCTGGTGCTGCTCGAGCAATTGCAGGGCGCGGGTGACCTGGCTGCCAATGTGCTTGCCCCAGGCCTGGCCGTCCTTGCCGGTACTGACCTCGGCGCGAAAATCCGGGTGGGTGGTCGGTGCGGCCAGCACCTGGTGCATCTCGCCCAGGCGCTGGCCGAGCAGGCCGGCGAAATTCGCCAACTCATCGAGCGCATCGATCGACACCTCGTGCTCCGCCGTGCCGTCCGCCAGTTCGTCGCGCAGTGCCCGCTCCAGGTTGTTCTGGGTCCAGACCCAGGCATCGCCCTGGTTGTTCAGCAGACCCTGAGCGATCATCAGCAGGCTTTCCTCGCCCGTCGGATCACGACGTATCACCGACCCCAGCAACGGCGAGATATGCCGGAAACCGGCAGCGCCCAGGTAGGCGCTCATCTCCAGTTCCGGATGGACGCCGGCGCTGACCTTGCGGATCAGCTTGAGCATCACCTGCTCACCCACCACCACCGAACTGTTGGACTGCTCGGCCGACAGGTAACGCACCTCGGCGTCCGCCGGCAGCGGTTGCGCCAGCAGCTCGGCGGTGGCCTGGAAGCGCAGCTCGCCCGCTTCACCACTGAGCACGCTGCCGGCCTGCAGGCCCTGGATCACCGCACGCACGAAGCTGTCCAGGCTGAAGGCATCGGTGATCAGTCCCACCTGCCGCCCGCGCCGAACCCGGGCCAGGGCCAGTTGCTGCGGTAGGGCCGCATTGATCTGCTCTTCGGCGAGCAGGCCGAACGGTACCTGGTAGCGGCTGACCTGGCCGTCGACGGTCACCTCGATCTCGCTGAGCAGCACCGGCTGCTGCGGCTCGCCGAAGCGCAGGCCATAAGCGATGTGCACCTGTTCGATCGGCGCCTGCTTGTCGGCGAACCAGCGCCGCATCGGCAGCCACTCGGGCAGCGAAGTCTGCTCCAGGCTGGTGCGTGCTGGCGCCTCGAGCAATTCCTCGAGGCGCTTTTTCAGTACCAGGGTGGTGAAGTCCGGCATGCACTGCGGCGGTTCCACGTGCCAGGCCGGCATCTGGCTCTGCGACGCCAGCAGGAACCAGTAGAAGCCATAGGGCGGCAAGGTCAGCAGGAAGTTCAGTTGACCGATCGGCGGGAAGGCGTTGCCACCCAGCATTTCCACCGGCACCCGGCCGGCGAATTGCGACAGTTCCAGCTCCGCCGCCTGGGCCGTGCGCGAGACGTTGGCAACGCAGAGGATGATTTCGCTCCGGCCCTCGGCATCGGTGTACTCGCGGGTATAGGCGAGAATCCGACGGTTGGCCGGCGACAGCATTTTCAGGCTGCCACGGCCAAAGGCCTTCTGCTGCTTGCGCACCGCCAGCAGGCGGCGGGTCCAGTTCAGCAGCGAATGCGGATCGCCGGCCTGGGCCTCGACGTTCACCGAGGCATAGCCGTAGAGCGGGTCCATGATCGGTGGCAGCACCAGGCTGGCCGGATCGGCACGGGAGAAACCGCCGTTGCGGTCGATCGACCACTGCATCGGCGTGCGCACGCCGTCACGGTCCCCCAGGTAGATGTTGTCGCCCATGCCGATCTCGTCGCCGTAGTACAGGGTCGGCGTTCCCGGCATCGACAGCAGCAGGCTGTTGAGCAGTTCGATGCGCCGCCGGTCACGCTCCAGCAACGGTGCCAGGCGCCGACGGATACCAAGGTTGATCCGTGCCCGACGATCGGCGGCGTAATAGTTCCACAGGTAGTCGCGCTCGCGGTCGGTGACCATCTCCAGGGTCAGCTCATCGTGGTTGCGCAGGAAGATCGCCCACTGGCAGTTGGCGGGAATCTCAGGGGTCTGGCGCAGGATATCGGTGATCGGGAAGCGGTCCTCCTGGGCCAGTGCCATGTACATGCGCGGCATCAGCGGGAAGTGAAAAGCCATGTGGCATTCGTCGCCGTTGTCGCCCTTCTGCTCGCCGAAATACAACTGGGTGTCTTCCGGCCACTGGTTGGCCTCGGCCAGCAGCATGCGGTCGGGGTAATGCGCGTCGATCTCGGCGCGGATGCGCTTGAGCACATCGTGGGTCTCGGGCAGGTTCTCGTTGTTGGTGCCATCGCGCTCGATCAGGTAGGGAATCGCGTCCAGGCGCAGGCCATCGACCCCCATGTCGAGCCAGTAGCGCATCACCGACAGCACCGCCTTCATCACCTGCGGGTTGTCGAAGTTCAGGTCCGGCTGGTGAGAATAGAAGCGGTGCCAGAAGTACTGACCGGCGACCGGGTCCCACGTCCAGTTGGACTTCTCGGTGTCGAGAAAGATGATCCGAGTCTCGTTGTACTTGTCATCGGTGTCGGACCACACATAGAAGTCCCGCGCACTGGAACCGCGCTTGGCCCGACGGGCACGCTGGAACCACGGATGCTGGTCGGAGGTGTGGTTGATCACCAGTTCGCAGATCACCCGCAAGCCGCGCTTGTGCGCTTCGACGATGAAGCGCCGGGCGTCGGCCAGGCTGCCGTAGTCGGGGTGCACCCCGCGATACTCGGCGATGTCGTAGCCATCGTCTCGGCGTGGTGAAGGGTAGAACGGCAACAGCCAGATAGTGTTGACGCCCAAGTCGGCGATGTAGTCGAGCTTGGCGATCAGGCCGGGAAAGTCGCCGATCCCGTCGTTGTTGGAATCGAAAAAGGACTTCACATGGACCTGGTAGATGACCGCGTCCTTGTACCAGAGCGGGTCATTGATGAAGGTTGCTGGGCGGACTTTCTTCGCCATGATGGACTCCTTTGTTAAGGATCACTGCCCTGAACACACGGCAATGAACAACGAACACTCTCCAAGTGGCGAGGGGGCTCGCCCCCGCTCGGCGGCGCAGCCGTCGTAGAACCGCTGCACGCATTTCTCCCGACAGGGCATGCCGGCCGGTCATGGGGCCGCTCTGCGACCCAGCGGGGGCAAGCCCCCTCGCCACCAATTTCCTCATGACCGGGACTACCCGGTAGCTGCGCATCAACCTGGAGTGATGCGCCAGATCCCGAACGGCTGGTGCCAGGGTTCGATACGCATCCACTGGGTCTTGCCGTACCAGGTCCAGGTATGGCCATTCATCAGGTCTTCGCCACGGGTCTGGGCGTCGTCGGGCAAGCCGAATTCCCACAGCGGCAATTCGAAATGCGCCTCCTGGGCGTTGTGCGGGTCGAGGCTGACCGCCACCAGGATGAAACTGCTGCGGTCGGCGGTACGCTTGCCGAAGTACAGGATGTTGTCGTTCCAGGCGTTGTAGACCTGCAGCCCCAGGTGCGTCTGCAGCGCCGGGTGCTGGCGGCGGATGCGGTTGAGCTGGGCGATCTCGGCGATGATGTTGCCCGGCGCGCTGTAGTCGCGCGGGCGGATCTGGTACTTCTCCGAATCCAGGTACTCTTCCTTGCCCGGCAATGGCGCCGACTCGCAGATCTCGAAGCCCGAGTACATGCCCCACAGGCCGGAGCCCATGGTCGCCAGGGCCGCACGGATGAGGAACCCGGCCCGGCCGGACTGGTGCAGGAAGGCCGGATTGATGTCCGGGGTGTTGACGAAGAAGTTCGGCCGATAGCACTCGCGCCACGGCGACTGGTTCAACTCGGTGAAGTAGGTGGCCAGTTCGGCCTTGGTGTTGCGCCAGGTGAAATAGGTGTAGCTCTGGGAGTAACCGATCTTGCCCAGCCGCGCCATCATTGCCGGTGCAGTGAAGGCCTCGGCGAGAAAGATCACCTCCGGATAGCGGCCGCGGACATCGGCGATCAGCCATTGCCAGAAGGGCAGCGGCTTGGTGTGCGGGTTGTCGACGCGAAAGATCTTCACGCCCTCCTCGACCCAGCCCACCACGATATCGCGCAGTTCGATCCATAGCGCGGGAACGGCGTCGGCGGCATAGAAGTCGACGTTGACGATGTCCTGGTACTTCTTCGGCGGATTCTCGGCGTATTTGATCGTGCCATCCGGTCGCCAGTTGAACCAGCCGGGATGCTGCTGCAGCCAGGGATGGTCCTGGGAGCACTGGATGGCGAAATCCAGGGCGATCTCCAGGCCGTGCTCGGCGGCAGCCGCCACCAGCCGGCGGAAGTCCTCGCGACTGCCCAGTTGCGGATGAATCGCCTCGTGCCCGCCCTCCTCGCTGCCGATGGCATAGGGGCTGCCCGGATCGTCGGGACCGGCGGTGAGCGAGTTGTTCGGCCCCTTGCGGTGACGCCGCCCGATCGGATGGATCGGCGGAAAATACAGGACATCGAAGCCCATGTCGCGAATCGCCGGCAACCGTGCATGCACATCATTGAAGGTGCCATGCCGCGCGGCATCGTCGGTGACCGAGCGCGGAAACAGCTCGTACCAGCTGGCGAACTGCGCCAGTTGGCGCTCCACGTCCAGGGCGAAGTCATGACTGAGGCTGAGATAGGCCTGGTGATCGGCCTGGCGCATCAGCACGGCGGTGGCAGGCTTGAGGAAACACTCGAACTGGCCGTCGTTCGAGCGCTGCGACAGCTCGTCATGCAGCGCTGCCAGGCGTTCGGCCAACTCACCCTGGCTGCGCTCGCTGGCTTGGCGAACGTGCTCGCGGCCTTCCTGCAGTTCCAGGTCGATGGGCACTGCGGCGACGAACTTCTTCTCCAGTTCGTAGCAATAGCTGCCGAACTGGTCGATCCAGGCCTCGATCCGGTACATATAGCGGCCCTGGCCACCGACCCGTAGCCGCCCCTGCCAGTGGTTGTTGCCCTTGTCGGTCATCGCCGCCCGCTGCCAATCCACGGCTCCGACCGGTTTCCAGGCCAGCAGCACCGCCAGCTTGTCATGGCCATCGGCGAACACCCGGGCCGTCACCGGCACCTCCTGCCCGACCACGGCCTTGACCGCGAACTGCCCGCCGTCGATGGTCGGCTGCACATCCTCGATGGCGATGCGCGGCAGCAACAGCGCCTGGGGCAACGGCAGGACTTCGGTGACCTGCTCATCCAAAGATTTATCGGCTGTCATCGAGCATCACTCCTTACGTCCTGTGGACGCTCCAGCTTGCGTGATCATCATGGGTCACGACCGGCTTCATCCTGAAAAGGCCGCTCAAGTTCGGAGCGAGACGGTCGCGCAAAAGTTCAGATGGATTTGCCGGCTAGGCCGCTCGTCCAGAAAATGCAGTCGTTTGGTCACCTGGGAGGTCAACCACTGCACCTGACAGCGATGCATGGAGGAGCCTCATGAACATCCCGATCCCGGCGGAAACCCCCGATCCCAATATCGACCAGCCGAGCCTGCCGCCGACCGAACCGCAACCGGTGCCCGAGCAGGAGCCACCGGAGACCACTCCTGCGCCCAAGATCGACCCACCGACGACCATGCCGCCGGTGATCGCGAAGCAAGCATAGACAACCCGCGAAACATGCACGCCCCGTAGGAGCGTGGCTTGCCCGCGAAAGCGTCCGTGCAGGCGACACAGCGCCTGGGTGGATGGCCGACGTTGTCGGTTCGCGAGCAAGCTCTGCTCCTACAGGGGTCGGTGGCGTTCAGGGAGAGTCCTTCTCCAGCAGCCGCACGATCCTCGGCATCAGGCTGAACACCCCCAGCGCCAAGAGCGTGCTGAGCACTGCCGTGGCCTCGCGTCCCAGCCCCGCCGCTACGCCGATGGCGGCGGTCATCCACAGGCCGGCGGCGGTGGTGAGACCCTTGACGTGCTGCCCGGCCTCATCGGCATGCCCCTTGAGAATCGTGCCGGCGCCCAGGAAGCCGATCCCGGCGATCACGCCCTGGACCACTCGGCTCATGGCATCGGCCTGGGCGCCGGACACCTGCGGGACCAAGACGAACAGCGCCGCCCCCAGGGCGACCAGCATGTGGGTGCGCACGCCCGCAGCCTTGCCCTGCTGCTCGCGCTCGAACCCGAGCATGCCGCCCAGCACGGCGGCGATCAGCAGGCGCAGGGTGATGCGGGTCACTTCCCGGATATCGCCGATGTCGGCGAATTCGGCTTGCAGGGTGATCCATACGGTGTGCCACCAGGCGTCCATGTCCTCAACCTCTCTGAGCTCGACAAGTGATGGACAGCGGATCGCTGGCGCCGGTTCGACCGACGACCGCTAATCGGCGGCATCGAACCACGGCCGCGTGCAGGGAACCTAAGGAATGTCAGCCTGAAGAAAAGGGAGAAACACCATGCCCGTCCATATCGATCCGTCCAGCAAGACCTGTACCTTGGAAGAAAACGACACCCGGATCAGCGGCCCGGCCAGGGACGTGAAGATCATCACCGATGACGCCAGGAGCATGTCCCGCGCCGAACTCGACGGCCGGCAGGTCTGGATCACCGAGGCAGAAGCCGACGCCCTGACGGTGGCCGGCGCCTTCGACGGTCGTCACCATGTGAAGGCGACGTCGAGTGATTCGGTGATTTGATTGACCCGTGTCAGCCTGCTCGCCCGGCTCCTGTGCCAGGCGCGGGTGGGCTCGGCCCGGCGCGGGCTGCAGCGGGTATGGCAAGTTGTCGCAGGGGCGTCGCCCGAAGCATCTGATCCGCTTTTTAATCAAATACCTGAGTCTGTTATGCAAACAGTTCGCTCGGCATAGTGCCCAGGCCTGATGGAGGCTGACGAGCGACAGATCATGAGCGAAAGAATCCCCGTCCAGTTAGTTGACACCTTCGAGCCTTCGCGCCCCAACAAGACGAAGGCCAAGTCGAGCGACAACCTGATTCACACCCGCAGTTTCACCGGCCTGTTCCGCACCCTGCGCATGAGTGGCGCGGGTTTCCTGTTCCTGCTGTTCTTCGGCACCGTCTGGTTGAACTGGGGCGGCCGCCAGGCAGTGCTCTGGGACCTGGCCAACAGCAAGTTCCACATTTTCGGCGCGACCTTCTGGCCGCAGGACTTCATCCTGCTCTCGGCGCTGCTGATCATCTGCGCCTTCGGCCTGTTCGCCATCACCGTGTTCGCCGGGCGCGTCTGGTGTGGCTACACCTGCCCGCAGAGTTCCTGGACGTGGCTGTTCATGTGGTGCGAGAAAGTCACCGAGGGCGAGCGCAACCAGCGGATCAAGCTGCAGGCCGCACCCTGGGGGCCGAACAAGCTGGCCCGACGCGCCGCCAAGCACACCCTGTGGCTGGCGATCAGCCTGATCACCGGGCTGACCTTCGTCGGCTACTTCACGCCGATCCGACCACTGGCCCAGGAACTGCTGAGCCTGCAACTGGGTGGCGTCAGCCTGTTCTGGGTACTGTTTTTTACCGGCGCCACCTACATCAATGCCGGTTGGCTGCGCGAGGCGGTGTGCATGCACATGTGCCCGTATGCACGGTTCCAGAGCGTGATGTTCGACAAGGACACCCTGACCATCTCCTACGATGCCGCCCGCGGCGAGAACCGTGGCCCGCGCAAGCGTGAAGTGGCACCGGCCAGCGTCGGCCTCGGCGACTGCATCGACTGCCGGATGTGCGTGCAGGTCTGCCCCACCGGCATCGACATCCGCGACGGCCTGCAGATGGAGTGCATCGGCTGCGCCGCCTGCGTCGACGCCTGCGACTCGATCATGGACAAGATGGGCTACGACCGTGGCCTGGTCCGCTACACCTCCGAACACCAGCTGCAGGGCGGCCAGACCCACCTGCTGCGACCACGCCTGGTCGGCTACAGCGCCGTGCTGCTGATCATGATCGGTGCACTGGCACTGGCGCTGGTACAGCGGCCGATGGTTTCGCTGGATGTCAGCAAGGACCGTGGCCTGTACCGGGAGAACAGCCTGGGGCAGATCGAGAACATCTACAGCCTCAAGGTCATCAACAAGACCCAGCAGCGCCAGCAGTACCGCCTGGAGCTGATCGATGGCGAGGGCTTCCAGTTGCAGGGACGCACCGAACTGAGCCTGGCGGCGGGCGAGATCGCCGACTTCCCCGTCTCGGTGGCGATGACCAGCGAACGGGCGAAAAGCAGTTCCCAGGAACTCGCCTTCCGCCTGGTCGACAGCCAGGACCCTGGCGTCTACAGCGTGGCCAACAGCCGCTTCGTCGCGCCGATGAACCGTTGATGACATAGAATCCCCGGGGCACCAACCCCAGGGCCTGCAGGGAGTATGGGACTGAACACTGTGGTGAGACTGAACACTGTGGGAGCAGGCGGTCCGGCGCCCCGGTTTATCCGCGAAGACTTTGGTGAAGCCACTAACGTCTTCGCGGATAAATCCTGCTCCCACAGGTTAGTGTTCCAACAGTTACAACAGTTCCAACAGTTACAACAGCCAGCTCCAACAAGACAGCCGAAAACCTGCCGTTGCGTGCCCGTATCCAATGAGCCAAGTCACCATGAAACGCTACGAAAAATTCGCCGATGACATCGCTGAACTGATCCGCTCCGGCGTCCTCGGCCCCGGCCAGCGGGTCCCGTCGGTCCGCTATGCCAGCCAGACCTACGGCGTCAGCCCGTCCACGGTGTTCCAGGCCTATTACCTGCTGGAACGCCGCGGGCTGATTCGTGCCCGGCCGCGCTCGGGGTATTTCGTCAATACCCACGCTCCGAGCCCGTTCTCGGAGCCGGTGATCAGCAGCCAGGTGCACGAGTCCACCGAGGTCGACGTCAGCGAACTGGTGTTCTCGGTACTCGACTCGATCAAGGACCCGACCACCGTGCCCTTCGGCTCGGCCTTCCCCAGCCCGACGCTGTTTCCGCTGCAGCGCCTGGCCCGCTCCCTGGCCAGCGCCAGCCGCGAGATGGACCCGCGCATGGTGGTCACCGACCTGTCGCCGGGCAATCCGCAACTGCGCCGGCAGATTGCCCTGCGCTACATGGTCGGCGGGCTGATGCTGCCCATGGAAGAACTGCTGATCACCAACGGCGCCCTGGAAGCGCTGAACCTGTGCCTGCAGGCCGTCACCGAGCCCGGCGACCTGGTGGCGATCGAAGCCCCGGCGTTCTACGCCTGCCTGCAAGTGCTGGAGCGGCTGAAGCTCAAGGCCGTGGAAATCCCCGTGCACCCGCGCGACGGTATCGACCTGGGCGTACTGGCGCAGAACCTCGAGAAGCATCCGATCAAGGCCGTGTGGTGCATGACCAGCTTCCAGAACCCGATGGGCGCGACCATGCCCGAGGCGAAGAAACAGGCGCTGGTGGAGTTGCTGCGCGAACACCAGGTGCCACTGATCGAGGACGATGTCTACGCCGAGCTGTACTACGGGCAGCAGGCGCCCAAGCCGGCCAAGGCATTCGACACCGAGGGGCTGGTGATGCACTGCGGTTCGTTCGCCAAGAGCCTGGCGCCCGGCTATCGCATCGGCTGGGTCGCGGCGGGACGCTATGCACAGAAGATCGAACGGCTGAAACTGATGACCTCGCTGTGCGCCTCGATGCCGGCCCAGGCGGCCATCGCCGACTACCTGCAGCATGGTGGCTACGACCGTCATCTGCGCCGACTGCGCTACGCACTGGAAGAACAGCAGAGTGCGATGCTTGCCGCCATCGCCCGCTATTTCCCGGCGCAGACGCGAGTCAGCCAACCGGCCGGCGGCTATTTCCTCTGGCTGGAACTACCGGAACAGATGGACTCGCTGAAACTGTTCCAGATGGCGCTGGCCCAGGGCATCAGCATTGCGCCGGGGCCGATCTTCTCGCCGGCCCGACGCTTTCGCAACTGCATCCGCCTCAACTACGGCAGCCCATGGAACGAGGCGGCGGAAAAGGCCATGGAGACGTTGGGGCGGATCGTGCGTTCGTTCTGAACGGGCCTATTCGCGGGCAAGCCCGGCTCCTACAAAACCGAGTCGTGTGCTGGAGTGGCGTACGACATAAACCTGTAGGAGCCGGGCTTGCCCGCGAACAGGCCGTCAAGCCTTGCGCCCAGTCATCAAATCAGCGCCCACCGGCGAGGTCGAGGAAGGTCCCGGTGGTGTAGGACGCCTTGTCCGAAAGCAGCCAGATGATGCCCTCGGCCACTTCCTCGGCACGCCCGCCCCGTCCCATGGGAATCCCCGGTTCCAGCTTGCTGACCCGATCAGGATCGCCGCTCAGCGCATGGAACTCGGTAAAGATGAACCCCGGGCGCACGGCGTTGACCCGGATCCCCTCGCCCGCCAGTTCCTTCGACAGACCCAGGGTAAAGGTATCGAGCGCGCCCTTGGAGGCCGCGTAATCGACATACTCGTTGGCCGAGCCGAGCCGCGCCGCCGCCGAGGACACATTGACGATGCTGCCGCCCTGCCCACCATGGCGCGGCGACATGCGCAGCACCGCATGCTTGGCGCAGAGCATCGGCCCCAGCACGTTGGTCTTGAGGGTCTGCAGGATGCGGAACTCGGACATCTCGTCGACCCGCGACTTGTGCCCGACCGTCCCGGCATTGTTCACCAGCGCGGTGACCGGCCCGAGCTCGGCGTCCACCCGCTGGAACAGGTGAATCACCTCGTCTTCGTCGCTGACATCCGCCCGCACCGTGATGGCCTGGGCGCCCAGTGCCCGCACCTGCTCCTGCACCCGATGAGCCGCCTCTTCGTCACGCAGGTAGTTGATGCAGATGCGATAGCCCTGTTGCGCCGCCAGCAACGCCGTCGCCGCGCCGATGCCACGGCTACCGCCGGTGATGACGATGACTTTTTCCATTGCACCTTCCCCTTCGACTGGTCATTGCGAGCCTCCAGAATAACCGTGGGAGCAGTCGCTTGTGTAGCTACCGAAGGCCGTAGCATGAGCGAGCCTATCCTCCACTGGCAGACCACTTGAGCCGACACCTTCCCTGAGCAAAAGAGCGGGTCTTGCCCCAAGCGCGCCTGATAGCCATGAGTCTGCCTGACCACCAAAGCCTGTGGGACGCTCGTCTCTATGGTTATGCCAAGAGGTTATTTAACCAACGCGCCCCTCTCTTATTAAGCTGCGTTCACCGGACCACCGGCCCCGCCCTTCTCTCAACTGTCTTCGCGAGGTGTTCATGGTCGTTCCGGTTTCCGCTATTGCCCGTTCCCGCCTGTTGCTCTGCGCCCTGGTCGTCGCCAGTGCCTTGAGTGCCTCCTACGTCGATGCCAACGAAACCCTGCGCATCGGCTACCAGAAGTCCTCGACCCTGATCACCCTGCTCAAGAGCCAGGGCACCTTGGAAAAGGCCCTGGCCAAGGAGCATATCGATGTCAGTTGGCACGAGTTTCCCAGCGGCCTGCCACTGCTCGAGTCGCTGAACGTGGGCAATGTCGACATCAGCGCCGACGTCGCCGATACCGTGCCGGTGTTCGCCCAGGCGGCACAGGCCAAGCTCACCTACTTCGCCCAGGAGGCTGCCTCGCCGGCAGCCCAGGCGATCGTGGTTCGCAAGGATTCACCCATCACCCACCTGGCCGGGCTCAAGGGCCACACGGTGGCGGTGACCAAGGCCGCCGGCAGCCACTACCTGCTGATCGCCGCGTTGACCCGGGCCGGGCTGAAGTTCAGCGACATCACTCCGGCGTACCTGACACCCGCCGATGGCCGCGCGGCCTTCGAGAACGGCAAGGTCGATGCCTGGGTGACCTGGGAACCGTTCCTCAGCGGCGTGCAACGCCAACTGCCGACCCGCACCCTCGCCGACGGTGAAGGCCTGGCGAGCTACAAGCGCTACTACCTGGCAAGCACGCCCTACGCCCAGGCACATCCGCAGGTACTGAAGCAGGTGTTTGCCGAGCTGCAGAAATCCGGCGCCTGGATCAAGGCCCATCCACAGGACGCCGCCAAGATCCTCGGCCCATTGTGGGGTGGCCTGGATGCGGCGACGGTCGAAGCCGCCAACCGGCATCGCAGCTATGAAGTGCAGGCGGTGACCGTCGACCAGTTGGGCGAGCAACAGCAGATCGCCAATGCCTTCCTCGCCGCCGGCCTGCTGCCACAGAAGGTCGATACCCGCGACGTCGGCATCTGGAAACCCTGACAGCTAGTGTCCTGTGTGGCTAATTCGCACACTCAACTCCGGGCCCATGGCTTCGCCAGCCTGCGTTGCCATTCCTCGCAGTAGCTCTGCTACGACTAGTCATGGCGCCTTGCCTGGCAAACCCCTGGACCCGAATTTGACTATTCGAATTAACCGTACAGGACACTAGGCTTTGTCTGAAAAGTCTTGAGACGAAGGTCAGGCAAGGCGAAAACCGCCGAGGAAGCGGAGTTTACTGGAGTAAATGAGCATTCCGAGGCGATTTTCAACGCAGCATCACCGAGTATCAAGATTTTTCAGACAGAGCCTAGTGTTGCGCCTGTTCGGGCAGCACCTGTTCCCAGCCACCGCCGAGGGCGCTGTACAGCCCGACCAGCGCCAGCGACACCGCCGCAGTGCTGTCCACCAGCGCATCCTCGTTGGCGAGTACCGCGCCCTGCACCGTCAGCACGTTGAGAAAGTCCACGGTGCCCTGGGCGTACTGCTGGCGGGCACTGTTCAAGGCCAGGCGGCTCTGCTCCACCGCCTCGCGCAGGCGGTCACGTCGACGCTGCCCGGCCTGATAGGCACTGAGTGCATCATCCACTTCGTGCCAGGCATCCAACACGATCTGCCGGTAGCGCAAGGCGGCTTCCTGCTGGCGGCTTTCGCGCAGTTGCAGTTGCCCTTGCAGGCGTCCGCCCTCGAACAGCGGCACGCTCAGGCTGGGGCCCACGGCCAGGGTGCGCGAGCCCCAACTGCCCAGGTCGGACAATTGCAGCGCCTGGAACCCGAGGTTGCCGGACAGGCTGATACGCGGATAGAAATCCGCCTGGGCCATGCCGATCGCCGCCGTGGCCGCATGCAGGTCCGCCTCGGCCCGGCGGATGTCCGGGCGCCGCCGCGCCAGCTCGCTGGGCAGGCCGATCGGTACACTGGCAGGCGGCACGGGAATCGCGCGCATGGCACGCAACTGCACGGCCAGGGCCTGGGGTTCTAGCCCCATCAGGCGGCTGAGGGCATTGATCAACCGCGTCTCACCCTGCTGCAGCGCCGGCAGTTGCGCCTCGATGGTGGCGACCTGCGCGGTGGCCTGGGCCACTTCCAGCTCGGTGGTCACGCCTTCGGCGCGGCGCAGGTGCGTCAGGGTCCGGGTACGCCGGGCAATCTCCAGGTTCTGCCGGGTTACCGCCTGTTCGTTCTGCAGCGCCCGCAGCTGGATATAGTCGCGGGCGGTTTCGGCCAGGATCGCCACCAGCACTGCGCGACGGTCCTCCTCGGCGACCTGCACGTTGGCATCGGCCGCCTCCACCGAGCGTTTCACCCGCCCCCACAGGTCGGCCTCCCAACTGACGCCCAGGCCGGCGCTCCAGAGGCTGTAGTCATGCCGGCCATTCTCGCCCGAGGGATCGCTCAGACCACGACGGCTATTGCGCGCGCGACTGTAGCCGGCAGCGCCATCGACCCTGGGCAGCTCATCGGCGGCGATACTGCGCCGGGCCGCGCGACTCTGCTGCAGTCGGCTGGCGGCTCGTTGCAGATCGAGGTTGCCGGCCTGGACCTGGCGCATCAGCGCGGACAGTTGCGGATCGGCAAACCCCTCCCACCAGGCCACTTCCGGCTCACCAGCGGCCGGCTGGCTATGGCCGGGCTCGCCCTGCTCCGTGCACCATTTCTCGCCCAGTTCGGCTTTCGGGGGTTGGAAGTCCGGCCCCAGCGTACAACCCTGCAGCACCAGCGTGATGATCAACAACCAGGGAAAATGCCTGTTCATCGCTGGCTCACCTCACGACCGGCTACCGAGTCGGTATCGATCCGCGCCTCCACTGACATGCCCGGGCGCAACCGCTCGAGCAGCGGCTGCCCACGATCGAGGATGATCTTCACCGGAATGCGCTGGACCACCTTGGTGAAGTTGCCACTGGCATTCTCCGGAGCGATCGCGGCAAAGGTCACGCCGGTGGCCGGTGCGATGCTCTCGACCCGGCCGGTCAGCGGCGTATCGGCAAAGGTGTCGACGCTGATGCTCACCGCCTGGCCGGGACTGACGTGGGTCATCTGGTTTTCCAGGAAGTTACCCACGACATAGGCCTCGTTTATCGGCACCACGGCCAGCAGCACATCACCCGGCTTGACGTAGGCGCCCTGGCGCACGCTACGGCGCCCGACCACGCCATAGAACGGCGCCACCAGCACGGTGTGCGTCAGATCCAGTTCGGCCCGCGCCTGTCGCGCCTCGGCCTGCTGCACGGCCGCCTGGGCGGTATCGCGCCGGGCCTGCAAGACAGCGGTCTGCCTGCGTGCCGCCTCCAGCGCCGCCCGGTGCTCGGCCAGCCGTGCCGCAGCGATGCGCTGGCGGGTTTCGGCCTGCTGGGCATTCTGCAGGGTACCGGCGCCCTGCCCGGCCAGATGCTGGTAACGCTGCCATTCATGGGCGGCGAACTGGACATCGGCCTGGTCAGCCTCGACCACCGCCCGCGCCTGCTCGATCAGCGCGTGCTGGCGCTCGAGGCTCGCCGCGGCATTGACCAGCTGCGCACGGGCACTGGCGACACCAGCGCGGGCAGCCGCCAGGTCGGCCTGATAGTCCTGGTCATCGATGCGCACCAGCACCTGCCCGGCCTGCACCCGCTGGTTGTCGCGCACCAGCACCTGGTCGATGAAGCCGGCGACCTTCGGCGCCACCAGCGTGTAGTCGGCACTGACATAGGCGTCGTTGGTCGTCTGTAGCGGGCCGCCGGCGAGCAGCAGGCGCCAGAATCCGTAGAGCAAGGCGCCGGCCAGAGCCGCGGCGAGGATCAACAGGGGTTTGCGCGGAATCGAAGTACTCATGGTGATTGTCCAGGGAGAGGGAGATCAGGCCACGGCGCGGGGTGGGTAGATGCGCGTCGGCAGGATCGGGATCAACAGGATCAGTGCGATGGCCAGGCCCGCCATGCACAGGTAGAGGTCGGCCGAGGTCAGGGTTACCACCTGCTCGTGCAGCCGCCGGGCCAGTTGCCCGGGCGCCACCGAGTCCGCCAGCCAGGGCATGCTGCCCAGGCGATCGACCAGGTGGCTGGAATGGAAGTGCTCGCGGTGGATCGTCAGGGTTTCCAGCACGCTGCCCGCCGCCACGGCGGCAAAGCCCTTGATGGTGTTGAACCAGGCCGAGGCGAACGGCCCGTCCGCCGGGGTGATGCTGCCGGTAGAGAGCATCAGCAAGGGAATCACCGCCATCGGCTGGGCAATGATCTGGATGGCCTGCAACAGGTAGAAATTCTCGCGGTTCCAGGCCACGGTGAGCCGGGAGCCGATCACGCAGGCCAGCGCCAGCAGGAACAACCCGGTAGCCAGTACCCAGCGACAGTCGACCACCCGGTTGTTGCACAGCGCGACCACCAGCGGCAGCGCCAGCAACTGCGGCAGCGCGACCCAGAGCAACACCGGTGCGGTCTGCAAGGGACGGTAGCCCTGGACCTGGGCCAGGTAGCTGGACGGGATCATGATCACCGCCAGCAACACGAACAGCACGCCGCCGAGGGTGATCAGCGCGTGGGTCAGGTTGCGGATGCCAAGCATCTGCAACTTGAAGAACGGCAACGGATGCGACCACTCGTTGATGAAGAACAGCACCAGCAACAGCAGGCCTCCACCCACCAACACACGGATGAGCTGTGCATCGAACCAGCCCAGGCGCTCGCCCTGCTGCAGCCCGAGCGCCAGCATCACCAGGCCGGGGAAACCCAGCAGCAGCCCGCGCCAGTCGAACTGGCGGAAACGCTCCAGGCGCAACGGGTCCTGCGGCATGCCCCAGGCTACGCAGGCCATGGCTACCAGCCCCAACGGAATCACCTGCCAGAACGCCCAGTGCCAGCCCGCGTACTCGACCCACCAGGCGGCCAGCGGCGTACCAAAGCTGGGGCCGAAGGTCGCGGTCAGGGCATAGCCGCCCAGACCGTAGAGCTTGATGCCCGGCGGCAGGAAACGCAGCGCCACCGACATCAGCATCGGTGGCAAGGCACCGCCGGCGAAGCCCTGGACTACGCGGATCAGCATCAGCACCTGGACGTTCGGCGCAAATGGCGCCAGCAGCGCCAGGGTAATCAGAGTGCCGATGGCACAGAGGGTGAAGCGACGCAGGGAAAAGGTCGCGGCGCACCAGGGAGCGAAGGCCATGGCACTGACCGACAGCGCAGCGTAGGCCGCAATCAGCCAGGTACCCTGGTCATGGCTCAGGCCCATGGCGCCGCGGATATCGGCCATCGCCACCTTGGTCACGTTTTCGTTGAAGCCCGAGGCCAGTACTGCCAACAACACGCCGACCAGGCCGATACCTATGCGCAGGCCAAACGGTGGGGCGGCCGCTGCGGGTTTGGCCGCAGCCGCCAGCGGCAGGCTGGTTTGCAGGGCCGTCATGAGCCGACAGCCCCGGCGGGCTCGGAGAGAAGGTACATCGTGGGAAACTCCGGTTTCACTGGGAAACCCGAGTCTATGCAGCGAGTTGATCTATAAAAATTGATAAATAACTACATCTGGATTGCACCGAACGCAACCATCAATCCAGGGTACCGTCACACATGTCCTTCAGGCTGCGGCGCAACCAGCGGTGCGCATGGTCGTTGTCCAGCCGTGGATGCCAGGCCTGGACCATGACGATGGTTTCCACCGGCACTGGCAGTTCGAAGGTGCGCAGGCGCAAGCCCAGGCCCATGAGATTGCGCACCATCGGCCGCGGAATCGATGGCAGGATCAGGTCGGAACCGGCCACGGCGAACATCGCCGCATGGAAGGTCGGCAGCACCAGGGAAATCCGCCGCTGCAGGTTCAATTCGGCCAGCAGCGTGTCGATCGGCCCGCGGGCCCGGCCACGGCGCGATACGCTGATGTGGTCGAAGCTGGCGAAACGTTCGGCATCCAGCTCCTCGTCGAACAACGGATGGCCTTCCCGGGCGATGCCGATCAGCGAGCTGTTGAACAGCCGCTGCACCTTGATATCGGCGCCGAACTTGCGAGTGGCGCAGACCGCCAGGTCGATACGGCCCTCGTTGAGCGCATCGTCGTCGATGTCGCCCTCCGGCACCATGCGCAGCGTGGCATTGGGCATGTCCCGGGCCAGCCGTTCGAGCAGCTGGTTGCCGAAGGCGCCGAAGAACATGTCGTTGGCACGCACGCTGAAGGTCCGCTCAAGCATCGTGAGATCGGTTTCCTGGCCGGGGGCGAAGACGCCATGGGCCAGCTCCACCACGCCGCGCACCTGCTCGCGCAGCTCCAGGGCTCGCGGGGTTGGCGCCAGGCCACGGCCGGACCGTACCAGGATCGGGTCATTGAGGGCTTCACGGATGCGTGTCAGCGTGCGGCTCATGGCCGGCGCACTGAGATTCATGCGCCGGGCGGCGCCGGTGACCGAGCCCTCTTCGAGCAGGATATCGAGGGCGATCAGCAGGTTCAGATCAGGTATTTGCATGGACTGAGCATAACCAGCGGCTTGCGCAATCATCAAGCATTCGATTGCACCACTTGCAACACCCTGTGGCGAGGGGGTTTGCCCCCGTTGGAGTGCAAGGCGCTCCCCAACCGCCTGACGCAATCAGTCAGTCACACCGGGAATACTGGCTTTACGGCTGCCTTGCAGCCGAACGCGGGCAAGCCCGCTCGCCACCAGAGTTGATCACCCCCAATGCTCGACCTTTCCAAATACCCTGTGGCGAGGGGGCTTGCCCCCCGCTGGAGCGCAGAGCGCTCCCAAACCGCCTGACGCAATCAGTCAGTCACACCGGGAATACTGGCTCTACGGCCGCCTTGCAGCCGAACGCGGGCAAGCCCGCTCACCACCAGATTTGGTCACCACCGGACCTGTTCACTGCAAGGTTCGCTCGCCACGGACCGCACAGGCCAGCGCACTGAGGGCAATCGCCAGGCCAGCCAGGGAATAGACCCAACTAGCCGAGGCAACCGGGAGCAACACCCCCGCCAGCAACGGGCCAACACCGGCACCGATGTCACGCCACACCGCATTCGAGGCCAGGGCCTGGACCCGCCCGGCACCAGGATTGCGCTCGGCCACCAGGGTCACCACCAGCGGCAGTTGCAGCGCCCGCAGGACCAGCACCGACCCGGCCCCGAGAATCAGCCAGTGGCTGCCGAACGCCGCCAGGGCCAGGCCACTGAGGATCGAGAACAGCAACAGCATGCGCACCACGCCATAGCGGTCGGCCACTCGCCCACCGAGGGGGCTGAGAAACATTTCCGAGACGTATCGCAAGGCCATCAGCACCCCGGCGATGATGACCGCATTCCCCCCCAACACGGCGCTGGCCTGCAGCGACAGGCCGAAGATGAACAGGCCGTCCAGCGCCACACCCTCGACGAAGGACCAGACCGCCACGCTGTCGGGCCACTTGAAGCGCCGCCCGGCCGGTGCCGCCAGCTCGTGCCCCTGGCTCGGCAGGCCGCGCGCCACCCACAGGCCGGCCAGCGAGGCGGCGCACAGCAGCAGGAAAATCAGTCGCGGCCCGATCTGCAGGCTCAACCAGCCGCCCAGGGCCAGGGCGATCATCGGGCCGATGGCGATGATCCCGCGCGAGCGCCCGGCCCGGCGAGCGGCACCGGCGGGTTCGAGGGTCGCCAACACCTGCGTCGACAGGTTCAGCGCGGCAAACGACAGCCCCCAGCCCAGGCGCAACAGCAGCAACCAGAAGAACCCCGAGATCAGCGAGTTGCCCAGCGCGCACAGGGCACTGACCGCCGCGGCCAGCATCAGCGTCGCACGGTCGCCCTGGCGGGCGTAGTAGCGCAGCACGTAACCGTAGCCGAAGATCCGCACCAGGCGGTTCGCCGCCAGCAATACGCCGGCCTGGGCCAGGGTCACGCCGAAGGCCTGGGTGTTCAGCGGCAGCAGCAGGTACAACAGAACGTCGCTGGGTAGGCACAACGCCAGGACTGTCGCGGCACGGCGGGAGGCGGAATCGGTCGAGTGGGCGGCCACGGTGGACATGGAGGACGGATCTTCGCGCGAAGGAACAAGCCCGTCAGCATGCCGGGTCAAAACGGCCAGCAGCAACACTTTTTGAAACATGTTTGTCATGTTGCTGGAGCAACAGCGATTCAACAGAGTGCCTGCAAACGAACAGCGGCGCCCCTCCTGAGGGGGATTCCATGGTTTGGCGCAAGGCTGTGGGATCTCTTCGCGGGCAAGCCACGCTCCTACAGGTTTTGATCGGATGCACCCGTTATGTACGACACAAAATCCGTAGGAGCGTGGCTTGCCCGCGAAGAGGCCCGAAAGCCTCGCCCACAACTGGCACAGAGCCTGCATTATTCCTTTTAAGCAGCTCACCAGCACCGTGACTGTTTAATTAAGAATAAGCCTTGCAGTCCCTCTCCCTGGAGCATCCGATGAAATCCCTCAACCCGATCACCCGGGCCGCCCGCCTGCTGGCCGCCACCACGGCGCTGGTACTCGGCCTGCAACCATGGGCCCAGGCCGCCGAAACCGCTCCGGCCGAGGTCAAGCTGGACTATGCCTATTACTCGCCGGTCAGCCTGGCCCTGCGGCATTTCGGCTGGCTGGAAAAAGCCTTGCCCCAGACCCGGGTCACCTGGGTCCTGAGCCAGGGCAGCAACCGTTCCCTGGAATACCTCAATAGCGGCGGCGTCGACTTCGGCTCCTCCGCCAGCCTTGCCGCCGTGCTCAGCCGGGCCAACGGCAGTCCGATCAAGTCGGTGTATGTCTACAGCCGTGCCGAATGGACCGCGCTGCTGGTGCGCAAGGACTCGCCCTACAAGAGCCTCGCCGACCTCAAGGGCAGGAAGATCGCCGCCACCAAGGGCACCGACCCCTACCTGTTCACCCTGCGCGCCCTGCAGCAGGCCGGCCTGGGCAAGAACGACGTGGAGCTGGTGCACCTGCAGCACCCGGATGGGCGCACCGCCCTGGAAAAAGGCGACGTCGACGCTTGGGCCGGGCTCGATCCACACATGGCCGCCAGCGAGATCCAGGCCGGTTCGCGCCTGCTCTACCGCAACCCCGACTTCAACAGCTACGGGGTGATCAGCGTTACCGAGCAGTTCGCCCAGGAACACCCGCAAACCATCGAGACCGTGCTCGGTGCCTACGAAAAGGCCCGTGAGTGGGCCCTGAAGAACCCGGACGAACTGGCCGCTCTGCTGGCCAGCGAGTCCGGCCTGCCGCTGGATGTCGCCAAGCTGCAACTGTCGCGCACCGACCTGAAGAACCCCCGCCTCGGCCCGCAGGACCTGCTGGCCTCGAAGGCAGCGGCACCGATCCTGGTGTCCGAGGAACTGGTGCGTCGCGGAGTGAACGTCGACCAGGTGATCGATCAGTTGATCGACAGCCGTTTCAACCCTGTCGCGGTCGCCCACCAGTAACCGCCGCCTGGAGCGCCCATGAACGCCAAGAGCAAAGCCCTGCCTGCCACCCTGAACACGCCTGCGCCGACGGCCGACACCCCATCGGCCTGGCCACGGCGGCTCAAGGGACTGGTGCTGCCGGTGCTGATCATCGCCTTGCTGGAGGTGGTGGTCCGCCTCGGCTGGGTGCCCGCCTACCAGATGCCGGCACCCAGCGATATCGTCCTGACCCTGCGCGACCTCGGTGAAGGGGCGCTGTGGAAGCACATCGGTGCCAGCCTGCTGCGGGTGCTCAGCGGGTTTGCCATCGGTACCGGCCTGGCCTTGCTGTTCGCCGCCTGGGTCGGCCTGAGCCGGGAAGCCGAGGCCTATCTGGAGCCGACGTTCGCCGGCCTGCGCTCGATCCCGAGCCTGGCCTGGGTGCCCTTGCTGCTGTTGTGGCTGGGCATCGACGAGACCTCGAAAATCGTCCTGATCGCCATCGGCGCATTTTTCCCGGTGTACCTCAACGGCGTCGCGGCAATCCGCAACATCGATCGCAAGCTGGTGGAAGTCGGCCAGATGCTCGGTTTCGGCCGCTACCGGCTGGTGCGCCGCATCCTCCTGCCGGCCGCCCTGCCCGGCCTGTTCACCGGGCTGCGCAGCGGCATGAGCCTGGCCTGGATGTTCCTCGTAGCAGCCGAACTGATCGCCGCGACCAAGGGCCTGGGTTATCTGCTCAGCGACGGCCGGGAAACCTCGCGGCCGGATATCGTGCTGGCGGCGATCATCGTCCTGGCGCTGCTCGGCAAGCTCAGCGACGGCCTGCTGGCCGGCCTGGAAAAACGTTTGCTGGCCTGGCGCGACACGTTCAACGGCCAGGATCGGGAGTCATGAACATGCGTGAATCACTGCTGGACCTCCATGTCGAACGCAAGGCGTTTGCCCAGACCACGGTGCTCAGGCAGGTCAGCCTGCAACTGCACGCCGGGGAGGCCGTCAGCCTGCTGGGCCCCAGCGGCTGTGGCAAAAGCACATTGCTGCGGATCGTAGCCGGGCTGGAAAAGGACTTCGAAGGCGAGCTGAAACACACGACCTCGCCCATCGCCTTCGTCTTCCAGGAACCACGCCTGATGCCCTGGCTGACGGTGGAACAGAACATCGGTTTCAGCGAGGACGACCATTATGACCACGCCTGGGTGGCGCAACTGATTGAGGAAGTCGGGCTGGCCGGCTTCGCCCAGGCCTTGCCCAAGCAACTGTCCGGCGGCATGGCGCAACGGGTGGCGATTGCCCGCGGGCTGTATTCGAAACCCCGGGTGCTATTGCTCGACGAGCCGTTCAGCGCAGTGGACGCGTTTACCCGCATGAAGCTGCAGGACTTGCTCCTGCAACTGGCCCGTCGGCATGGCATTGCCCTGCTGCTGGTCACCCATGATGTCGACGAGGCGCTATACCTCAGCGACCGGGTGCTGGTGATGGATAACCGTCCCAGTCGCATCCGCCAGGCCCTGGCGGTCGACCTGCCACATCCGCGCGATCGTCGCGATCCGCGGCTGGCCGACCTCAAGGCCCGGGCGCTGACCGAGCTGCACCTGGCTCACGTGATCTGAGTGCAGCCCGGGCCAGGGCTTACACCAGCAGGGCGCGACGCTTGAGCTCGCTGTTGAGAATGAAGTCATTCTCCGAGTAGTCGATCGGGCAGTCGATCACGTGCACGCCCGGGGTCTTGATGCAGTGCTCGAGCAGCGGCAGCAGGCCTTCGGCGCTTTCCACGCGGTGACCGTTGGCGCCATAGGCTTCGGCGTACTTGACGAAGTCCGGGTTGCCGTAGTCCAGGCCGAAGTCGGTGAAGCCCATGTTCGCCTGCTTCCAGCGGATCATGCCGTAGCCGTCGTCACGCAGGATCACCACGGTGATGTGCATGCCCAGGCGTACCGCGGTCTCCAGCTCCTGGCTGTTCATCATGAAGCCGCCGTCGCCGCAGACCGAAATCACCGGGCGATCCGGGTGCACCAGGTGCGCCGCCATCGCCGACGGCAGGCCGGCGCCCATGGTCGCCAGGGCGTTGTCCAGCAGAACGGTGTTGGGCTTGTGGGCCTTGTAGTTGCGGGCGAACCAGATCTTGTAGATGCCGTTGTCCAGCGCGACGATGCCTTCGGACGGCAGCACGCGACGGATATCGGCCACCAGGCGCTGCGGGTAGACCGGGAAGCGGTTGTCGTCGGCGCCTTCGGCGATCTGCGCTTCGTTGGCCTCGCGGATCGCCATCAGGCGGCTGAAGTCCCAGTGCGGGTTGTCGCCCAGCGCTTCGCCGATCTGCCAGACGGCGTTGGCGATGTCGCCGATCACTTCGATCTGCGGGAAGTACACCGCATCGACTTCGGCGGAGCGGAAGTTGATGTGAATGACTTCGGTACCGCCACGGACCATGAAGAATGGCGGCTTCTCGATCACGTCGTGACCGATGTTGACGATCAGGTCGGCGGCCTCGACCGCGCGGTGGACGAAGTCACCGGAGGACAGCGCGGCGTTGCCGAGAAAGCGCGGGTGACGCTCGTCGACCACGCCCTTGCCCATCTGGGTGGTGATGAACGGGATGCCGGTCTGGTCGATCAGTTGCTTGAGCACCTTGGCGGTCATCTTGCGGTTGGCGCCGGCGCCGATCACCAGGATCGGGCTGCGGGCCTTCTGCAGTTTCTCGACGGCGGCCTCGACCGCCTTGTGCTCGGCCAGCGGACGGCGGTGCAGGCTCGGCGGGATCGGCATCGAGTCGGTCTGCTCGGCGGCGATGTCTTCCGGCAGTTCCAGGTGCACGGCGCCCGGCTTCTCTTCCTCGGCCAGACGGAAGGCTTCGCGCATGCGCGCCGGGATGTTGTCGGCCGAGGCGAACTGGTGGGTGTACTTGGTGATCGGGTCCATCATGCCGCAGACGTCGATGATCTGGAACCGGCCCTGCTTGGACTTCTTGATCGGCTTCTGGCCGGTGATCATCATCATCGGCATGCCGCCCAGGTAGGCGTAGGCGCTGGCGGTCACCAGGTTGGTGGCACCGGGGCCGAGGGTCGACAGGCTGACGCCGGTCTTGCCGGTCAGGCGGCCATAGGTGGCGGCCATGAAGCCGGCGGACTGTTCATGACGGGTCAGGACCAGCTTGATCGGCGACTTGCGCAGCGACTCCAGCAGGTCGAGGTTTTCCTCGCCAGGAATGCCGAACACATACTCGACACCTTCGTTTTCCAGGCATTGCACAACGACATCGGCGGCCTTGGCCATTGATCTACCTCAATCTCGATAAGCGCTTTCGCGCGTCTTGCAGTTGTTGTCAGGGGGACGAACCCGGTTTCTCACGCAGGCGGTGCCACAGTAACATCGCTCTGGCCACTCAGGACCAATGCGGCGCGCACAAAACCTTCGACTTTGCGACGTTCCACGAAGTCACGGACATAGGCCGCTGCGGCCTTGCGACGAATTGGCACAGCCATGGCCTGGCGAATCGAGGTGAAGGCGCCGTCCAGCACCCGCAGGCGTGGATCACCCGCTGCAACCTTCTCCAACGGTTGACGCACCCCCGCCGCCGCGTCGAGGCCCCGAGCCAGGTACAGGTCCACCGCTCCCGCCGAGGTGTCCGCACGCTCGAGTTGCGCATGCTGCAACGTGCGAGACAGGAACAGATCGTAGGCAGCGCCCTTGCCGACGGCCAGGCGCAAGCCTGGCTGATCGAGATCCTCGACCTTCAGGTAGGGCGAATCGGCCGCCACCAGATAGGTCCCCTCAATCAGCACGTAGGGCTCGCTGAAAGCGATCTGCTGCGCGCGCACCGGTTCGATTGCCAGGAAAGCGACGTCCCAGGCGCCCTCCTCCAGCGCGGTGAACACCTTCCCGGCGGCATCGAAGGTGACCATTTCCAACAGCACGCCGAGTTCTTCGGCGAGAGCCTTGGCCAGCGCGACGGAAACGCCTTGGGGCGTACCGTCCCGGCCCTGCTGGGCCAACACGGGATTGCCATAGTTGATAGCCGCACGCAGCACGCCGCGTGGAGCCAGTTCATCGATGACCGCAGGGTCGGTAACACTCATTTTCTACTCCCGGAATGAGGTCGGTGAAATGCTTACCAGATGGGTAAGGTGTAAGAAACGATGAGGCGGTTCTCGTCGACACCGCGGGCAAAGTTGGACCGGTAGCTCGCATTGCGCCACTTGAAACCGACGTTTTTCAGCGCGCCGCTCTGGATGACATAACCGATATCGGTGTTGCGCTCCCATTCACGTCCCTCACTGGCCGAGGTCTTGGCATCAGCGTGATCACCACTGATATAGCGGGTCATGAACGTCAGCCCGGGTATGCCCAAAGCGGCGAAGTCATAGTCGTAGCGCAGTTGCCAGGAACGCTCGCCCGGTTCGGCGAAGTCGTTGATCTGGATGTAGTTGACCAGGTATGGATCGGTACCATTGAGGTAGGGCATCGAGGTCGAACCGTTCATTTTCTGCAGCCCCAGGCCGAAGGCATGCCCGGCCAGGCTGTAGGTCAGCATGCCCCCCAGGGCCGTGCTGTCGATGGCCCCGCCACGGGCCGCCCCGGCATCGTTGCTACGCATGTAGCGCAGGTCACTCTTGAGTGTGCCCGGCCCAAGACCGAGGTTGTGCACCAGGCCCAGGAAGCTCTGCCGGTAGAAGTCCTGCAACTCGGCGTATTGGTAGCTGAGCAGCAGCGACTTGCCGAGCTGATAGTCGGCGCCACCGATCCGGTAGTCATCGCCGCGCGCGGTACTGGTGAAACGCCGGTTGCGGTTGTTCAGGGTGATCGGCTGGGCATCCGATGAGTCACGGTCGGTTACCCGGTTGAAGCGCACGCCAGTGAGCGTAAGGCCGTCGATCTCCTTCATCGTGACCATGCCACCTTCGAACGTCTGCGGCAGGATGCGGCCGGTATTGGCCTGCACCGTCGCCAGTTTAGGGATGAAGGTGCCGTACTTGAACTCGGTTTTCGACACCTTGGCCTTCGCTGTCAGCCCCAGGCGACTGAAGTCATCGGCCGCGCGGCCGTCCGAGTTGACCGGCAGCAGACCGGTGCCGGAGCGATCAGGACTGGAGTCCAGTTTCACACCGAGCATGCCCATGGCATCGAGACCGAAGCCGACCGTACCCGGGGTATAACCGGAGCGCAAATCGAGGATGAACCCTTGGGCCCACTCCTCGCGCTTGTTCTGTCCGCTGCCGTCGCGAAAGTCGCGATTCAGGTAATAGTTGGACATCTGCAAATTGGCCCGGCTGTCCTCGACGAAACCCTCGGCACCGACCAGTGTCGACGCCAGGCAAGGGGAAAGACCGACCAGGGTGCATATCACATTCTTATTCTTGTTCATGCCTGCTCCAGCTACCGCACGATGAAAAGGCCTGCCCCTCCCGGGGACAGGTGCCAATGAGAAATACCCAGGAAAAAGAGAGGTGGCGAAGGCTCAATGCGCCTGGCGACTGACCGGTGCGTCGGACTCGACCGGTTCCTTGTTGTTGACTCGCATCAGCAGGGTCATCAGGAAACCGGCCACCAGCAGCGCACTGAGGAATAGCAGGCCATTGGCCGCACTTTGGCTGTTGCCCTTGACCATACCGATCAACGAAGGGCCAACGAAGCCACCGAGGTTGCCGACCGAGTTGATCACCGCAATGGACACCGCAGCCGTGGTACGGTCAAGAAACAGCGTGGGCAAGGCCCAGAATGGCGACTTGAAACTGTACAGGCCGGACAACGCCAGGCAGATCATGAGCATCGCCACATAGGGGTTCTGCAACAGACCCGCGCCGATCAGGCCAAAGGCGGCGACGAACAGCGGGATCGCCGAATGCAGCTTGCGCTCGTTGCGTTTGTCCGAGCTGCGTGACCAGACGATCATCGAGGCAGTGGCGATGATGTAGGGCAGCATGGCCAGCAGGCCAATCTGGGTGTGGCTGAGCGAATCGGAGAAGCCCTTGATGATCTGCGGCATCCAGTAGCCAATGCCCAGGCTGCCGCACTGGTAGACGAAGTAGATGAACGCCAGGTAAAGCACCTTGGGATTAGCCATGGTTTTGAGTACACCCAGGCTCTTGACGTTCCTGCGGCTCTGGCGGTCGCGCTCGAGCTCGGCCAGCAGCCACTCGCGCTCCTCGGGCTTGAGCCACTTGGCCTGCTGTGGCTTGTCGGTGAGGAAGAAGAAACAGGCAACCCCCAGGAACACCGCCGGGATGCCCTCGAGGAACAGCATCCAACGCCAGCCGCTCCAGTCCAGCCAGTGGACGTTGTCCATGATCCAGGTGCTCAGGGGCGCGCCGATGATATAGCTGACCGGGATCGCCGCGGTGAACAGCGCGACCGTGGTAGCCAACTCCTTGGAGCGAAACCAGTAGGTCAGGTAGACGATGATGCCGGGGAAAAAACCAGCCTCGGCGATGCCGAGCAGAAAACGCAGCACATACAGTTGATTGGCGGTCTGGGCGAACGCAGTCAGCGCGGCGATGCAACCCCAGGTCACCAGGATCCGGGCAATCCACACCCGGGCGCCGAACTTGTTCAGCATCACGTTGCTCGGTACTTCGAAGAGAAAATAGCCGATGAAGAAGATCCCCGAGATGAAGCCGAAGGCTTCGCTGGAGAGCGCCAGTTCCTTGTTCATCTGCAAGGCGGCATAGCCGATGTTGGCCCGGTCAAGATAGGAAACGATGTAGAGCAGGAAGACAAAGGGAATGATGCGCAACGTGACCTTGCGGACGATGGCGCTTTCATCAGGCTTATTGTTATTCATGACGACCTCTGTGGGGGCAGGCTGATGCCCGCCCCTGTCATTGCATTAGTGTAAATCCGAACGCGCTCAGGCCGAGAAGACCATGCACACCGGGCTGCCCGTGCTCACCGAGAAACCGGTCTCGCGCAGGCCACCGGTGTGCGGATCCACCGCCAGCGAGACGATACTGTCGCTGTCCTCGTTGAGCGCGAACAGAAAACGGCCATTGGGGGCCAGGCTGAAGAAACGCGGGGTCTTGCCGGCCGTTGGCGCGAACTCCACGGGACTCAACAATCCGCTGCCCTGGTCGATGGCGAACACCGCAACGCTGTCGTAGCCACGATTGGAGGCATAGAGGAAACGGCCGCTGCGATCGACCTCGATCTCCGAGGCCCGGCTGTTGCCGGTGAAGGTCGCGGGTATCGACGGCACGATCTGCACGGCGGTCAGCGCGCCATTGTGGGAATCGAAACGGTAGGTGGTGACGGTGGAGTCCAGCTCGTTGACCACATAGGCGAACGCCGCCTTGGGGTGCAAGGCCAGGTGACGCGGCCCGGCCCCTTCACGGGTGGTGACGAAAGGCTGTTCGGCCGGCAGTAACTTGCCGTGTTCGAAGCGGAAGCTGAAAACCCGGTCCAGCCCCTTGTCTGGTACCAACACGAATTGGCCGGAATGGTCGAACAGGTTGAAATGCGGCTTGGCAAACGGTTGCTCGACACGGTGCGGCCCCAGCGGCCCCTCCAGCTTGAGCAATTGGTTGAGCGTACCGAGCGAGCCGTCTCCGGCGATGTTCATCACCGCCAGGCTGCCGGTGATGTGATTGGACACCACCAGGAAGCGCTCGCTCGGGTCCAGCGCCAGGTGTACCGGGTTCTTGCCTTCGCAGCTCTGGCGGTTGATGAACGTCAACTGGCCGCTGGACTTGTCGACCCTGAAGGCGCTGACATCGCTCAGGTCGCCATGGACCGTGTAGAGGCGATCGCCGGCCTTGTTCAGGGCCAGGAAGGACGGGTTGACCAGGTCCTTGACGACCTGGAGGAGAGACAGCGAGCCCTCCTCCTGATCGACCTTGTAGACACTGATGCCTTCACCACGGGCGTTGCGCTCGCGGGTGGTCCGTGACCCGACATAGGCGTACATAGGGGTGGTTCTCCGAGTAGCGGGTTGAGGATTGAGAAGCCGGGTCGCCTGGGCAAGGCCCGGTGGCAGCAGCGAGCCGAGCGCCGAGACACCGGCGACCGTGGCCATCTGCTGCAGCAGTCTTCGCCGGGTCGCTCCGGCCGAGGGAGTGGCTGAAACCTGGATTGCGGGCTCGGACAGGCCTGCGTCGTGTTCATCGCCGTGCATGGTTGCGTTTCCTTGTTATTGTTGATCGCAGTAGTCGGCCCCTGGGCGGGGCCTGGCTTCAAACTCGCTGGCGGGTACGTTTGACCACCTTGCGGATCACGAACGGCAGCACCCCGCCGTTGACCAGGTAGCGGACCTCCTGCGTGGAGTCGATGCGCACGCCCAGTTCCACTTGCCGTGTCGTGCCATTGGCACGATGAATCAGCATGTCGACACGGTTATCACCCACATCCAGGTCATCGAGCCCCAGGAAGTCGAAACGCTCATCGCCCTGCAGTTGCAGGTCGTCGACCGACTGGCCGGCCCTGAACTGCAACGGGATCACGCCCATGCCGATCAGGTTGCTGCGGTGGATGCGCTCGATGCTCTGCGCCACCACCGCCTTGACTCCCAGCAGGGCCTGGGCTTTGGCCGCCCAGTCGCGGCTGGAGCCGGCGCCATAGTTGATCCCGGCGAACACCACCATCGGCGTGTGCTGCGCCGCGTAGCTGCGGGCCGCCTCGTAGAGCGGCAGGCATTCGCTGTGATCGGCATTCCAGGCCCAGGCACCTGGTCCGGGCTGCTGGTCACCGAGCAGGCGGTTCTTGACCGCCTTGTTGGTGAAAGCCCCTCGCAACATCACTTCGTGGTTGCTGCGGCGAGTCGAGTACTGGTTGAGATCACGCGGATCTTCGCCATGCGCCAGCAGCCATTGCCCGGCCAGGCTGTCGGCGGGGATGGAATAGGCCGGCGAGATATGGTCGGTGGTGACGTTGTCACCCAGCACCATCAGCGTGCGCGCAGCACTGATGGCCAGGCTGGTCTTCGGTTCGGCGGGAATGTCCGCCAGGTACTGCGGACGACGCAGGTAGGTCGAGTTCGGACTCCAGGGGAACTGTACGCTGCCCTCGGCCGACAGCGACTGCCAATGGTGGGTCCCCTCCCAGACTTTGGCCAGGCGCTGCTGGAAAAACGCCGGCTTGACCACTCTTGCGGCCTCGGCGGCAATCTCCGCATCCGACGGCATCAGATCGCGCAAGTACACCAGGCTGCCGTCACGGCCCACGGCCAGGGCTTGGGATTCGAGATCGATATCGATGGTACCGGCGATGGCATAGGCCACGCACAGAGCCGGGGAGGCCAGGTAACCAGCGGGGACCTTGGGGTTCACCCGACCTTCGAAGTTGCGGTTGCCGGACAGTACCACCACACCCTTGAGGCCCTGGTCGGCAAAGAGCTCGACGTGCTCCTCGAGCGAACCGGAATTGCCGATGCAGGTCATGCAGCCAAAGCCGGCCAGATCGAAACCCAGGGCGGAAAAATCTTCCAGCAGGTTGGCTTCCTGCAGATAGTCGGCGACCACCCGCGAGCCGGGCGACAGCGAGGTCTTCACCCAGGGCTTGCGGTTGATACCCAACTGGCGCGCCTTGCGGGCCAGCAGGCCGGCCTGGATCATCTGCGCCGGATTGGCGGTGTTGGTACAACTGGTGATCGCACTGATCACCACCGCGCCATGGGTGATGGGCTCGCCGAAGGACGGTTCGAGGAAGCGCTGCTCGGCAGGCGCGTTGATCAGCTTGCCGTCCCCCATCACTTCCTGCCGGAACGAGGCGGCGGCGTTCGAAAGTTTCTGCCGTTGATGCGGCTGGTGCGGGCCGGCGACGCTGATCTCGATACTGGCCAGGTCGAGCTCGATCAGTTCGTCGAATTGCGGCTCGGCCAGGTCGTCACGCCGCCACAACGGCTGGGCGCTCATGTAGCTGACAACCTTGCGATATAGCGCTGGCGAACGACCGCTGAGCTCCAGGTAGGACAGGGTTTCGTTGTCGAACGGGAAGAACACCACGGTGGCACCGTACTCGGGCGCCATGTTCGACACGGTGCCGCGGGCAGCCCAGCTCAGCGTGGACAAACCTGGGCCGGTGAACTCGACGAACTTGCCGACCACCGAACGCTGGCGCAGGATCTCGGCTACATGCAGCGACAGGTCAGTGGCCGTGACACCCGGGCGCAGGGCATTGGTCACCCGGATGCCGATGACCCGTGGGAAGCTGATCGGCACCGGTTCGCCCACCATCGCCGCCTGCCCCTCCAGGCCACCAACGCCCCAGCCCAGCACGCCGATGGCGTTGATCATCGGGGTGTGGCTGTCGGTCGCGACCATGTCGTCAGGGTGCAGCAGGCGCTGGCCGTCTTCGGTGCGACTTTCCCAGACCACCTGGGCCAGCGCCTCCATGTTCATCTGATGAATGATGCCGGTACCCGGCGGGATCACGCCGAAATTGTCCAGGCTCTTCTGCGCCCACTTGATGAAGCGATAGCGTTCGCTGTTGCGACGGAAGTCGATATCGAGGTTCTTCTCCACAGCGTCGGCCTCGGCGTAACGCTCGACGATCACCGAGTGGTCGATGGTCAGCACTGCCGGGATCAAAGGGTTCATCGCCTGCGGATCGCCCCCCAGCTCGGCAACCACATCGCGCATGCCGGCAAAGTCGGCCAAAGCCGGCAGGCAGGTGGTGTCGTGGAACATCAGGCGGTTGGGCTGGAACGGCACTTCGCAGTCCGGGCCCTGGCCGGTGGCTCGCGCCAGCACCGAAGGCAGCGACTCGGGCGAGCAGCGTGCCACGTTCTCCAGCAGGATACGGATCGAGTACGGCAGTCTCGACAGCTGAGCGGGCGACAGCATCCTGCTCAGGTCAACGTAGGCGAACAGCTCATTGTCGACCGTCAGGTGGTTGATAAGGTCGCGGGCAGTCTCGGTCATGCTCATATCGCTCAGGCTTTTATAAGGATCGCGGGGGCTGGGGCCACCGCTGATGAGCCGATACTAGGAGCAATGCCGGGTGCTGAAAATTGATCAATTACCACAGCAGCGTTCGCCGATGGAGAACGCTACAAGGACAGCCTCAAGCCAGGCGAAGTTGGTCGATCAGGGTTTTCAGGGTCGGTGAAGCGGTGTCGTACCTCCTGAACGCCAACAGCAGCGAACGTTGCGCCCAGGGCTCGTCCAGGCTCACCGCCTTGAGCCTGTGGCTGTGCAGATACTGGTTGACCACGCTGCGCGGCAGCACCGCCAGCCCCAGTCCATTGGAGACCATCCGGCACATGCAATCGAAGCTGCTGATGCGGATCCTCAGCTTGAGCGCCATGCCCAGTTTCTCCGCTTCGCTGGTCAACAGTGTGTGCATCGAGCTCTCCAGGTGCGGGCCGACGAACTCGTATTCGAGCACTTCCCGGAAGTGGATCGACTTGCGCGCCGCCAGGGCATGCCCGGCCGGCACCACCAGGGCCAGCTCATCGTGGCGATAGGGACAGGTCTCCAGCCCCTGGGCCGAGGTCTGCACGGCAATGATGCCAAGGTCCGCCCTCCCGTCGGCGACCGCGCGGATCACGGCGGAACCGACCCGCTCCTCGATGTCGAACTTGATCTGTGGATACAGCGCGACGAAACGCGCGACATCGCCCGGCAGGAACTGCGACAGCGCCGAGGTAATGGCATGGATGCGGATATGGCCCTTCACCCCGGCGGCGTAGTCGCCCAGTTCATGGTCCAATTGTTCGATGGTCTGCTTCACTTGCCGCGCGTAGTACAGCAGCGACTGCCCGGCCGGCGTCAGGTCGACGCCGCGGGCATTACGAATCAGCAACGGTGAGCCGACCTGGGCCTCCAGCTCGGTGATGCGCTTGCTGATGGCTGATACAGCCAGGTGCTTGATCCGACCGGCCCGGGTCAGGTTGCGCTCCTCGGCCACGGTGATGAACAGATCCAGGCTGGTAATGTCGTATCGCACCTGTTGAAACCTCGCCGAGTGGGTGTGCGCGCGTTTTCTCACACCCCACTCGATTGGGAAAGGGTTTCGTCGCTACGAATCTCAGAAGTACTTGAGCCAGGTGATGTCCCGCCGCCGCTGCTTGAGCCGGGCGAACCAGCGTGTCGGGAAGAACAGCACGAAGCACAGCAGCACACTCAGCAGCCAGATGCTGGACAACTGGCTGAACGCATAGACCTCGCCCTCGGTCGCGCCCCAGATGGCCAATGCCGGCACGTACATCGCCTTCAGCACATACAGGTGCAACAGGTAGAAGAACATCGGCGCCCCGCCATAGAGCGCCAGGATGGCCACCGCCTTGTGCTGTTGCAGCCGCTCGAACAGCGCCAGCAGCAACAGGCCCACCCCGAGGGTCGGCAACAGGAACATCAGCGACGGCGGATACTTTCTCGCGCTGAGGAAGCTCATGAGCGTGCGCAGGCTATCGCCGGTGTGTACCCAGGGCGCATCGCCGTAGACGTTCAGGTAGCGGATCACTACGAAGGCCAGCAGCAGCCCGCCGCCGAGCTTCAACAGGCGCGCACGGCGCACCGCCGATTCGACGCTGCCGGCGAACCACGGGCCAAGGCTCCAGCCGAGCAGGATCACGCCGATCCACGGCAGCACCGGGTAGGTGGTGCGGGCACGGGTGTACTCGGTGAGCTGGATGAAGACCTTCTGGTGCAGCACCGACCAGGGGATGAAGAACGGCGACTCGGGCCCCAGCACCACACCGTCGAGCAGATTGTGCCCGCCGACGATCACCAGCCCGAGCAGCACCAGCCAGGCCCGCCGCAGGTGCAGCAGGCCGGCCAGCACGATCATGCAGATGCCGATACACCAGATCACCTGCAGCCACAGGGTCCGGGGTGGGAACTCGCCGTTCCAGGCGAAGCAGACCAGGGTCAGCTCCAGCAACACCAGGAACACCCCGCGCTTGAGCAGGAAGATCGAGGTTTCCCGGGCGCTGTGCTTCTGGCTGTAGAGAAAGGCCGACAGACCGGTGAGGAAGATGAACACCGGCGCACAGAGGGTGGCGAGCAAACGGGTGAAGAACAGGTCCGGCGCGACCGTCAGCGCATCGATCGGGTCGCTGACCTGGCGGTGCATGAAAAAAGTTTCACGAACATGGTCGACCACCATGCACAGCATGACAAAGCCACGCAGGGCATCGATGGCGGACAGACGGAGAGGGGAACCCGCCGATGAGGCAAGCGGCCCGGAAGTGGACGTCATGGCGATAGCTTATGGAGAGGAATGGGGCGGCCGAATCTAATTTCGATACGATATAACATCAATAAAAGAAACATCTTGAAACGCTTCTTCCGAGGCTTTCAGGCATCTCCTCCCAGGATCGCCCTCTCCGCCCTCCTCGCCTTTTGGCGGAAGCCACTGCAATAAAGCCCCTAAATCCGGTGCTTCTTGCTATCTTGTGCGCCGATTTAATAGCCAGCTATGCATTTTCTCTATTAGCCACCCCTTTCATAGTCAATTTTCTTTGCACGAGACAGGTTCCCGATGTCCGATCCCATTCATCTCAAGGATCACGAGACCGAAAAACGCCTGGTCAACAAGCGCCTGATCGCCTGCGGGCTACTGGTACTCGGCCTGGCTGGCGCCCTGGTGGGCCGCCTGTATTTCCTCCAGGTCGTCGAATTCAGCTACAACTCCACCGTTTCGGAGAACAACCGCGTTCATGTCCTGCCGATTCCACCGGAGCGCGGGATCATTTTCGACCGCAACGGTGAAGTGCTGGCCGACAACCAGCCCAGCTTCAACATGACCCTGACCCGCGAACGCGCCGGCAACGTCGCCCAGGTGCTGGATACGGTGATGAGCGTGCTCAACCTGCCGGAAGAAGACCGCACGGTGTTCGGCAAGGCACTCAAGCAGTCGCGCCACCCGTTCGAACCGGTGACCCTGCTCTACGAACTGACCGAACAGCAGATCGCCCTGCTGGCGGTGAATGAATTCAAGCTGCCGGGGATCGAGGTCGAGCCGCAGTTCGTCCGCCATTATCCGCTGGGCGACCACTTCGCCCACTCGGTGGGGTATGTCGGGCGGATCAACGAAAAGGAAATCAAGCAACTCGATCCGGTGGAGTACCGCGGCACCCAATCCATCGGCAAGACCGGCATCGAACGCTTCTATGAAAGCGAACTGCACGGCCACGTCGGCTACGAGGAAGTCGAGACCAACGCCCAGGGGCGGGTCATGCGGGTGCTCAAGCACACCGATCCGATTCCCGGCAAGAACATCGTCCTGAGCCTGGACATCAAGCTGCAGGAAGCCGCCGAAAATGCCCTGGGCGACCGCCGGGGCTCGGTGGTGGCAATCGATCCGAAGACCGGCGAGGTGCTGGCGATGGTCAGCAAGCCGAGCTTCGACCCCAACCTGTTCGTCACCGGCATCCGCGCCAAGGACTATTCGGCCCTGCGCGACTCCATCGACCGCCCGCTGTTCAACCGCGCGTTGCGCGGGCTCTATGCGCCGGGCTCGACGATCAAGCCGGAAGTGGCCATCGCCGGCCTCGACAGCGGCGTGATCTCGCCGACGACGCGGGTGTTCGACCCCGGTTATTTCCAGCTGCCGAACGTCGACCACAAGTACCGCAACTGGAACCACAGCGGTGACGGCTGGGTCGACCTGAACGCGGCGATCATGCGTTCCAACGACACCTACTTCTATGACCTGGCCAACAAGCTCGGCATCGACCGCCTGCATGAGTACCTGGACAAGTTCGGCCTCGGCCAGAAGGTTTCCCTGGACATGTTCGAAGAGTCCCCGGGGCTGATGCCCTCACGCGAATGGAAACGCGCCACCCGACGCCAGGCCTGGTTCCCGGGCGAAACGGTGATCCTCGGCATCGGCCAGGGCTACATGCAGGTCACGCCACTGCAACTGGCCCAGGCCACCACCCTGATCGCCAACAAGGGCGTGTGGAACCGCCCGCACCTGGCCCGGACCATCGGCCAGGTGCCGCCGGTGGACGAGCATCCGATCCCGAACCTGGTCCTGCGCGATTCGCGCGAATGGGAGCAGGTCAACTACGCCATGCAACTGGTGATGCACGACCCGCGCGGTATCGCCCGGGCGGCGGCGCAAGGTGCGCAATACCGGATCGCCGGCAAGAGTGGTACCGCGCAGGTGGTGGCGATCAAGCAGGGCGAGCGCTACGACCGCCTGAAGACCGCCGAGCGTCACCGCGACAACGCCCTGTTCGTTGGCTTCGCCCCGGCGGAAGACCCGCAGATCGTGATTTCGGTGATGATCGAGAACGGCGAGGCCGGTGGCCGGGTCGCCGGCCCGGTGGTGCGCGAGATCCTTGACGCCTGGCTGCTGGACAAGGATGGCAAGCTCAAGCCGCAATATGCGCACCCGCTCAAGACGCATGAGGACCCCAAAGTCTGAGGTCATCCCATCTGTAGGAGCCGGCTTGCTGGCTCCTACAGGTGATCGAGTACGGCACAAGTCCTGTAGACGCCGGCAGTGCGCGTCAGTGGTTGGCCCCACGCCGGTAGAACGCCAACACCCCACCCAGCGTCATCAACAACCCGCCGGTCACCCGGTTGAACGCCCGCAGGTGCCCGCCCTGCAAACGGCTCAGCAACCGCGCACCACACAATGCGTAGAACAGCATGATGCTGACGTTGAGCAACGTCAGTACCACCGCCAGCGCTGCGTACTGCGGCAGTTGCGGCTGCGTGCTGTCGATGAACTGCGGCAGGAAGGCCGACATGAACAGCAACGCCTTGGGGTTGGTCAACGCCACCACGAAGCAGCGCACGAACAGCCCGGCACTACGGCTCGAGCCCTGCTGCACCGGCACCTCGGCCAGGGTCCCGCTCGAACGCAGCATTTTCCAGCCGAGCCACACCAGGTAACCCGCCCCCACCCACTTCACCGCCTGGAACAGCGTTTCGCTGGCCTGCAACAGGATGCCCAGGCCACAGGCCACCGCCGTGACCAGCACGGCATCGGCCAGCACCGCACCTGCCATGCCCCAGGCCGCCGCCCGCACACCGTGGTTGGAACCGTTGTGCAGGGCCAGCAGCACGGTCGGGCCAGGCATGGCGATGATCGCCGCGGAACTGATCAGGAACAGAAGCAACGTTGCCAACGTCATAAATGAAGGTCGCCTTGAAGATGAAAACCGGGCGTCATTCTGCGGCCTGAACCCCCGGCCTTCAACCGCGCCCTGCCGACCTGCCGTTTGTACTGGACGGGACTAAGATGTTTCGTGATAAAACAGCAGGAAGCACTGAAGCGTTTCAGCGTCCTTCCTTCCAGACAGGGTATTGCCTCATGACCGATCAGAAGCTGCTCGACTCACTGTTTCCCACCGCTGCGGACATTCCGGAAAAGTACCGCCTCGAGGGTCAACTGGAACAACGCGACTACCTGGTCGACGGCGCCTTGCGCACCTGGAACGGCCCGCTGGCGCAAGTACGCAGCCCGGTGTACCTGGCCGGTGCCAATGGCGACGAACAGGTGATACTCGGCAGCACCCCGCTGCTGGACGCCGAAACCGCCCTCACCGCCCTCGACGCGGCGGTTCGTGCCTATGACCGCGGCCAGGGCCAATGGCCGACGATGCGCGTGGCCGAGCGTATCCAACACGTCGAAGCCTTCCTGCGGCGCATGCGCGAACAGCGCGAGGTGGTGGTCAAGCTGCTGATGTGGGAAATCGGCAAGAACCTCAAGGACTCGGAGAAGGAGTTCGACCGCACCTGCGACTACATCGTCGATACCATCAACGCCCTCAAGGAACTGGACCGCCGCTCCAGCCGCTTCGAACTGGAGCAGGACACCCTTGGCCAGATCCGCCGCGCGCCGATGGGCGTGGCGCTGTGCATGGGCCCCTACAACTACCCGCTGAACGAGACCTTCACCACCCTGATCCCGGCGCTGATCATGGGCAACACCGTGGTGTTCAAGCCGGCCAAGCTCGGTGTGCTGCTGATCCGCCCCCTGCTCGAGGCCTTCCGCGACAGCTTCCCGGCCGGGGTGATCAACGTGATCTACGGCAGCGGCCGGGAAACCGTCAGCGCACTGATGGCCAGCGGCAAGATCGACATCTTCGCCTTCATCGGGACCAACAAGGCTGCCAGTGACCTGAAGAAGCTGCACCCGCGCCCTCACCGCCTGCGCGCGGCCCTGGGCCTGGATGCGAAGAACCCGGGGATCGTGCTGCCGCAGGTCGACCTCGACAATGCGGTCAACGAGTCGGTGACCGGTTCGCTGTCGTTCAACGGCCAGCGCTGCACCGCGCTGAAGATCCTCTTCGTGCACGAGGATGTGGTCGACAGCTTCATCGAGAAATTCAACCGCAAGGTGCAGAGCCTACTGCCCGGCATGCCCTGGGACAACGGCGTGGCGCTGACGCCGTTGCCGGAAGCGAGCAAGGTCGACTACCTGGGTGGCCTGGTGGCCGATGCCGTCGCCAAGGGTGCGCGGGTGGTCAACCCCGGCGGCGGCCAGACCCGCGCCTCGTTCTTCTATCCGGCAGTGCTGTACCCGGTGAATGCGCAGATGCGCGTGTACCAGGAGGAGCAGTTCGGCCCGGTGGTCCCGATCGTGCCCTACCGTGACCTGGAGACCGTGATCGACTACGTGCTGGAGTCGGACTTCGGCCAGCAGTTGAGTATCTTCGGTACGAACTCGGCCCAGGTCGGACGGCTGGTCGATACCTTCGCCAACCAGGTCGGTCGGATCAACATCAACGCCCAGTGCCAGCGCGGTCCGGACACCTACCCGTTCAACGGTCGCAAGAACTCCGCCGAGGGCACCCTCTCGGTCCACGACGCCCTAAGGGTGTTCTCGATCCGTACGCTGGTGGCGACCAAGTTCCAGGAGAGCAACAAGACGCTGGTCAGCGACATCATCCGCAATCGCGAGTCGAGTTTCCTGACCACCGACTACATCTTCTGAGTCAGAGAAACAGGTACACCGCGAGCAATACCAGTGACACTACCAGCAGGGCTTCCCCGAACAGTTCGAGGGAGCCTTCGCGCTCCGGACCATAGCTCCAGCTGACGCTCGGCTGGCGCGTGGCCCAGCGCCGCTGTGGTCGCCTGTCGAAATGCCCCAAGGCCCAGATGGCCGCCCCGATGGCGCCGAGTTCGAGCGCGATGATCAGGAAAAATGTCATACCGCTGTCCTTTTCAGGTCGGATAATCAAGACATTAGGGGCCTGCCGGAGAAAAACGTTCGTCCTGGAGCAGCTTTTTTTTACCGACCGCCCTGATGTCCTCACATCCTCCAGCGCGCACTGTTCTATCATTACCCCCTGGCTCCTTCGGCCATCGCTCCCGCCCATTCTCACAAGAACCTCATGCCACGTATCGACCTCCGCCGATTGATCCTGCTGCTCTCGCTTGCCGTTGTCACCCTGACCGCCGGCAACCTCTTCTTCGCCAGTTACCAGACCCAGCGCAATTTCCTCATGGCCCAGACGCTGGAGGCCAACCGCATCTACGCAGTGAAACTCGCCAGCTCCACCGATGACTTCTTCAAGTCGAGCCAGCAGCAACTGGCCTTCAGTGCCAACCTGCTCGCGCCGATCTGGGACCAGCCGGAACAGCTTTGGCAGGAAGTGCATCGCCTGCGCCGACAGACCAACAGCTTCAATTCGGTGATCGTCATTCGCGCCGACGGCAAGATCATCGCCTCCTCGCCCCTGTCGATGAACCTGACCGGAACCTTCTCCAACAGCGAGGGTTATCACCAGGCCAGCAAGGCACGCCAGCCTTTCATTTCCAGCCCCTACGTCGGGGCCAACAACCACTTGATGATCCAGATCACCCATCCGGTCTTCGACGACCATGGCAACTACCTGGGTTATCTCGGTGCGGGGATCTACCTCAATGAGCCGAACATCCTGCATTCGCTGCTGGGCGAGCACTATTACCGCGACGGGTCCTACCTCTATGTGGTCGATACCAAGGGCCAGCTGATCTACCACCAGGACCCGACGCGAATCGGCGATGTGATCAAGGGCAACCCGGCCATCGACGCGGTGATCGCCGGCGAAACCGGCAGCCTGCGCCTGCACAACTCCAAGGGTATCGACATGCTCACCGGCTATGCGCCGGTGAACCGGATCGGCTGGGGCGTGATCAGCCAGCGGCCCACCGACATCACCCTCGAAGGCCTGCAACGGCTGATGCTGGAGGTCGCCGGTTATGCCGTGCCGCTGTTGCTGCTGTCATTGCTGGGCATCTGGTGGATTTCGACGCTGATCACCCGGCCTCTCTGGCAACTGGCCAACTCGACCCAGCACTGGGGCTCCTCGAGTGCCGCCCAGTCGGTGAGCAAGGTCAGGGCCTGGTACTACGAAGCCGCACAGTTGAAATTCGCCATGCAGAAGGCGCTGATGTCCCTGCACCAGCAACTGGGCCGGCTCAACCTGGAGAACGTCACCGACTCGCTCACCGGCCTGACCAACCGTCGTGGCATGCAACTGATCCTCAAGGACTGGGAAAGCCATCGCCAGCAGTTCTCGGTACTGGCCGTGGACATCGACCACTTCAAGCAGGTCAACGACAGCTACGGGCACAGTGCCGGTGACCTGGTGCTGCAACACGTGGCCCAGCAGATGCGCCGGCTTTCGCGGGAAAGCGACGTACTCTGCCGCCAGGGCGGCGAGGAATTCCTCATGCTGCTACCCGCCACCCCGCTGAACCAGGCGCTGCAGGTGGCCGAACGGCTGCGTGGAGCGATGGCCTATACCGAAAGCCCGAACGGCATCCCGGTCACCGTGTCCGTGGGCGTCACCGACTGGCCGCGCGAAGGTGAAACCGTCGCCCAGGCCCTCAAGGAAGCCGACCTGGCGCTGTACCGGGCCAAGGGCAAGGGACGCAATCGCGTCGAACCCGTGCCGCCGACCACCACGACCGGGTAGACTGCTCAACGATGACGGACACCGGGCCTGCTAGCGCGGGTCCGCCGTCCCAGGTTCCGAACACCCGACGATTTCGGGGATTTCCCGCGAGACTTTCCGCCAGCATGACTTTCAATTTCGACACCCTGCTCGATCGTCGCCACACCGGCAGCACCAAGTGGAGCCGCTACCCTGCCGATGTCCTGCCCATGTGGGTGGCGGACATGGACCTGCCGGTCGCCAACGAGATCACCCAGGCCCTGCACAAGCGCCTCGAACACCCGCAACTGGGCTACAGCGTGGCCCAGGACGCCCTGCGCGAAGCCATCGTCGCCGACCTATGGAACAAGTACGCCTGGCGGATCGAACCCCAGGACCTGGTGTTCCTGCCGGGCGTCGAGCCGGGTTTCAACATGGCCCTGCGCGCGTTCGTAGAACCGGGTCGCAACGTCGTGGTGCAGACCCCGAACTACCGACCACTGCGCCTGGCGCCAGGGAACTGGGAACTGCCGAAGGTCGAACTGCCCTTCGAGCGTGACGCCCAGGGCAACTACGTCACCCCCATCGCCGCCTTGCGCGACAGCCTGCAGGACGGTGGCGCACTACTGCTGAGCAACCCGCACAACCCGCTGGGCAAGGTCTTCCCCCGGGAGGAACTGCAACAGGTGGCCGAGGCCTGCCTGGAAAGTGGCGCGCTGATCATCTCCGACGAAATCCATGCCGACCTCTGCTACGACGGGCGCCGCCACGTCCCAACCGCCTCCCTGGGAACGGAGATCGCCCGGCGCACCATTACCCTGATGTCGGCGAGCAAGGCCTACAACATCGCCGGCCTGAAGACCGCCTACGCAATCATCCAGGACCCGGTCGTGCGGGAACGCTTCAACGCTGCCCGCGGCGGCATGGTCGACAGTGTCAACGCGCTCGGCCTGGAGGCCACGACGACCGCCTACCGTGAGTGCGGTGCCTGGCTCAAGGCGCTGGTGGAATACCTGCAGGGCAACCGCGACTACCTGCAGCACGCGGTACAGACCCGCCTGCCGGGCGTGGTCATGCAACCGGCCCAGGGCACCTACCTGGCCTGGCTCGACTGCAGTGCATTGGGGTTGGAGGATCCGTACCAGTTCTTCCTGGACAAGGCCAAGGTCGGCCTGAGTGCGGGTATCGAGTTTGCCGATGATGCCCGCCAGTTCGTCCGCCTGAACTTCGGCTGCCCGCGGGCCTTGCTCGAGGAAGGGATCAGCCGGATGGAGAACAGCCTGCGCCAGCGCTGAAGGCCCTGCTGTGGGAGCCGGGCAAGACCGGCTCCCACAGGGGCGGCGGGATCAGAACTCGTCGGCAACCGACTCGAGGATCTTGCCCATCAGGTACACGGTGGTACGCGCCACCTGTTTCACCGCTTCCTTCTCCTCGTCGGTTTCCACCCAGCGATCGATGGCCGCATTGACCTCCTCGGAGTGCTTGGCGTCGATGATCGCGTGGGCGACGAAGAAGGTCATCTGCTTGTCGGTCAGCTTCAGGCTGTTCTTGCAGATGTCCATCATCGGTTCGAGGTGCTCATAGGAGTCCTCGGCCCAGAAGCTGTAGCCCAGGCGCGGAATGATGCCGCGACAGACCGAGACATAGTCCAGGTAGCCGTAGAAGGCCTCGGTGGCCGGCAGCATCGGCTTCTCGAACTCGGCCGGGTCCACGCCGATGGCGATCAGGTCGTTGTAGGCCATGTTTTCATGGCCCAGCTCTTCCAGCGCATGCTTCATGGCGAAACGCAGCAGGCCGACCTTCTTGTGGTCCTGGTTCCAGCAGGCCACCGCCTGGTTGATCGCGTTGTTCTTGGTGTAGTGATACACCTGCACGATCGACTTGATGTACAGCTCGCGCTGCAACTCGGGGCGCTTCATCATCTGAAAGAAACGCCCGGCCTTGATCTTGGCCCATTCGGCGTCGCAAACGGCCTTCAGCTCGGTTCGAAACTCAGTCATTTCACTCTCTCCCTGGTGGTTTATGAATCGCTTCTGACATTTGTCATGAATTACAGGCGCAATACGGACTTGATGATGTACATGAACTTGGAGAAGAACCCGAGACCTTCGATAGTGTCCCAATGCTCCATCAGCACACCATTCTCCACGCGATAGATATCGATCACCTTGTACTTCACGGTAAAGAACCGATGTTTCGCCCAGTGCGTGGCATAGAGGAAAACATAGTCGCCTTCGGCACACACCTGCTTGATATGGGTTCCGGACTCTGGAAAGGTCTTGAAGAACTGCGCAAAATACTTCTTGAAACCTTCACGACGTGGCGGAATGAATACATTGTTATGCTGCACATAGTTCTCGGCAATCAATGTATCGGCGACCGCCAGCTCACGCTGGGCAAACATGCGTTCATAGAACTCGATAACCACGGCCTTGTTCTGGGCTTCCATCTGACATCAACCTCGATAGTGTCGTTTTATTGTGTTTTTCAAACCGCCAGCACCTGGCGGGTAGCACGCGCGGCCAGGGTATGGCGCATCAGCGCATCGATGTCCCGAAGATCCGCCGGAAACTGTTCCAGGCCGAAATAGGTCGTCACCGACGGCAGCAGTTCACCCTTGTACAGGGCGTAGTAGTGATCACCACGAGCCGGGATCTGGAACAGGATGCCGTCCTGGTCGAACACCGAACTGTCGAATTTCGGCGCCAGGCGTGGCTTCACATAGGTGATGAAGGTCTTGTAGCCACCCAGCAGGGCCACCAGCGAAGCGCCGGTCATGGCCAGGGCGGTGACCACGTTCTTCACCGGTGCATGCTTGTCGACGATCAGCCGGGAGAGCTCGACGCACTCGTTCTCGTAGCCCGGGCCGGAGAACTGCAGCAGGCGCTGGTGATCGATGTACTCGCCGGATTCGTGAGGAAACGGCGTAATACGCTGGGTACCAATGATCTCGCCATCGTAATAACAGGCAAAGACATAGGAACGGGAGTCATACTCGTCGAGACAGACTGTTTCATCGACCGAGTCACCGAACAGGGTACGGTAATACACCTTGCGCTGGCCATATAACCGATAACGGGCGCGCGACAACTCGGAAAACTGTTCAGGTGTTACAACCTGCCTGACCTTGACCTTGTCGGATTGGCAATGTTCCTGCAGTACCGAATCATAAAAGGCATGAATCGCCGCACCGGCCGAATCATCTTTCACCAGTTGCATGGTAGTAAACGGCAATACCGATTTGTTACTTCCGTATGACGACATGAGACGCTCCCTTATTATTATGTTTCGTATATTTTCTCTCGACCAGACACACGACACGGAACCCATGAATCCACTCATGAGTTCACCTCTTGCATACGCATATTGTTCAAAAGCTCCCGTGCAGGAGCCGACCGGCTGGCGATGGAGGCCAGCAGGCAACAATCGATAGACAGAACACTGCGCCGCAGCCGACGACTCCCCAGTCGGCGGCTACACGCTACATTTTGCTCAGCGTTGTTCCAGGGCCGAACGAATCAGCTCGGCACGCTCACCCAGCACCTGCGGGTTGGCCATGGGAATATCGCCGTGCGCGAGGTCGAAGCCATCGCCGACGAATCGCGCGATCACATGCAGGTGGGCATGGCCGACCGTCTGGCCGGCCACGGCGCCATCGCACAACAGCAGGTTGATGCCCTCGCAAGGCTGTCCATCGAGTTGCAGGCCGCTGTTGCGCAATGCATCAGCCACGCGCTGTGCGACCAGCATCACATGGCCAGCAATGGCAGGAGGAACTTCACTCAGGCCACTGGCGTGGGCCTTGGGAATGACCAGCACGTGACCGGGCGTGATCGGCTGGATGGAAAGAAAGGCCAGGCACTGCTCGTCTTCATGGACGATGCTCGCAGGTGCCAGCTTGGCGACGATTGCACAGAAAATGCAGTTCACGGGTTAGCTCCCTCTAATTGTTATGTGCAGGCCCGCTGGAGGGGGTTGCCCCGGGGCTTGCTACAGGCTGAATTCCATTACAGACCCATACCGCTGATCGAACAGCTTGCGGCGAAAATACGCTGACGCTTGAACGGCTGTACACGCCAGTTTTGAAATTTTTTGTATCCGGCGCCCCCGAAAAACAGCTAAGGCGCTGATTTGTTTTCAGAAAACCCTTCAAAAAATATCGACTGCCCTTGCGCCGCAGCCCCAAAAAAAAACCGGAGCCCTCGCGGACTCCGGATTCTTCAACGCCACGGGAGCCTCAGCCCACCGCCCGGCGTGATCTCACGCCAGTTTTTTCAGGCGTGGCCTGGCCTTGGGAAAATAGGGCCGCCTCAACAACCCACTCGGTGCCGGCTGGCTGGTCCGAGTCGAAGCCTCCTGCACGGGCGCCTCCCCCCCGAAATCGGCGGCATAGGGCGTCTGCCCGCAGCGCAGCAGATTGTTGATCGGGAACTCATCGCCATTGTCTTCCATGTATGCCTTTTTCATTCGGCCACTCCTTTCCAAGGTTGATCACCGCCGGCCGGCTGCCGGCGCCTCAAAAACCTTGAGCGTAGACCAGTCAGGGCAATGCGCAGGCTCTGTTGCAAGGTTCCGACGAATGACCGGTCGGTCACGGAAATCCTTGCAGCCGTTCCTCGGTGGCTACACTGCCTCCTCAGGCGAGCCGCTGCGTCAGGCGGCGGAAGGCCTCCAGCACCTGCCGGGGTTTTTCCAGCATCAACTGGTGCCCGCACGCCTCCAGCACCTCGAAGCCGGCGTCGGGCAACTGCCGGGCCAGGGCCTCGCCGCCACTGGCCGGGGTCAACCCGTCGCTGTCGCCGGAGACCACCTCGATCGGCAGCCGGAGGCTCGCCAGGTGGCCGGCGTCCGGCCATTGCACACCTTCGAGCAGTCCCTTGAACACATACAGCCGGTTGTTCTCGGTAACCTTCTCCTCATAGGCGACCAGTTGCCGATCGGCCGCGGCGTGCCAGGCACGCTGGCGAAAGCCCTTGGCCAACACCGGACGGATCAGCTCCAGCACCCAGGCCGGCAACGCCATCAGCCCGCCGCGACTCAACGGCCGGTGCAGTTGCGAGCCCAGCAACAGCGCGCCACTGACCGCCTGCGATTGCAACAACGTGCTCATCGACAGGCCGGTGCCGAAGGAATGCGCGACGATCAGGTTGCGCCGGCCACCGAAGCGCCGCAGCAGCGCCTGGTAGTCGGCCACCAGCTCGGCCCAGGCATAGGCCGCCGACCGGCGCGGCTTGTCGCTGCCGCCATGGCCGAGCAGATCCCAGGCCACCAGGCTGTAGCCTTCTTCGCCCAGCGCCTGCCACTGATGGCGCCACTGGTCCTTGTTGCCGCCGGCACCGTGGCAGAAGAACACCACGGTGTCGGCCTGCGCCTGGCCGGGCCGGTGCGCCACACTCAAGCGGCGGCCCGGGCGGATTTCGAGCAGTTCACCGCGCACTCGCGGCAGCTCAACGGAGGAAAAAGCTTCAGCCATGGGCTGTGGCTCCTGTCGGATGGATAGGAATGGCGCTCACCAGGCGCCCTCGCGGGTGGCGGCCGGGGATATCGGCTCAGCGACTCGCGGCGACGCCCCGAGCAAGGTCCGGGTGTAGGCCTGTTGCGGTTCGGCGAACAGCCGCGCGGTCTCGCCCTGCTCGACGATCCGCCCGCCCTGCATCACGGCGATGCGATCGCACAGCCGCGCCGCCACCCGCAGGTCATGGGTGATGAACACGATGCTCAGCCCCAGGCGCCGTTGCAGGTCTTCCAGCAGTTCGAGTATCTGCACCTGGATCAATGCATCCAGTGCCGATACGCATTCGTCGGCAATCAGGATCTTCGGCCGCACCGCCAGGGCCCGGGCAATGCCGATGCGCTGGCGCTGGCCGCCGGAGAACTCATGGGGGTAACGCTCGAAGGCGGTCGACGGCAGGCCGACCAGTTCCAGTACCTCCCGGGCACGACGCTGCGCCTCGTGGGCCGCAACACCCTGGGCCAGCGGCCCGGTCATGACGATCTGGCCCACAGGCTGGCGTGGATTGAGCGAGGCGAACGGGTCCTGGAAGATCATCTGGATCTCGCCGCGCAGCGGCCGCAGCCGGCGCTGGGACAACGTTGCCACCTCGCGCCCCTGCCATTGCAGGTGCCCGCTATCCGGTTGCAGCAGGCGCACCAGGCAACGCCCGAGGGTCGACTTGCCGGAACCGGACTCGCCGACGATGCCCAGGGTCTCGCCTTCACGCAGGTGCAGGTCGACCCCGGCCAGGGCGCGATTGGCGCGCTTGCGCCACCAGACGCCGTGCCGGGTGTAGGCCTTCTCCAACTGCCGCGCCGCCAGCACCGTCGGTGCCTGCGCCAGCGTCGGACGCGCTGCCGGCGGGCTGGCCGAGGCAGCCGACAACAGGCGCCGGGTGTACTCCGCCTTCGGCGCCTGCAGCACCTGGCGAGCACTGCCCTGCTCGACCAAATGGCCTTTCTCCAGCACCAGCACGCGGTCGGCAATCGCCTGGACCACGGCAAAATCGTGAGTGATGAACAGCACCGCCATGCCCTTGTCGCGCTGGATACGCCGCAGCAGCTCGAGGATCTGCGCCTGGGTGGTCACATCCAGCGCCGAGGTCGGCTCGTCGGCGATCAGCAGGGCCGGATCGAACGCCAGCGCCATGGCGATCACCACCCGCTGGCGCTGGCCACCGGACAATTCGAAAGGATAGGCATGCCGCAGCCGCTCCGGGTCCGGCAGGCCAACGTAACCGAGCAGGTCCAGCACCCGCCGGCGACGACTCGCCGCCGCCTTCATACCATGCGCCGCGAGGGTTTCATCGATCTGTCGGCCGATGCTCAGCAACGGATTGAGCGCACTCATCGGTTCCTGAAAGACCATGCTGATGTCGCGTCCGCGCAGCTGGCGCATGGCCGATTCGTCGAGCCCGGCCAGGTCCTCGCCACGCCAGCGAATGCGCCCGCTCTCCAGTGTCAGCGTCTGCGGCAACATCCGCAGCAGCGCCTTGGCCAGCATCGACTTGCCCGAACCGGACTCGCCGACTACACAGAGCAGTTCGCCGCGTTCCAACTGCAGTGACAGGTCGTACAGCGCATGGCTGCGATCGGCACCGGGGGGCAAGGCGATGCGCAGGTGTTCGATACTCAGCAAGGGGATTTGACTGTCGGTCATGAGGCGACTCCTGGTTGCCGCAGCGGCTCGCAGGCCACCCGCAGGCCCTCACCGACGCGGTTCACCGCCAGCACGCTGAGCAGGATCGCCAGGCCCGGCCACAGGCTCATCCACCAGGCATCGCGCAGCAACCCACGGGAGGCATTGATCATGTAGCCCCAACTCATCGCCTCGGGGTCGCCGAGACCGAGAAAGGCCAGGGCCGCTTCGGTGAGAATCGCGGTGGCCATGACGAAGGTCAGGGTCACCAGCAGCGGTGCCAGGGCATTGGGCAGGATCTGGCGGAAGATGATCGCCGTCGACGACTGCCCGAGCACCCGTGCCGCCTGGACGAATTCGCGCTGGCGCAGGCTGAGGAATTCACTGCGTACCAGCCGTGCCACGGCCGGCCAGGCGACCAGGGCGATGGCCAGCACGATCGAACCCAGTGACGGTTCGAGCACCGCCACCAGGATCACCGCCAGCACCAGTTGCGGGACGATCTGGAAGAACTCGGCGAGGCGCATCAGCACACCGTCGAGCCAGCCCCCGAAATAACCGGCCAGGGCACCGACCACGGCCCCCACCAGCAAGGTCGCCAGGCTGGCCAGCGAGGCCACCGCCAGGGACACCCGCGCGCCGTACAACAGGCCACTGCCCAGGTCGCGGCCGAGCATATCGCTGCCCAGCCAGTGCGCCGAATCGTGGAACGGCGCGAGCATGGGCGGGCTGTTCATCTCCCACGGCAGGCTGTCGGTCAGCCAGGGGGCCGCCAGCGCCAGCAGGCCCAGTCCCGAGAGAAACAGCAACCCGGCCACCGCCGAGGGCTGGGCGAGGAAGCGCCGCCAAAAGGAATGACCGGCCATCAGTGCTGCCCTCCGGCGCCAATTCGTGGATCGAGCCAGCGACAGGCCAGGTCGGTCAGCAGGTTGAAACTCACCACCATCAGCGAAATTACCAGGAAGCCGCCCATCAGCACGCCGTAGTCGCGCTGAGCCAGTGCCTCGTACATCAAACGGCCGATCCCCGGCCAGGCGTAGACCACCTCGATCAGCAGAATACCGCTGGCCAACTGCCCCAGTTGCAGGCCGGCGAAGGTCACCACCGGCAACAGCGCATTGCGCAGCACATGGGCCCAGAGAATCCGGCGCGGTGAAAGGCCCTTGGCGTGGGCGGTGCGCACGTACTCCTGGCCGAGCGCTTCCAGGGTCGCGGCGCGAGTCAGGTGGATGTACAGCGCGAGAAACAGGAAGCTCAGCGACAGGCAGGGCAGCACCAGGTGGCGGAGCCGGTCGCCCCACCAGGCCAGGCCCTGATAGTTCGCGGCGACGGTTTCCATGCCGAAGGCCGGCAACCAGTCGAGGCTGACCGAGAACAGCAGGATCAGCAGCATCGCCAGCCAGAACGACGGGGTCGCATAGAGCAGCAGCGCGCCCTGGGAAATCAGTTGGTCGAGCCATGGCCGCCGTTCCCGGCTACGCGCCGCGAGCACACCAAGGGCGATGCCCGCCAGCGACGACACCAGGAAGGCCGAGCCCATCAGCGCCAGGGTCGCCGGCAAACGCTCGGCGATCAGCGACCAGACCGGTGCCTGGTTGCGATAGGAGTAGCCCAGGTCCAGCCGTGCGACGTGGCCGAGGTAGATCAGCAACTGCTGGGCCACCGGCTTGTCCAGGCCCATGTCCTGGCGCAGTTGCGCGATGTACTGCGCATCGTCGACTCCGGCCTCCCCGGCCAGCATCAACGCCGGGTCACCGGGTGCCAGGCGGATCAGCAGGAAGCTCAGCACCAGCACCCCGAGCACCATCGCCAGTGCCCGTAGCAGCCGCGAGCCGAGGAAGATCACCCCGCTCATGGCGTCGGCGCGTCGAGGTAGACGCTTTCGTCATCCTCGTTGAGGCTGGTGGCGGTCTGCAGCAGGTTCCTGACCTGGCTGTGATAGAGCGTCGGGTAGCGCATCTCGAAGATCGGCACGATCGGCAGGTCGGTGTTCAGGCGGTTCTCCAGCTGGCTGTAGGCCTCGCGCCGCGACTCGCCTTCCGGGGTGTTGGCGACCTTGCGCCACAGGGCATCCGCCTCCGGGCTGTCGTAGCCGCTGACGTTGGCGAACGGCGAGGTCTTGAGGATGTAGTCGGAGCGGTAGAGATAAGCGGTGGTCAGGTACGGGTCGCCCACCTGGAAGATGAAGTTGTAGGTCAGGTCGAAGTCCCAGTCGCTGACTCGCTGGAACCAGGTCGCGGCGTCCGAGGTAACCACCTGGACCTTGAAGCCCAGTGGCTGCAGGGCCTGCTTGGTGTATTCGGCGGCGCGCTCCCAGGCACCGCCCTTCTCGCCATTGAGCAGGCGGATGCGCACCGCGCCGACATCGACACCGGACTCGGCGATCAGCGCCTTGGCCTTCTTCAGGTCATAGCTGTACTGCGGCAGTTGCGGGTCGTGATACGGCGAGCTGGAGACGAAGGGCCCCTGGGCGACCTTGCCCGAGCCGAAGAAGATGTTGTCGACGATGAACGGCCGGTTCAGCGCATAGAGGATCGCCTGGCGCACCTTGGGATTGTTCAGCGGTGGCTTGCGGGTGTTGACCTGCAGGAAGGCCAGGCCGGAATACAGTTCCCAGCCCTGCTCCGAGGACTGCACGCCTGGCAGGCTGCCCAGGCGCTTGAGGTCGGAATAGTCGGCATCGCCGCTGCGCAGCACCTGCACGTCGCCCCGCTCGAAGGCGGCGGCCCGCGAGGACGCGTCGGGGATCACGTGGAAGACGATGCCATCCAGGTGCGGCAGGCCCTTTTTCCAGTAGTCGGGGTTCTTGCCCAACTTGATGTAGGCGCCACGCTTCCACTCCTGGAACACGAACGGGCCGGTACCGACCGGCTTCAGGTTATAGGGATTGTTGCGAAAATCGGTGCCTTCGTAGAGGTGCCTGGGCACCACCGGACGCAGGCCGCTGCCCAGCGACGAGAGCAGCGGCTCGAAGGGTTTCTTCAGGTGGAAGGTCACCTGCAGCGGGCCGTTGGCCTCGATGGACGCCACGAACTCGGTGAAGACACCACCGAGGCGCTTGTCCACTTCCGGGTAAAAGGTCTGGAAGCTGAACACCACGTCGTCCGCGGTGAACGGCTGGCCGTCGTGCCAGCGTACGCCGTCCTGCAGTTCGAAGGTGTAGGTCAGGCCATCGGCGGAGACGGTCCAGCTCTTGGCCAGTACCGGCTTGGGTTGCAGGTGGGTATCGTAGGTCAGCAGGCCCTGGAGGATCTTGCCACTGACATACTGGGTCGAGACATGCGAGACCACGCCGTGCATCAGCGACGGCGGTTCCGGCTGGGCCACCAGGTTCAACACGCCGCCATCGCGGGGCTGGGCCTGTACGCTGCCGGCCAGGATCAGCGCACTGGCGGCCAGGCCGAACAGGGCCCGGCGCAGCGGCCGGGTGCGAGACGAAGGGGTCGGGGAGAAATCAGGCATGGGGGCTCCGCAGGAAAGATTCGGCAGGCGCGGCACGGCAGGTGCGAGCGACCCTTTCCAGCGATTTAGCAAGGCCTGTGCCAGTGCCTTTGCGCCTGCATTTGCGAGGCCTGGCTCGGTAATCGACTGATGAAAAATCCACAACCCGCGCCCGGCACTGTGGAAAAAGCAGCACCCGACATGAACCGAGCCATCCGGCCAGATGACCATTTGTGGCGAGCGGGCTTGCCCGCGCTGGGCTGCAGAGCCGCCCCTAGGCTTGATCGTTCCCACGGCCCCGTGGAAACGCCGCCCAAGACGCTCGGAGTCCGCCCCGGCGACGCCGAGCGTCTTGGGCTGCATTCCCACGCGGAGCGTGGGAACGATCGGAATCCACAACCCGCGCCCGGCACTGTGGAAAAAGCAGAACCCGATATGAGCCGAGCCATCCGGCTAGATGACCATTGTGGCGAGCGGGCTTGCCCGCGCTGGGCTGCAGAGCAGCCCCTAGGCTTGATTGCTCCCATGGCCCCCGTGGAAACGCCGCCCAAGACGCTCGAGTCCGCCCCGGCGACGCCGAGCGTCTTGGGCGGCATTCCCACGCGGAGCGTGGGAACGATCGGACTGTGTTTTTCGCCCCTGGCACAACCCTTGCGACAGCTGCGGTCTTCGAACCACCGAGCTTTCCTGCCATGTCTCTGGATTACCTGGGCAACCCCATCGATAGCGACCTCCCCGCCACCCGACTCGGCATCGACGACTTCGTCGGTGGCTTCCTCGGCTACCACCCGCGCGCCGAACACATCCTCGCCGCCGCCGATGCCGATCCGGGCTCGCGCCTGGCCAATGCCCTGGCCGGCATCCTGCTGATGTTCAGCGAATCGCCCGAGGGCCCGCGCCTGGCCGAGCGTTATCGCCAGCGCGCCAGTGAAGTGGAAGCCGGCCAGCTGCGGGCCGATCTCTACCTGGCCACTCTCGAAGCCTGGATCGCCGACGACCTGGGCCGGGTGCTGGGCCTGACCGAACAACTGCTCGGGCATTTCCCCCGCGACCTGTTCGCCGCCAAGCTCAACCAGTACGTGGAATTCAACCGCGGCAACTGGCCGGCACTGCTGCGTATCGCCCTCAAGGCACGCGACGCCGCGCCGGAAATCGCCCACAGCCACGGCCTGCTGGCCTTCGCCTACGAACAGTGCCACCTGCTGGACGAAGCCGAAGCCGCCGCCCGCCAGGCGCTGGCGCTACAGGCCGATGAAGCCTGGGCCCAGCACGCCCTGGCCCACGTGTTGCTGACCCGTGGAAGGATCGAGGAAGGCATCGATTTCCTGGAAAGCGTGAAACACCACTGGCAGGGTCTCAACTCGTTCATGTACACCCACAACTGGTGGCACCTGGCGCTGTTCTACCTGGCCCGCGGGCAGGCGCAACGGGTACTGGAGATCTACGACCGGCATGTGTGGGGCATTCTCCCGGAGTACTCCCAGGACCAGGTCGGCGCGGTGTCATTGCTGGCCCGCCTGGAACTGGCCGGCATCGATGTCGGCCAGCGCTGGCAGGCGCTGGCGCCGTACCTGCGGGTGCGGGTCGGCGATACGGTACAGCCGTTTCTCAGCGTGCAGTACCTGTATGGCCTGGCGCGTGCCGGCCTGGCTGAGGCGGACCAACTGCTCGACGCCCTGCGCGAACGCAGTCTCTCTGCGCCGGCCTTCAGTCGCGGCACCTGGGCCCAGGTCACCCTGCCCCTGGCCGAAGGTTTGCTGGCCCATGCCCGTGGTGGCTGGGACACCGCAGCGCAACGCCTGGGCAGCGTGCTGCCACGCCTCAATGATATTGGCGGCAGCCATGCCCAGCGCGACCTGTTCGCCCAGATCGAACTGGACGCGCGGCTGCACGCGGGCGACTGGCTGGTGGCGCAACAGACCCTGGAGCTGCGCCGCGGCTACGATGCGCTGGATGTGCCGACCAACCGGCATCTGGTGCGGGTGTACGAGGCCTTGGGATTGCCGACGGAGGCCGAGCGGGCCAAGGCTCGAATCGAGCACCGGTCGGCCGGGCAATAATTACCGCAGACGCCGCAAGACTGGATTGCCCCCAAGGGTTGGATGGATCTCCAACTTCTTGGGGCAGTCCAAACCGTAGGAGCCAACAGTCTTTAGCCCGCAACTGATGAGCGGCAAAACTGGCTCCCAGGCTGTGTATGAAATTGTTTGAAACGCAGGTTAGGCAAGGCAAAAACCGGCGAGGAAGCGCAGTTTACTGGCGTAAATGAGCATTCCGAGCCGGTTTTTAACGCCGCATAACCAAGTTTCAAGCGATTTCATACATAGCCTAGGAAGTACAGCAGTGACCACCTGGCTGGTGTACACCGCAGAACCGTGGGAGCCGGACCGCCGGCTCCCACGGTTCTGCGGTGGACTCATGAGGGATTGGCGCAATCACTTGCGCGCTTCGAACACTCCCCGCGCGATCGCCCGGGCCACGCAATCGGCCGCCGCCGAGCCGATGTAGCCGATCTGCACCTGTCGGCGCGGCCCTTCCACCAACGCCAGCTCACCAGACGCCAGGGCAAACACGGTATCGCCATCGAACGGCAGGTGCGCCGGCCGCACCGCACGGGCGATGCCGTCCTGGGCCATGATCGCCACGCGCTTGCACTCGGCGGTGCTCAGCCGGGCATTGCAGGCCACCACCACCAGCGTGGTATTGGCCCCGGCCTGCAGGCGGCCCATGCTGTCCAGTCGCGACAGTTCCGGCATCGGGTCACTGGCGTCCACCGTCCCGGCAGGGCGCGCTCCGCCGAACTCGCCAGCGATCTCCCAGGGCCAGGACCAGAAGGTCTGGCCGTCCGGCATGTACACCGAACCGATCGGGTTGGCCACCACCAGCGCCGCCACCACCAGGCCATCCTCCAGCGCCAGCGACGCCGAGCCGAGCCCGCCCTTGAGTACACCGGCCATCGCTCCGCGGCCAGCCCCTACCGAGCCCAGCGCGAAATCCTCGGCGGCATTGTCCAGCGCCTCGAAGCCCAACCGGCGATACGGCGGCTCCAGCCCCCACTGCTTGTCACCGCCGTTGGCCAGGTCATGCAGCACCGCCGCCGGTACGATCGGAATCGCCGGCGCCCCGGCCTTCAGGTGCAAGCCGACCTCCTGCTGCGACAGCGCCGCCGCCACTGCATCCGCCGCGCCCAGACCGAACACCGAGCCGCCGGCGAATACCAGCGCATGCAGTTGCCCGACCATGTTTTCCGGCTCCAGCGCCGCCGACTCCCGACCACCCGGCCCGCCACCCCGAATGTCGATGCTGGCCGTCCAGGCGCCGTCGGTACGGATCACCGTCACGCCCGTGTCGACCCGCAGGTCGGTGGCGTTTCCGACGCGAACGCCAGGTACATCGGTCAACAGGTTACGGGGTCCCGGTAGCGGCATAGTCATGTCCTGAGTTGAAGAAGGCGACATCCTGTAGGAGCGGGCTTGCCCGCGAATGGGCCCTTGAGATCGCAAAAGCTTCGCGGGCAAGCCCGCTCCCACAACGGCGGTAAACAATGTATCGGGAGTATTCAGCAAGTGATGTGCCAGCCGCCGATTTCCCCGTGTTGATTCGACAAGCGCCACAGCGCCCTGTTGCTAACCCAGCAGCCACCGTCGCGACTGCTGACAAAGCAACACTCGCCTTCCCCGCCACGCCCAGCCACAGCGCGCTGTAGAAAAACCAGCAGCCTGAATCACCGCCGTTGGAAAAACACCAGCCGCTCCCTGCCGCCTAAGCCAAGCCATTGATTCCAAAGGGTGAAAACAGCTGGCACAGGCCTTGCTCTATCGCCACCAGCAGAGCTTGAGACCGCGGCCATCGCGCCGGTCCGGCAACAAGCCGTCACTGACCACGCTTGCGACGACCCGCCACGACACCGTCGCCTTACCCGACAGGGCTGGCCCCGCCAAGGGCCATGCCGGGGAACCACTGGAGCGATTCACATCATGAGTTCGACACATGCCGCCGGCCGCCAGGCCCGTACCACCTTCACCCACAGCCTGCTGTTCCTCGCCGTCTGCGAGGCGCTGAGCCATAGCAGCCTGGCCCTCGCCGCCGACACCGCCAGCAGCGACAACCCGCTGGATACCGTGGTGGTCATCGGCAACCGCGGCCAGGCCCGCACCCTGGCCGAAAGCCCGGCCCCGGTGGACGTCATTTCCTCCAAGCAACTGCTCGCCACCGGCCAGGGTGACCTGACCCGTGCACTGAGCAAGGTGCTGCCGTCGCTGAACCTGCCGGCCTCTTCCGGCTACGGCTCGGCCTCGGTGGTCCGTCCCATCAGCCTGCGCGGCCTGAACGGTGACCAGGTGCTGGTGCTGGTCAACGGCAAGCGTCGCCACAACAGCGCCCTGCTCAACAACGGCACCTTCCTCAACTCCGGCTCGCAACCGGTGGACCTGGACATGATCCCCACCGCCCTGGTCGATCACGTCGAAGTCCTGCGTGACGGTGCCTCGGCCCAGTACGGCTCCGACGCCATCGGCGGCGTGGTCAACATCGTGCTCAAGCAGACCGACCACGGCGGCAGCCTGTCCACCAGCTACGGCCAGAACTTCGAGAACGGCGATGGCGAGACCGCCCGCCAGACCGGCAACCTCGGCCTGTCGCTGCCCAACGACGGTTTCATCAACCTGGCCCTGGACGTGAAGAAACAGAACATCTCCGACCGCTCGGACGATGCGCCCTATACCGACAGTGCCGGCAATACCAGCCTGCGCCACACCTATTACGGCACCGGTCTGCCGGAGGCGCGCAACTTCAGCTTCGGCTACAACGCCGAGCTGCCGGTGGACGACGCCCTGACCCTGTATTCGTTCTCCACCTACACCCGGCGCAACTCGGAAAAACCCCTGGCCTTCCACCAGCCGGCCAGCTTCGACGGCATCGCCACGCCGTTCCCCGAGGGCATCGAGGACACCCTGCGCTTCATCGAGAACGACTTCCAGGTCGCGGTCGGTGGCAAGGGCAAGCTCGCCGGCTGGGACTACGACCTGTCCAGCACCTACGGCCAGGACCACGCCCAGGCCACCCTGCGGCACACCTACAACCTCAGCTACGGGCCGGACTCGCCAACCTCGGTCGACACCGGGGTCAAGACCTTCAGCCAGTGGACCAACAACCTCGACCTGACCCGCGCCTTCGATCTCGGCCTGGCCAAGCCGACGCAGATTTCCTGGGGCCTGGAACAACGCTACGAGAACTACAAGATCGGCAAGGGTGACTACGAGTCCTATGCCCTGGGCGACTTCAGCACCGGTGCCAGCGGCAACCCGATCGCACCGGGCACCATTTCCGGCGCCGGCACCACGCCAGCCGATGCCGCGCAGAAGGGCCGCACCAGCGTCGCCACCTACGCCGAGATCGGCCAGGACCTGACCGACCAGTGGCACGTCGACCTGGCCGGCCGCTACGAGCACTACAACGACGGTTCCGGCACCACCACCAACGGCAAGCTCGCCACCCGCTACCAATTGACGCCGATCCTCGCCGTGCGCGGCAGTTTCAGCACCGGCTTCCGCGCACCGTCGCTGGCCCAGCAGATCTACAGCTCGACCTCGCAGAGCAGCGTCAACGGCAACCTGATCGACTACCGCAACGTCGCGGTCGACTCCGCCGTGGCCAAGGCCCTCGGCGCCGAAACCCTCAAGCCCGAGAAGTCGACCAACTTCGGCCTGGGCCTGACGCTGCAGCCGATCGACAACGCCAGCGTCACCCTCGATGCGTATCAGATCAAGATCAAGGACCGCATCGCCCAGACCGGCTACCTCGGCGGAACCCCGCAGATCAACGCGATCCTCGCCGCAGCCGGGCTCAACACCAACCAGGCGGTCACCTACTTCACCAACGCCCTGGACACCACCACCCGCGGCATCGACCTGGTCGGCGACTACCGCCAGAACCTCGGCGCCTATGGCAGCCTGCGCTACACCCTGGGCTTCAACTGGAACACCACCGAGATCGATGCGATCCACGCCTCGGACGTCGCCCAGCAGGCGCTCGGCCCGGACGGTGGCTACGACCGCCAGCGCCAGGGCAACCTCAAGCACGGCACGCCGGAATCCAAGCTGCTGCTGGGCGGCACCTGGACCATCGACAAGTTCGATGTCGGCCTGAACCTGACCCGCTATGGCGAGTACACCCAGTACGGCACCGCGGCGATCTACGACCGCACCTTCGCGCCGACCTGGATCACCGACCTCAATGTCGACTACCACGTGACCAAGGCCATCACCCTCACCGCCGGGGCCAACAACCTGTTCAACATCTATCCGGAGCGCACCAAGCTGGCGAGCAGCTCGGGCGGCTTCCCCTACGGCAACTTCTCGCCCTACGGCACCACCGGCGGCTACTGGTACACCGGCGTGACCTACAACTTCTGACCCACCTGGCGGCGCCAGCGATCGAACGGATCGCCGGCGCCGCCCGCCCAACGGGAGCCCGTTCATGACCCGCCGAACCGACCAACTCAAGCTCGGAGCCTTTCTCGCCAACAGCGGCCATCATGTCGCGGCCTGGCGTCACCCCCTGGCCCAGGCCGATGCCAGCCTGGATTTCGCCCACTTCAGGGCGATTGCCGAAACCGCCGAACGCGGCAAGTTCGACGCCCTGTTCATCGCCGACGTGGTCGCGCTCTGGGGCCACCACCACGATGCCCTGAGCCGCACCGCCCGCGCCGAGCACTTCGAACCCCTGACGCTGATGTCCGCCCTGGCGGCCGTCACCACCCACATCGGCCTGATCGCCACGGCCACCACCAGCTACAACGAGCCGTACCACATCGCCCGCAAGTTCGCTTCCCTCGACCATCTCTCCGGCGGCCGCGCAGCCTGGAACCTGGTGACCTCGGTGGTTTCCGACGAGGCCTGGAACTTCGGCCGCGAGCAGCACATCGACCACGGCGACCGCTACCAGCGCGCCGAGGAATTCCACGACGTGGTCAAGGGCCTGTGGGACAGCTGGGACGACGACGCCTTCGTTCGTGACAAGGCCAGCGGCCAGTACTTCGACCCCGCCAAGCTGCACACCCTCAACCATCGTGGCGAACACTTTGCCGTGCGCGGCCCGCTGAACGTCGCCCGGCCCCCCCAGGGCCATCCGGTGCTGGTCCAGGCCGGCGCCTCGCCAGCCGGCCGGACCCTCGCCGCCCGTGTTGCCGAAGTCATCTTCGCCTCCGCCAGCGACCTGGCCGACGCGCAGGCCTTCTACCAGGACATCAAGGCCCGTGCCGCCGACCTCGGCCGCGACCCGGACCATATCAAGATCCTCCCCGGCATCACGCCGTTCATCGCCGAGAGCCGCGAACAGGCCCAGGCCCTGTTCGACGAGTTCCAGGCGCTGATCGACCCGGTACTCGGCCTGCGCCTGCTGGCCGACACCCTCGGCGAGGATATCGACCTGAGCGGTCATGACCTCGACGGCCCGTTGCCGGAGACCCCGGTCGGCCAGCGCGGCAGTCGCCGCGACAAGGTGCTGGAACTGGCACAGAAGGAGAACCTCAGCATCCGCCAGCTGTACCTGCGCCTGGCCGGCGGCAACCCGGTGATTGGCACCGCTGCCGATATCGCCGACCACTTCGAGGCCTGGTTCGAGGCTCGCGCCTGCGACGGCTTCAACGTGTTCTTCCCGTACTTTCCGGGAGGCATCGAGGTGTTCGTCGACCAGGTGATTCCGCTGTTGCAGGAACGCGGGCTGTTCCGCCGTGAATACCAGGGTCGGACCCTGCGCGAGAACCTCGGACTGCCACGTCCGGCCAACCGGTTCAGTCGACCATGAGCGGCGGTTTTTCCCTCGGTTTTCTCAGCCGCGTCTACCGTCCGATCTTCGACCCCCAGGTCTACCGCGACACCCTGGAGCTGTTTCGTGTCGCCGGGGAACTGGGCTTCGACAGCGGCTGGGTGGCCCAGCATCACTTCGCCAGCGAACAGGGGCGCCTGCCCTCGCCGCTGGTGCTGCTGGCGGCGGTCGCCCAACGTACCCGGCGCATTGCCCTGGGCACCGGAATCATCGTGCTGCCCCAGGAGGATCCATTGCGCCTGGCCGAGGACGCGGCGGTACTCGACCTGCTCAGCGGCGGCCGCCTGGAACTGGGCCTGGGTGCCGGTTTCGACCCGCAGACCTACGACGCCTTCGGTCTCGACCACGGCGAGCGTCACCGCGACTACGAAACCCGCCTGCAGCGCCTGCGCTCGGCCCTCGGCAATGCGCCGCTGAGCGACGACGGCCCGCGCCTGCTGCCCCGTGCCGAAGGTCTCGGGCGGCGGTTGTGGGAAGCGACCTCGCGGGTCGAGTTGGTCGCTGCTCGTGGCAACGGGCTGATCATGGCCCCCAATCCGCACCTGCCGCCCGAGGCCGGCGTGGAACTGGTGGAGCGCTATCGCCAGGCCTGGACCGGCGACAACGGCACCCCGGCGCGAGTGGCCAGGGTGCAGGCGGTGTTCCCCGGCGCGGATGCCGCAGCGCCCGGTTCGACACTGCACAGCGATATCCTCGCCTACGTGCGCCGCCAGCAGAGCATCGGCGTCTACCGGGCCGGACTCGATGCCGACTTCAACCAGGTGCTCGCCCGTCTCGGGGTGCTCCACGGGGAGCCGGAACAGATTGTCGAGGCGCTCGCCCAAGGGCCGCGCCTGGGCGTCAACGACCACCTGGTGCTACAGGTCCAGACGGCCAATACGTCACTGCGCGAGGCCATCCGGGCCTTGGAAATCATCCGCGAACGGATCGCCCCCGCGCTGGGTTGGCAGCCGAACCCGCCGCGCCCCTCGCCTTCGGAGCAACAGCACGCATGAGCAACGCCAGACCCTTCAAGCTGGGTTTCCTCAGCCACGCCTTTGGTGACGACCCGCAACAGGTCTACCGTGACCTGATCGAACAATTCGAAGTGGCCGAGGCCCTGGGCTTCGACGGTGGCTGGATCGCCCAGCATCACCTGAGCAACGGTTTCGGCCGCCTGCCCTCGCCCTTGATCCTGTTGTCGGCGATCACCGAACGCACGCAGCGGATCGAACTGGGCACCGGCGTCATCGTCCTGCCGTTCGAAGACCCGGTGCGCCTGGCCGAGGACGCCAGCGTGCTCGACAGCCTCAGTGGCGGCCGGGTGCAACTGGGGCTGGGCAGCGGGGGAGCCAACCTCGACAACTTCGCCGCCTTCCGGCGCGACGCCGAGACGCGTCAGCGGGACTTCACCCGCCATCAGCAGCGGCTGCAGCAACTGCTCGAGGGCGGCCCGGTGGACGCTTCCAGTGACCTGACCCTGCAACCGCCGGCGACGGGGCTTGCACGGCGTCTCTGGCATTCCCATGGCAGCCTTGAGGGGGCGGCCCATACCGCACGACAGGGCAACGGCCTGCTGCTGGGCACCGCCACGCATGATCCGCTGACCGTGCAGAAACCGCTGGCAGACGCCTACCTGAACGCCTGGCCGCACATCGACCGGGCGCCACGCATCGGCGTGGTCCGGGCGATCTTCCCGGCGGCCGATCGCGTCAGCGCCCAGGCCGAACTGGCGGTGGACATCGAACGGCATATCCCGCGCCTCAAGCGCGAGGGACTGATCGACGAAGCCGTCGACCTGCAGGAGCACCTGCGGCTGATGAACGTCCATCACGGCCACCCTGATGAAGTGGTGGCGAGCCTGCGCCAGGACCCCTCGCTGCTACCCTATGCCGATTATGTGATTGCCGTGGTCCAGGCCGAAAGCTCGACCCAGGCACAGATCCTGCGCCGACTGGAAATCCTCGCCGGCGAAATCGCCCCGGCCCTGGGCTGGAAGCCCGTTATCGCTCCGAGAACTGCGCATGGCACTTGAATTCAGCTGGCAACTGCCGCTCTGCGGCCCAAGCCAAACCCCGGGCTGGGCCCAGCGCCCCGGCGAGTGGATGCAACTGGCCCAGGCCGCGGAATACGCCGGGCTCGACGGCCTGTGGATTCCCGGCGGCGCGCATTGCGCCGACAGCCTCGGCGTGGCGGCCGCGCTCTGTGCCCATACCCGGCACCTGCAACTGACCGTCAGTGTGCCGCCGGAAGTCATGCTGCCCGCCGCGCTTGCGGCCACGCTGCAGAGCCTGCAGTCGATCAGTTCCCAACGCGTGCGCCTGCACCTGCCCGACAGCGAACAGGGCAGCCTGCGCAGCGCCTTCGGCGAATGGCTCAACCGTGACCAGCGTAACGAGCGCATCGGCGAATACCTGGAAATCCTCGGCCCGCTGTTGCAACCCGAAGGCAGCGAGTTCAACTATGACGGCCGCTACTTCCAGCTGGAAAACGCCGGCATCGGCCGCCGTCCGTTACCAGCGCCGCCGCTCATCCTGGACGATTCCCAGGACGCTGCGCTGATCGCCCGTCACGCCCAGGTCTGCCTGCTGCGCTCCGGCGCACCGGACTGGCTGCGGCAAGCCATCGAACGCCTGCGCGACGACCAGGGCCGGCTGGTCTTCGCCAGCAGTTTCGGACTGATCGCGCGCGACACCGAGGACGAAGCCTGGGACGCCGCCGAGAGGGTTCTGCAACAGGCCCGGCTGAGCCTCCCGGAAACGCCCGCGCAGGTCCTGCCGCTCAAGCGCCACCGGCACCCGGCACGGCGCTTCGAGATCCATCCCAACTTGTGGCAACCGCACAGCGACCAACCGTTGTGCCTGGTCGGCACGCCACATCAGATCGCCACCCGCCTGCAACAGCTGCACGGACTGGGGCTGGGCCAGGTGATCATCCAGGGCGAGCCGGCGGTGCGCGAGCTGTTGCGCTTTGGCGAACAGATCCTGCCGTTGCTGACGGCCCAAGGTTTGCGCAAGGAGCGCTGCTGAAATGATCCAAGAACACCGCTCGCCCCTGGAAATCGACTGGTTCCTGCCCACCAACGGCGACGGCCGCCACCTGACCAGCAGCGGCCTGCCCCGCACCGGCCTGTTGCAGGCCGGCGAACGGGCGCCGACCCTGGACTACCTGCGCCAGATCGTCCGGGCCAGCGAACTGGCCGGCTTCGACTCGATCATGGTGCCGACCGCCAGCGGCTTCGAAGACCCCTGGCTGATCACCGCCGTGCTGGCCCAGGAAGTACGCCGGCTGAAATTCCTGCTGACCCTGCGCCCCGGCCTCGAACTGCCCGCCTACACCGCGCACCGCGCCGCGACCCTGCAACTGCTCAGCGAGAACCGCCTGGCCCTGCATGTGGTCAGCGGCTCCAGTCGTTTCGAGCAACGTTCGCTGGGCGACTACCTCGAACACGATGAGCGTTATGCCCGCACCGCGGAGTTTCTCCAGGTGTTCCAGGCGGTCTGGTCCGGCAAGGGCCTGCCCTTCCACGGTCGCTACTACCGCAGTACCAGCGCCACGCCGATCAGCCCTCACGCGGCGGCGCCGGCGATCTATTTCGGCGGTGCCTCGGCAGCGGCCGAACAGGTCGGCGCGACCCACGCCCAGACCTACCTGATGTGGTGCGAACCACCGGCGATGATCGCCGAACGCATCCAGCACATGCGCGAACTGGCCGCACGGCAGGGGCGCAGCCTGCGCTTCGGCTTGCGCCTGCACATCTTCGCCGCGGCCACCGACGACCAGGCCTGGGCCCATGTCGAGAAGCTGCTGGAAGAAATTCCCAAGGAGGCCATCGACCGCGCGCAGACACAGATGGCGGCCTATGAGTCGGTTGGCCAGAGCCGCCAGACACAGTTGGTCCAGGGACGCGGCAGGCGGGCGCGGGAGCTGGAAGTGTCGGCGAACCTGTGGGCCGGTGTCGGCCTGGTGCGCGGGGGCGCCGGTACCGCGCTGGTCGGCAGCTACGAACAGGTGGCGCAGCGGATCGAGGAATATCACCAGTTGGGTGTCGACAGCTTCATCCTGTCAGGCTTTCCTCACCTTGAGGAAGCGATTCACCTGGGCAGTGAGCTGTTGCCGCGGTTGCGGCGGATCGGTGCGACGCAGCGGCAGGCCGGGAAGCTTGGTTGAGGTTTTGTCGTGTATGTGGGGGCCCTTTCGCGGATAAATCCGGCTCCCACAAGGTTCAGCGGCGATCATGAATAAGGTGGACAGCGCAACACTGTGGGAGCCGGATTTATCCGCGAAGAGGCCCACAAACCCTGCACAAAACCCTAAAACTCCCCACAGGTTCAGGCCTTGCTGCGCCCCTTGAGCATGCCGTGATTGACCAGCAGCGTACGCATCGCGTTGCGGGTAATCCCCAGCAGCTCGGCACTGCGCAACTGGTTGAACCCGGAAAAGGCAAACGCCTCGCGGACGATCAGGTCCTCGATATCGTGCAACAAACTCTCCCCCGGCACCTCGAACAGGCGCAGCAGTTGCTCGCGGATCACCTCCTGCGGCACCCGTGACACGGCGCTGCTACTGGACTGGCTCGTCGCGCTGAGGCCGGCGGAGAACTTCAGGTGTTCCGGACGAATCGGCTTGTCACCCGCCACCAGCAAGGCCAGGTGCACGACATTCTCCAGCTCGCGGATATTACCCGGCCAGGGATAGTCGAGCAGCGCCTGGGTGGCCGCCTCGGAGAGCATCGGTTCGACGATTTTCAGCCGCTGGCTGTAGAGTTTGCGAAAGTGCTCCACCAGCGGCAGGATGTCCAGCGGCCGCTCGCGCAGCGGCAGTACGCGGACTTGGGCAACGTTGATGCGGTAGAACAGGTCGAGACGGAAATTGCCCGCCTCCACCGCCTGTTCCAGGTCGATGTTGGTCGCCGTGACCAGGCGGATATTGATCCGGATCGGCTTGCGCGAGCCGACCCGGACGATCTCCTGCTCCTGCAGCGCCCGCAGCAGCTTGACCTGCAACGGCAGCGGCAGGTCGCCGATCTCGTCGAGGAACAGCGTGCCGCCATCGGCCTCCTCGAACCAGCCGGCACGCCGCCCGACCGCGCCGGAAAAGGCACCGGCCTCATGCCCGAAGAACTCGCTTTCGGCCAGGGTTTCGCTGATCGCCCCGCAGTTCACCGCAACGAAGGCACCGCTGCGACCGCTGGCCGAGTGAATGTAGCGCGCCACCAGCTCCTTGCCGGTGCCAGTCTCGCCATTGATCAGCACCGGCGCCTCGCTCGGTCCGACTCTTTGCAGGTAGTCGAGCAACTGCCGCGAGCGCGGGTCGGCAAACACCAGGGCCTTGGCACGAATCGACAACGGGTCCTTTTCGCCCTGCGGCAGGGTCAGGATCGGGCCGGGCTGCCCGGCGCGGGTACTCATAGCTTGGCGATGGACACTTCGGTGGACTTGACGAAGGCGATCACCTCGCTGCCCACCGACAGCTCGAGGTCGCGCACCGAGCGCGTGGTGATCACCGAGGTGACGATACCCGAAGCGGTTTGCACATCGATCTCGGACAATACCTGGCCGAGATTGATTTCCTTGATGACGCCACGGAACTGGTTGCGGACGTTGATAGCCTTGATGGTCATGGGCAGCTTCCTGTCTGGGAGAGTGGTGCGCACGTCGTACGCCTTGCCGCTAAGTTGCACGTTTCTCCGACTTTTCAAAAGGAATTAATAATCATCATTTTATTCCTTTTGGAAATAACACAATGAATCTTCCCGGCCATTTGCCCGCCATGACTAGTGGCCTGTACGGTTAATTCGGGTACTTAAACGCTTGGACTCGAATTTGAGTATGCGAATTAACCGTACAGGCCACTAGACTCATTCTTGCGCGGCGGAACCCCGTGGACCGACCGTTGCCACATGGATAACCCCGATTTCCCGAGGAGGCTTCAATGCGAACGCTCGATCTGGCCGGCGTGGCCGTTCCCGTCATCGGCCAGGGTACCTGGCGCATGGGCGAGGATCGCCAGCAGCGGGCCCATGAGGTGCGAGCCCTGCAAACCGGCATCGACCTGGGCATGACCCTGATCGACACGGCCGAAATGTATGGCGAAGGCGGTGCCGAGGAAGTGGTCGGCCAGGCCATTGCCGGGCAGCGCGACAAGGTGTTCCTGGTCAGCAAGGTCTACCCGCACAACGCCAGCCGCAAGGGCATTCCCCTGGCCTGCGAGCGCAGCCTCAAGCGCCTGGGCACCGAGTACATCGACCTGTACCTGCTGCACTGGCGCGGCCAGTACCCGCTGGAGGAAACCGTCGAGGCCTTCGAACGCCTGCGCGAGCAGGGCCGGATCGGCCGCTGGGGCGTGTCCAACTTCGATGTCGACGACCTGCAGGAACTGGCCTCGCCGTTCTGCGCCACCAACCAGGTGCTGTACAACCTGGAGGAGCGCGGCATTGAATTCGACCTGCTGCCCTGGTGGCAGCAACACAACCTGCCACTGATGGCCTACTGCCCGGTCGGCCAGGGCGGCGCCCTGCTCGACAGCCCGACGCTCCAGCAGATCGCCGCGCGCCACGACGCCACCCCGGCACAGGTGGCACTGGCCTGGGTGATCCGCCATGAAGGTGTGCTGGCGATTCCCAAGGCAGTCAACCTGGAGCACGTACGCCTCAACGCGGCTGCCGTGCAACTGGAGCTGGACGAACACGACCTGGACGCCATCGACCGGATCTTCATGCCGCCCAAGCGCAAGCATCGGTTGGCGATGGTGTAATTCCCAACAGACGGGAATCACCTCGATAAAAAAACAGGGGTTCCAGGAAAAAAATCCCGCACAGTGGTATTTCTCTGCAAAAAAGAGAGGAATACCCATGGAAGCCGGAAAAGGCACCGCCGCGCTGGAGAAGGCCTTCGACCTGCTCGAAGCCATCGGCCTCGCCCCCGAAGGCCTGGACACCCAGCAGTTGGCGGCCCGGGTCAATCTGCCCCGCTCCACCCTCTACCGTCTGCTCGGCCTGCTGGTCGAACGGGGCATGGTCCGCCGCGACGCCCACCAGAAGCGCTACCGCCTGGGCTTTCGCTACCTGGAAATGGTCCGGGGCGCCTGGCTGGAACCGGACCTGGTGGCCGCCGCCAGCTTCGAGTTGCGCGCCCTGCGCGACCTGACCGGCGAAACCACCTACCTGGCGATCCGCGATGGCGACCAGGTGCTGTCGCTGGAACGTTGCGACGGTGCCCACAGCCATCGTTCCGCTGCCGCCATGGGCCAGAACAAGCCCATGTATTGCACCGGCCAGGGCAAGGCCATCCTCAGCGCGATGCCCGACAGTGAACGCCGTGACCTGCTCAAACACATGCAGTTGGTGCCGCTCACGCCGCTGACCATCACCGACCGCGACCGCCTGCAGATCGAACTGGAGGTCACCCGTACCCGCGGCTACGCGATCGACGACGAGGAAATTGCCCTGGGCATCCGCTGTGTCGCCGCGCCGGTGGTCGACTCGGCAGGCCAGGTGCGCGGCGCGCTGAGCATCGCCGGGCCGGCCTATCGCCTAACCCGCAAGCGCCTCGACCTGCTCGGGCCGGAGGTCGCCGCCTCGGCCCAGCGAGTCGGCAGCCAACTGGCCGTGCGGCACATCTCGGACCATCCGGACGCCCTGCAGCCGCTCAGCGAACGGTGGGCGTTCCTCGGTGGGCAGCCGCGCTGGAGCGAACGCGAGGCCTGTCTCTACTGGACCGACCGGCTTGGCCCGGCCGTCTACCGGCACGGTGCCCACGGCACGGAAAAGGTATTCCATTGCGAGCGGCCGATTCTCGGCATGGAACTGACCGCCGACGGGCTGTTCGTCGCCCTCGACGAGGAATACCTGTTCGTCACCGAAGGCCGCATACGCAGCCGGGGCCAATGGGGTTTCGGTACGCCGACCTGCCTGTGCAGCGACCGCGAGGGACGGCTATGGGCGGCGATCCGGATGGGCAGCGGCCACTGGAAGGTCGGCGAGGTGCACCGCGACGGCACCCTCGCCAGCCACTGGCAGTTCAACGAGGCGATCAGCGCCCTGTGCTGGGACTCACAGCACAGCCAGCTGTTTGCCCTGGGCGCCGATTCGGGCACCCTCTTTCGCCTCGAACACAGTGGCCAGGTGCGCCGCTTCGCCACTCTGCCCAAGGGCTCCGGGCTGCTCAGCGGATTGGCGGTGGATCATGACGGCAGCGTCTGGACGGCCCTCTCGGGCGGCTGGAGCATCGTCAAGTTCGACCGTGGCGGCAATCTCGAACGCATGGTCGGCGTACCCGTCGCCTCGCCGACCGACCTGTGCTTCGGCGGCGCCGACGGGGCCACGCTGTACATCACCTCGGCCCGCCAGGCGGTCAGTCGTGAAGCACTGAAGACCGCGCCCTGGTCCGGCACGGTCATGAGCACGCCGGTGGACAGTCGCGGAGCCCCGGCCGCCGTCACCCGGGGCCCCGCCTGAGGCTACTTGAGGGCGAAGGTGTAGCTGAGGATCACCCGGTTCTCGTCGCGGCGCTTGGTCACGTCGCCCTGGATCTCGACGTTGCGCCAGCGCAGCGCGAGGTCCTTGAGCGGTCCGCTCTGGATCACGTAGCTGACATCGAGGTTGCGTTCCCATTCCTTGCCGGCATGGCCGTTGACCTGGAAGTTGTCGCCATACACGTAGCGGGTGAAGGCGCTCAGGCCCGGTACGCCGAGGCCGGCGAAGTCGATGTCGTAGCGCGCCTGCCAGGAGCGCTCGCGGGCCCTGTCGAAACGCAGTACCTGGATCGCGTTGGCCACGCCCGGCAGGTCGGTGTCGTGCAGGAACGGCAAGGCACTGTCGCCGGCATTGAACTGGTAGCCCATCGTCACCTTCTGGAAACCATGGGCGGCACTGAGCAGCCCCGAGGTCATGCGGCTGTCGAGCACCCCGGCACGAGCCTGGCCGCTTTCGCTGCTGTCCAGGTAATTTAGGGTGCCGCTGAGCCGCCAGCTTCCGACATCGACGAATTTGGTGCCGGTGTACAGCGTCTGCTGGTAGACGTTCTCCAGGCGCCCGCCCCAAATACCCAGGGACAGGCTCGGGTCCGGGTTCCAGGTACCGCCGAGGTAGTTGAAACGGTCGCTGGTGACGTTCAGATAGTTGCCGGTCTGCATGTCGCGCGAGCCGCTGAACTCGCGGTAGTTGACCTGACGCATCTGGCCGAGACTGAAGCTGAAGTGTTCCAGCTCGTTGACGTCCAGCATCGCGCCCTCGAAGAACTGCGGCAGCAGGCGCGAGTCACCGGCATACACCAGCGGGATCTTCGGGAACAGCCCACCGACCTTCAGTTCGGTTCTGGAGATTTTCATCTTCAACGCCGCCGTGGCCTCGGAGTACTGGTTCTCCGAGCTCGGATCGGCATTGCGCGGCCCACCGGCCCGGTTGTAGGCACCCGGCAGCAGCGCGCTACCGCTGCGGTCCGGGGACGAATCGAGCTTGAGACCCAGGCCGGCGTAGAGGTCCACGCCAAAGGCCACCGGCGTGTCGGTGTACCCCGACTGCGCCTTGAGGATGAAGCCCTGGGCCCACTCCTCGATCTTCGACTGTGCCGGCGGCGTGGAGTCGCGCAGGTCGTGGTTGTAGTAGAAGTTGCGCAGGGTCAGGTTGGCCTTGCTGTCTTCGAAGAAATCCGCCCGGGCGCAGGCCGGCAACAGGCCGGTAACACACAGTGCGAGAACGGGAACGGACGGGGAGCGCAGCGGACGGAATTGCATTGTTATTATTTTCCTTCGGTCGAGTGATGTTGCGGCACCGGCCCATGGAGCCGGTGCGGATTCAGCGGGCTTGCCAGTTGAATACGAGGGTGCTGCCCAGGCGCTGCCCGGGCTCCAGGACCTGGGTGCCCTGGGCGGGCCATTCGGCGACCGGGCTGTTGAAGGCGTCGGCCAGATGCGAGACCGGCTCCAGGCACAGGTAGGCGGCGTCCACCGGGGCAAAGGCGACGAAATGCGTCAACGGCGCCTGCGCCTGCATCAGCAGGCGGCCCTGCGGGTACTCCACCCGCAGGACGCCGTCCCATTGCGAGCCGTACAACGCGAGTTCCTGCTGCAAGCTGTCGTCGATGACCAGTGGCTGCTCCAGGGAGCGCGAGCGGCCGGTCGGCAGGTAGGCGGCATCGATTTCCCAGGAGCGGCCGACGTTCAGCTCGATCCGCATGCCCGGATGACGCTGGAAATAGGGATGCAGGCCGAGCCCACCGGGCATCGACGAGTGCCCGAGGTTGCTCAGGCCCAGGTCGATACGCAGTTGCGGGCCTTCGAGGCGGAAACGCTGTTCGAAGCGCACCGGCCACGGCCAGTGTTCACCGCTGTATTCGCAGGCCAGGGCGACATGCCCGACGCCCTGTTCCACCACCTGCCAGGGCAATGTCTGGGCCACCCCATGCAAGGTATGCGGCAGCGCCGCGGGATGCGCGGGCAAGGCATGGCTGGCACCGGCATGCTCGAGCCTTGCGTCACGCAGGCGGTTGGAATATGGCAGCAGGGGGTAGATCCCGCCGCGCGGCCAGGCCAGCGGGTCGAAGGTCTCGGCGCGGATCGGCGTCATGATGTCCAGGCCATCGGCCTGCAGCAGTGCCACGCGCCCACCCCATTCAGGCAGTAGCGCCAGGGACCAGGTCGCGTTCGTCAGTTCCATGCGTTTCATCGACAGCTCCAGATTCGAGGCATGCAGAGTCCCGTCCGGCGTGTTTTCACGCGCCGGCGGGGGGTTTTCAGGACTATCGGGAGGGGTTCTAGCGTCGGAACCGCTCGAACACGGCCATGTCCAGCTCCAGGCCGAGTCCGCTGCCGTTCGGCACCTGCATCAGGCCGTCCTGCAGCAGGCCCCTGACGTCATGCAGCCAGCCATCGGTCTCGACATAGTGGAATTCCACCAGTGGTACATCGGGCTGGACCGCCGCCAGGTGCAGGGTCGCCAGCAGCCCCGGACCGAAGTACGGGCTGTGGGGCAGCACCAGGGTGTCATGCCGGCCCGCCAGCTCGGCGATGCGCAGGCACTCGCTGATACCACCGACCTTGGTCACCGAGGGCTGGATCGAGTCCACCGCGCCCTGGCGTATGGCGCTTTCGAACTGCACCGCAGTGCACCAGTTCTCCCCTGCCGAGATCGGCACGCCATGGCCACGCAGGCTGGCCAGCGCCGGGAAATCCTCGGGCGGAAAGATCGGCTCCTCGAGCCAGGCCAGTTCGAGTTCCGCCAGCGCCGGCAGCCACTCGCGGGTATCGTCCAGGCTCCAGGAGCAGTTGACGTCGGTCGCCAGCGGAATGTCGCGGCCAACCGCACGGCGGCAGGCAGCCACCTCCGACACCGTGTTCTCGTGCAGCTTGATGTGCCTGAAACCTTCACGCAGCGCCCGCTCGCACATCGCCGGGGCGAGGCCGTTGTCGCCGTAGCGAACCAGGCTTGCATAGGCGGGAATGGCCTCGCGGGTGGCCTGGCCGAGCAGGCGGTGCAACGGCAGCCCTTCGCGCTTGGCCTGCAGGTCCCACAGCGCCATGTCGACCCCGGAGAGGCCGAACATCGTCACCCCGTAGCGACCGAAGATGTGCAGGCGCAACTGGGCGTTGAGGTTCCAGGCCGTGATGTCGGTGATCGTCTGGCCGACGGTCAGCGGCGTGATCAGCCGGTCAATCATCGAACGCACCGAATCCGCCACGAAGTAACCGAACGCCTCGCCCCAGCCGACGTTGCCCTGTTCGTCCTCGACACGGACCAGGACGTTCTCCAGGGTGTGCCAGGTCATCGGCGTGATAGCCTTGGCCGGGCCGCCATCGTGAAACGGGATCTCGACGATGAACGTTTGGACGCTGGCGATTTTCATGGACGGGCACCCAGCAGGCTGACCAGCGTGGCTCCGGCGTAGGCGCCACCGACATGGTCGCGACCGGAGGTCATCGGATCCATGGCCTCGTAAGGCAGGTAGCCCGGCGCAAGATGATCCTCGGCATTGTCCTGCGGCTGATAGCCCAGCTCCCGAGCGCGCCGGTTGTGGAACAGCGGATGGGGGCTTTCGGAAACCCCATAGACCACCTCATGGCGCACCTGCGGGTGCTCAAGGCCAATGCGCACCAGTTGCGCCAGGTCGCGGGCACTGGTCCACATCCGCAACCGGCGGGCATCGGCCACCTGCGGGTCGGCGTTACCGATACGGATGATGAACGTCGCCAGATCGTAACGCAGGCTGAAGGCGGCACAGGCCGCTTCGCCGAACACCTTGCTCATCGCATAGTAGCTGTCCGGTGCGGCGGGCACGTCATCGAAAGTCTCGGCGACGTCGGTACGGTACTGCCCGACCACATGGTGGCTGCTGGTGAACAGGAAGCGCCGGGCGCCCTGGCGCTGCGCGGCTTCGAGCAGGTACAGGGTGGCGTGGTAGTTCGGCTCCACGGTGCTCTGGAAAGCGATGTCGGTACCGTGGGCACAGGCCAGGTGCAGGATGCCGAAGACCCCCTCGACCGCGCGCTCGACCAGCGCCGGATCGGTCAGGTCACCGACGATTTCGCTCTCGCCCGGCTGCAGGTCGCCGACCGGACGGCGATCGAGCAGGCGCAGTTGATAGTGTTCGCGCAGCAGGGGCCGCAGGGCGGTGCCGACGATGCCGGCCGCGCCGGTGATCAACAGGGTTTGCATGAAATGGATATCCTCGTTCTACAGTCGGCCGTGCCGGTGGGCCGGCACGGCCGTTGAATGATCAGGCCGCGATCAGGGCGGGGTTGGCCACGGTCCTTTCGGTGACGAAGATCGCCACGATCAGTGCACCGATGATGCCCAGCAATCCGGCGAGGGCGAAACCACTGGCGAAGGTGCCGGTGTACTGGATGATCAGCCCGGTCACGGTCGGGGCGACGATACCGGACAGGTTGGCCAGGCCGTGCATGAAGCCGCCGGCGGTACCGACCTGGTGGTCCGGCACCGCGTCCTGAATCATCGACCAGTACGCCGGGGCGGACAGCATCAGGAAACCGACGGCGATGGTCATCACCGCCACCGCGCCGGTGATGCTCTCCAGCTGCCCGGTCAGGCCGACGCAACTGGCGGCGACCAGCAGGCAGCAGACCAGCACCACCTTGCGCGAGAACAACCGCCGCCCGGTGCGCTTGAACACCCAGTCGATCAGCAGGCCACCGCCGATGAAGCCGAAGGTACCGACCAGCCAGGGCAACGCGGTGACCATGCTCATGGACTTGAGGTCGACGCCCTTGGCATCGATCAGGTAGCTGGGAAACCAGGTCATGAAGAAATAGAGGATGTAGTTGTAGCAGAACAACGACAGCCCCGAGATCAACACCGCGCGCTGGCGGATGACCTCGATCACCGGCGTGGCCGGCAGGTCACTGGCAACCTGCACCGGCGTCTCGCGATCGGCATTGATCAGTGCCAGTTCCTCCTGGCTCACCTCAGGGTGCTCCTGGGGGGTCGAGGTCGCCAGGCGCCACCAGGCGATGGCCCAGAGAATACCGACCAGCGAAATCACCACGAACGCCACGCGCCAGCCCAGCCAGATCGCCAGGAAGCCGACGATCGGCCCCGCCAGCGCGCCACCCAGCGGGCCACCGGCCTGGGCGATACCGATGGCACGGGCACGCTCGGTGATCGGGAACCAGCTGTTGATGGCCTTGTTCGCGGTGGTGCTGACCGGGCCCTCGCCAATGCCGAACAGCGCCCGTACGACCAGCAGCGACCAGAAGTTGAAGGCCAGCGCGGTGGAGCCGCACAGCACCGACCAGAACGACATCGACCAGGTCAGTACCCGCTTGGGGCCGAAGCGGTCGGCGAAGTAACCGCCAACGAAACAGAACAGCGCGTAGCCGAAGAAGAAGCTGCTGAAAATCAGTCCCTTCTCGGCCGGCGTGAGGTGGTAATCCTGGGTAATGAACGGCATGGCAATGGACAACGCCGCACGATCGACGTAGTTGATCACCATGGCGATGAACAGCATCGCCAGGATGGTCCAGCGAAAGGACTTCTTGTTCTTCATCGGTGTCTCCGCGCGCCCTCGTTGGGGCGCGTCTGTTGTTATTACGGTTATTGCGGCGAGCGATCAGGCGGTGTAGTCGACCGCCACCCACTCGAAGTACTGCTTCAGGTCCTGGACCAATGCCTGGTGGGCCGGGTGAGGCAGGTAGCGCGCTACCGACTCGGCATCGTCGAAGCTGGAATCAAGCAGGTAATCCCAGCAGATCGGACGATCCAGTTCGTTGGCCGCCACATGCCAGCCACGAATGAAGTCGATGCGCTGTGGCAGCAGGCGCATGCGTTCGACCAGCTCAGCCTCGAGTTCAGGCTGGGCGGGCACATCCGGCAGGCGGCGAAACATCACGAGATGACGCATCATGCTTTCACCCTCCCCTCATCCCTGGGCCCAGGCCGGCGCATCCTGCAGCGCGACCGGACGCAGGAAACGCTCCAGCGCGGCATAACCGACCGAGGTGGTCTGTGGCGCAGTGGACGATGGCCATGGCCCGCCGTGTTGCTGCGCCGCACAGACCGCGACGCCGGTCGGCACGCCCTGGAACAGCACGCGACCGGAAACCTGCCCGGCGACTCGCGCCAGGGAACGGTTGGCCGGCGTGTCGTCGCTGGCCCCCCAGAGGGTGGTGGTCAAGGTCCCGCCGATCGCCGCCAGCACCTGCTCGACCTGGGCCAGATCATCGGCGACCACGACCAGCGCAGCCGGACCGAACATCTCCTCGCGCAAGGCCGGATTGGCGATGAACGCCGCCGCATCGGTGCGATACAGCCGTGGTGCCGGGCCCGCCGCAGCGGTCCCGGCGAACAGCGTCGCGGCGTGCCCGGCCACCACCGAACTGGCGTGCTCGAATCCTTCGCGCATGGACGGCGTCAGCATCGCATGGGTACGTACCGGTTCAAGCGCCGCGCCCAGTTGTGCGACGAAACGCTCGCTGGCCTCGCCCTTGAGCAGCACGATCACCCCCGGACTGGTACAGAACTGACCGCAACCCAGGGTGATGGAACCGGCCAGGGTGTTGGCCAGGCCCTGGCTATCCGCTGCCAGCGCGGCCGGCAGGGCCACCAGCGGGTTGATCGAGCCCAGCTCGCCGAAGAACGGAATCGGTCGCGGCCGCTCGTTGGCCAGCCGCCACAGCGCGGTGCCGCCCTGGTACGAACCGGTGAAGGCCACGGCGGCGATCCCCGGGTGCTGCACCAGATAACCACCGGCACCACGGGAGGCGCCCTCGACCAGGGTCAGCACACCTTCCGGCAGGCCCAGGGCCAACACCACCTGGCGCGCCAGGTCGAACACCGCCCGGGACAGGCGCGGATGACCGGAGTGAGCCTTGACCACCACCGGACAGCCAGCGGCGAGCGCCGACGCGGTATCGCCGCCAAGCACGGAGAAGGCAAACGGGAAGTTGCTCGCCGAGAACATCGCCACCGGCCCCACCGGGCGCAGGACGCGCACCAGGCGCGGACGCCCGGCCGGCGGTGCGCCGGCAACCGCTTCATCCACTACGCGACGGATGGCACCGGCTTCCAGTTGTTCGGCAAAGCCACGCAGTTGGAACGCGGTGCGTGCCACTTCGCCATTCAGGCGTACGGTACCGAGATGGCTCTCTTCATCGGCGATCGCGACCAGGTCGGCCTGGTGCGCTTCCAGCGCCGCCGCCAGGCCGCGGAGCAAGCCGGCACGTACGGTCACACTGGCCTCGGCCCAGGCCGGAGCGGCCTGTACCGCCAGATTGACCGCCTGGTCGATCGGTTGATGCGCGTTGTTCCCGGTCATGCCTGGTCTCCACGTGATTGCGGCTCAAGGTGATAACCACGGCCGGCATAGTCGAAATCGACCAGCTCGTTGATGGCGACATTCTTGTCCGCAGGCGAGGCGTAGAACGCGCGGATTTCGCTGATCAGGCCGCTGTCCCTGTCGAAGATGTACCACTCGTCACCACGCAGGGCGGTTCCCAGCTTGCTTTTCCAGTGGGTCCACTCGATCACCGCCTCATCGCTGTCGTGGCTGACCAGGATCTTGTCGATGGTCCATTGCGAGCCCAGGTTCTCGACGCACCAGACCCATTTGCGGGCGATGGTGTCGGCACTGCGCCATGGGACATCCGGCAGGCCGGCCGGGAAGTAGTGCACGGCATCGGGGGTGAAGCAGGACACCAGCTTGTCGTAGTCGCCTTCGTTGCAGGCGGCGAAGTAGCGGCGAATGGTCTGCGCGTGTTTATGCTCTGCCATGATCGGGGTCCTTATCGGGCGATGATCGAAGGGATGGCCGGGCGGCCGGAGGCGACCCAGTCCTGGTAGGCGGCGATGGCCTCGGGGCTCGGCGGGTAGACACCCCACAGCGGCTCGCCCGCGGCGATGCGCATGGCCAGGTAGTTCTCGATGTCGTCCTGTTCCAGGCAGACCTCGGCCAATTCCTCGGCCAGGTGCGCGGGGACCAAGGTCAGGCCATCGGCGTCACCGACGATGACGTCGCCCGGGTAGACGGCGATGCCGGCGCACCCGATCGGCACTTGCAGGTCAGCCACGTGGTGGTAGGAGATGCGCGTGGTCGCGGTGATTTCGCGGGCATAGGCCGGCAGGCTCATTTCGGCGATCTCGCTGCCATCGCGCAACGCACCGTCCGTGACGATGGCCCGGGCACCACGGGCCAGCAGGCGGGTCACCAGGATGTTGCCGGCGGAAGCGGCGGCCGGGTCGTTGCGGCTGTCGATCACCAGCACGTCGCCCGGCTGGATCTGCTCGACGCCCTGCCATTGCAGGTTGTCGCCATTGGGCCGGGTGGTCATGGTGCCGTAGGTGTCGATGTCTTCACGGGCCGGGATGAAACGCATGGTGAAGGCACGCCCGGCGAATGGCTTGGCGTTGCGACTCATGGCTTTCAGCCCGACGAACGCCGGCTGGCGAAAACCGCGCTTGAACAGTTGCGTGGTCAGCGAACCACTGGAGCAACGCGAGAGTTTTTCGAGAGTCGCATCGCTGACCGACACCTTGCGATTGGCGCTGTTGTCGTAGTCTTCGGCGTATTGGTGAATCGCCATTATTGTTCTCCAGGCTGAATGGGACGGCGGGCTCGTCGAGCCGGCAACTGGAGACCGATCCTAGGGGCAAGCCCGGCTGCGACAAAACGTCATCACCCGACAACCGGGCCGCTTGTCCCACATGGCGAGAATCGCCCCTGGCGACACTGGCGGAAAAAAACCTCGCGAAGGCAGGTGGCGCTAGGCTGCGCGGGACTTTCCACCGGAGCCTTCGGCATGTCCGCCTACCCACTCGATCCCAACCTCGCCGCGTATGTGGCGCACAGCGCGACCTTCACCCCGGAGAACGACAGCCTGGCAGCTCGTCGCGCGGCCTTTGCCAGGGCCTGCCGGCATTTCACCCCGGAACGGCCGGCCCGCGTTCGGGTCGAGGACGAACACCTCGACGGCCTGGCCGTGCGCCTCTACACGCCCCTACAGCCGGCACCGGCAAACGGCTGGCCAACGCTGCTCTACCTGCATGGCGGCGGTTGGAACATGGGCAGCCACACCACCCATGACTGGTTCGCCTTCGCGCTGCTCAAGCGACTTGCCGTGGCCATCGTCGCGGTGGACTACCGCCTGGCGCCAGAGCATCCGTTCCCGGCCCCGCTGGAGGATGTGCTGACAGTCTGGCACGCCCTGCGCCGCGGGCATTGGCCACGATTGGACTCGGAGCAGTTACTGGTCGCGGGCGACAGCGCCGGCGGTTCGATCGCCGCCGGCCTGTGCGTTGCCCTGCGCCAGCTCGACTTGCCGCAGCCGCTGCTGCAGGCGCTGGTCTACCCGGTACTGACGGCAGACGAGACACTGGAGTCGATGCAGGCCCATGCCCATGCGCCGATGCTGACCGCCGCCGGGCTGCGGGCATCGCTGGCCGGTCATCTACCGGATGCCGGGCACCGGACCGACCCTCGCGCACTGGCCCTGACGATCAATAACGCCGCCGGCCTGGCGCCGGCCTTCATCGGTGTCGCCGAATACGATCCGCTGTTCGACCACGGCCGGCAGTACGCACAGGTGCTGCAACGCGCCGACGTCCCCGTCCACCTGCACATCGGCCAAGGCCTGGTGCATGCCAGCCTGCGAGCGGCCGGGGTGGCGGCGGTGGAACAGTTCTACGATGCCCTGGCCGAGGCCCTGGGCAAGGCGCTGGCTCCCTAACGACATCGCCGAGATTCCCACAGTGCGGGACGCAACACCGCTCGGCCAGGCCGGAACGATTGCGGCCCGCCGCCCTTTTTCACACGCTGCACCGCATTCCACTTCATCCAAAAACAATCAGGGGAATGCAGCATGAAAGTCTTCATCACCGGCGCCAGCGGGCGCGTCGGCAGCCAGGTCGCCAAGGCGCTGATGCAGCGCGGCCACACGATCAGCACCGTGGTGCTGCCGGGCGACCGCAATCTCGCCACGACCCAGGCCGCCGGCATCGAGTGCATCACTGGCGACCTGGCCGACCGCAACTGCGTCCGCCAGGCCATGGAGGGCGCCGAGGCGGTGTTCCACCTGGCGGCACTGATCTCCTTCAGGACCGAGGATCGAGATCGCCTGTGGCAGGCGAACGTCACCGGCAGCTACAACGTCTTCGACTGTGCGGCACAGCAGTCGGCCGAACGGCCGGTGCGGCTGGTGTTCGCCTCCAGCGACCAGGTCTACCCGACGCGCTTCGCCCGCTATCGTCCGGTGGACGAACACCACCCGCGCGAGCCCTACAGCTTCTACGGCATGACCAAGCTGCTCGGCCAGGACCTGCTGGACTTCTTCGCCCGCACCCACCCCAACCTGAAAGTCACCACCGCAGTGTTCTCGCACATCGAGGCGGCAGCCGAAGTGGTCGACCCCAATGGCGAATACTCGCGCCCGGCGTTCTCCCTGCAAGGGCGCATCGACAGCCTGCGCGCCGCCAGCAGCCACAACGCCAACTCGGCAGCCAGTGACGTGCAGCGCCTGCTGGATATCCTCGAACCGCTGGCCGCTGATGACGACCCGCTGCTGCTCGCCCGCGATGCCAACGGCAATGCCCATACCCAGGAGCTGACCGACGTGCGCGACATCGTCGACGCACTGCTGCTGATGCTCGACAAACCGGCGGCCATCGGCGAAACCTTCAACCTGGCGCCACCGAGCCTGGTCGGGCTGGATACCTTCATCCCTTACCTGGCCAAGGCCACCGGCCGGCGCTATGTCGAGGCCAACCTGCCGGCCGAGCTCGGCCAGCCGCACAGCACCGCCGCCAAGGCGCGCGCCCTGCTGGGCTGGTCACCGCGCTACAGCCTGTTCGACATGGTCGACGAAGCCGTGGACCTGCAGCAGCGCTGACGCCCTCTCTTCCCCAACACCCTCACGCAGGTCGCCCCGGCCTGCGTGTGCCTGCACAGGCGAACCTTCATGAACAAGAACAAAAGCCAATACCGTTGGTTCATCGTGACCCTGCTGTTCATCGCCATGGTCATCAACTACATGGATCGCGCAGCGCTGTCGGTCGCCATGCCCTTCATCACCAAGAGTTTCGAACTCACGCCCAGCGAAAAGGGCATGGTGTTCAGCGGTTTCTTCATCGGCTACGCCGCCTTCAACTTCATCGGCGGCTACCTGGCCGATCGCTACGGGCCCAAGCGCGTGTTCCTCTGGGCAATGTGCATCTGGTCCGCGCTGTGTGCGCTCACCGCCACGGCCTACAGCTTCTGGTCGCTGCTGATCGTGCGCGCGCTGTTCGGCATCGGCGAGGGCCCTGTGCCGACCACGGCGAACAAGGTGGTCAACAACTGGTTCCCGATCCGCGAGCGGGCACGGGCGGTCGGTATCAACCAGGCCGGGGGGCCGCTGGGCGGTGCGCTGGCCGGGCCGGTAATCGGCGTACTCGCACTGTCGCTGGGCTGGCAATGGTCCTTCGTCATCGTCGGGGCCATCGGCGTGGTCTGGGCGATCGCCTGGAAACTGATCGCCACCGACCATCCGGCCCAGCACCCACGGGTGAGTGCCGATGAACTGGCCGATATCCAGGCCGGGCGTGACAGCGCCACGACGACCGATGACGCCACCGACAAGCCGAGCCTGCTCTGCGTGCTGCTGCGCCCGGCCGTGCTGTGCACCGGGTTCTCGCTGTTCTGCTACAACTACACGCTGTACTTCTTCATGACCTGGTTCCCCAGCTACCTGGTGGACACCAAGGGCGTCAGCCTGCAGCAGATGAGCTGGATCACCGCCTTTCCCTGGCTGGTCGGGGCCTGCGGCATGGCAGCAGGTGGCTTCCTGATCGATCGCATCTACCAGAAAACCGGGCGCCAGCTGTTCTCGCGCAAGGTGGTGCTGGTCAGTTGCCTGACCATCGCCGCAGCCTGCATCGGCCTGAGCGGCCGCTCCGAGTCCACGCACCTGGTGGTGTTCTTCATGTCCATCGCGATCGGCTTCCTGATGCTCACCGCCTCGGCCTACTGGGCGCTGATCCAGGACACCGTGCCCAGCTGCTACGTCGGCACCGCCGGTGGGCTGATGCACGGCATGGGCAACTGCGCCGGGCTGTTCGCACCAACCCTGACCGGGTTCATCATCCAGATGACCGGTACCTACAGCGCGGCGTTCGTCGTCACCGGCGTGCTGGGCGTGGCCGGGGCGCTGGCGGTCGGCTTGTTCGTCCGCGAGCGCAATGAAATGCCCAGCCAGCGGACGGTGACCACCGGCTAGGGGGGAGCGGGCGGCCACCGGCAGGCGCACAACGACGCCGTCATCGGTTAGACTCGCCGCCCACATTCGACAACAGGGAAGTCAACATGAGTGTTCGAGGCAAGGATCGGCAGATCGACAACATCGAGTTCAACGTCAGCGACATCGCACGCAGCAAGGCCTTCTATGGCGAGGTGTTCGGCTGGAGCTTCGTCGACTATGGCCCCAACTACACCGAGTTCAGCGACGGCCGCCTGACCGGCGGCTTCACCACCGGAGAGCCGGTGCGGCCGGGTGGGCCGCTGGTGATTCTCTATGGGCAGGACCTCGAGGCGATCCAGCGGAAGCTCGAAGCCGCGGGCGCGACCATCAGCCGGGCACGGTTCTCGTTCCCCGGTGGCAGCCGCTTCCACTTCATCGACCCGGATGGCTACGAGCTGGCGGTCTGGAGCGACCAGCAGCCATAGTACGGTACGCGGTCCCTGTGGGAGCCGGCTTGCTGGCGATAGTGAACTGTCAGGCGAGAACTTCGCCAACTGATGCACCGCTATCGCCAGCAAGCCGGCGCCTACAGGGACCGCGTTGCCCCTCTTTCCTTGTCCACCCCGTGACCCCGTATACTGCCGCCCTCTCCCCTCATTCAAGGATGAATCGTGCGTATCATCGTCATCGGCGGCCTGGGCAATTTCGGCGCGCGTATCTGCCGGCGCCTGGCGCTGGAGCCCGGCCTGGAACCGATTGCCGCCAGTCGCAGCGCCAGCGCGGGCCGGCACCCATTCGACAATGGGCAGACCGTCGCCACCTTGCGCCTTGATATCGAGGCCAGCGATTTCGAGCAACGCCTTGTCGAAGCCAGGCCGGACCTGGTCATCCACTGCGCCGGGCCCTTCCAGGGCCAGGACTATCGGGTTGCCCTGGCGGCATGTGCCGCCGGCGCACACTACATCGACCTGGCCGACGGCCGCGACTTCGTCGACCGTTTCGCCGCCAATGTCGATGCGCAGGCACAGGCGGCCGGTGTCCTGGCCGTCTCCGGTGCCAGCAGCGTACCGGGTCTCTCCTCTGCGGTAGTCGACCACCTCGCCAGCTCGTTTTCCCGCCTGGATGGCATCAGCATCGCCATCGCCCCGGGCCAGCAGGCACCCCGGGGCGTGGCGACCATCCAGGCGGTATTCGGCTATGCCGGCCAGGCCTTCGACCGCTGGAATGACGGTGCCTGGGTCAAGCGCCATGGCTGGCAGGACATCCGCAACTTCCACTTCACCGGCATGGGCCGGCGCTGGGGCGCGGCCTGCGACGTGCCGGACCTGGCGCTGTTCCCGAGCCGCTACCCTGGAGTACGCGACGTCGAGTTCCATGCCGCACTGGAACTGCGCCTGGAGCATGCTGGCCTGTGGCTGGCGGCAGGCTTGCGGCGCCTGGGCATACCACTGCCGATCAGCCGGTTCGCCGCACAGCTGGATGCCTTGTCGAGAAAGGCCCTGGACCGCTTCGGTAGCGACCTGGGCGCCATGCGTGTCCACCTGCGCGGCCTGCGCCAGGACGGCACGCCCGGCAGCCTGACCTGGCAACTGACCGCGCCCGGCGGCCATGGCCCGGAGATTCCCTGCATGGCTACCGTACTGCTGGCCTGCAAACTGGCGAAGGGGCATATCGACCAGCGTGGTGCGATGCCCTGCATGGGCCTGTTGCAACTGGAAGAGTTCGAACCGGAATTCCAGCGCTGGAATTTCACCTCGGCGATTGTCGAGGGCGCTCAGTGACACAACGTCGAATCACGCTGGTCATGCCCGCCAGCGCAGCCGACGCCTTCGAGGCGTTCCACAACCATGAGGTACGCCGGCAGTGGGACACTCTGCTCTCCGCCGCCGGGGTTGAAGGTGGTGGCAGCCATCCCTACATCGGCGCCATCACCTTCAACCAGGGGCGCGGCTGGAAGCGCCACTTTTCCCTGCGTACCCGCTTCGTCAACTACGTGCCATCCAAGGTCGCGGCTGCGGTGCTGGTCGAACCGGCCGGCTGGTTTCACGGATGGGCCGCGTCGATGCGCCACCGTGACCTGGGTAACGACACCTCGGAGCTGATCTACACCTTCAACGTGCAACTGCGACCACGCTGGCTCGGCTGGCTGCTGGACCCGCTGGTCAACCGGATTTTCGAACATGAAACCCGGCAACGCTTTGCTGCGATGGCCGGGTATCTGCGTAACAGGAAGGACAATCAAGCCTGCTGATGCCTGTGCGGCTTGAGCAACGGCGTCAGCACCAGCATCGCCAGCGAGGCCGCGACCAGCAGGCCGTAGGAGGCCTCGAAGGTGCCGGTGTGGTCACGCAGGAAGCCGAAGGCGAATGGCCCCAGCGCCGCCACCAGGTAGCCGATGAACAACATGAAGGCAGTCCACTGCCCTGCTTGTTCATGGGTGTGGGTGTTGTCCAGCGGCAAGGTCATCGCCAGGGCGAAACAGGTGCCCTGGCCCAGGGCGATGGCGACGATCGGCAACGCACCGAGCAGGCCCGGGGCCAGCCAGAGTGCTGCAGCCCCGGCGGCCGAGAGCATGGCCGACCCGCCCAGCCAGGCACGGCGATCAGGCGTGGAACGGGTCATGACCCCGGAAACGAAACTGCTGATCGCGATGATGGCCGCGAACAGGCCCAGGTTGAGCCCTGAACCCAAGCTGTTGATCGCCAGCTCACGACTGCTCTCGCCCACCCAGGCGAAGCAGGCGTAGCAGACGAACTGGCCCAGGCCGAAGTACACCGCGATCAGCCAGGCCCGGCCACGGCGAAATGCCGGCTGGCTGACCGGGCTGCTGGCGCCTTGCACGGCCTGCGGCCGGGACGGGAACACAGTCGCCAGGCGCTGCCAGCTGATCATGGCGAACACGCAAAGCACCGCCCAGATCCCCGCCGCCAGGCGCCAGCCACCTTCGGCCAGCGCCACGTACTCGCTGCCCACCGCCGCCAGGGTGGCACCGATGCCCAGCCCGGCGGCGTAGATGCCCATGAGCATGGCCGCATGGCTGGCGAAGTGGCTCTTGATCCAGCCGCCGATCAACGGCCCCGAAATGGCGACACCGACACCCACCAGGAAGGTCGAAAACAGCAGGCTGGCCGACGACCCGGCGTAGGCCCGCAGGACCATCGCGGCCCCGAGCAGGGCCAGGGAAAACAGCACCACCCGATCATTGCCGAAACGGCGGCCGATGCGCGGGATGAAGATGGCGAACAGGCCCATGCACACGTCCGGTATCGCTGTCAGCAACGCCGCCTGGGCGTGCCGCAGGCCGAACTCGGCCTGTATCGCGCCGACCAGCGGCCCGACCGAGACGATGCCCGGGCGCAGGGAAAGCGCCAGGATAAACAGGCCGAGGCCCGCCATGAATTCGATTGCTCGTGTTCTCTGTACCACTGCGATTGACATGCGCTGCCTCCAGATCTCTATCGCTGAACTGATTTCTGTGGCAAATACTAATTTCGCCATCGACCTGGACGGTTTTGCATGAATGCCAACATTCGTCGCCAAAGTGACAGCCTCAAATCCGAGGGGCACAGCGACGACTATCACGACTACCAGGACCTGCCCCGGGTGATCACCGCCTTCTCCCGCGATCAGGCGGCGGGCAGCTACAACGCGCCGCACAGCCACCCACGGGGGCAGTTCCTCTACGCCAGCAAGGGCCTGATGCGGGTCGCCAGTGAAAATGGCATCTGGTACATCCCGCCCCAGCGCGGGTTATGGATTCCGGCGGGAGTGGTGCATGACCAGGTCATGCTCAGCGACACACGGATGCGCACGATCTACGTCGAGCGCAGCCAGGCCGAACGATTTGGCGAGCGGGTCAAGGTGATCGAGGTCGACACGCTGCTGCGCGAACTGATCCTGGCCCTGGCCGAACAGCCGATGCTGTACCCGGACGACCTGCCCAACCGCAGCATCGTCGCGCTGATCCTGCACAAGCTCGAACACTCGCGGACGGTACCGCTGGAGATTCCCTGGCCGCAGGACCGTCGCCTGGCCGCGATCTGCCAGCAGATCCTGGAGGAACCGGCCGAGTCGCGGACCATCGAGCAGTGGTCCGAGGTGGTCGGTGCCAGCACCCGGACCCTGATCCGGCTATTCATCAGGGAAACCGGCATCACCTACCGGCAGTGGGTACAGCAGGTCCGGGTGGCCCGGGCCCTGACCCTGCTCGAAGCGGGCGAACCGATCAATCGCATTGCCGACAGCCTGGGCTTTGCCAGCCCCAGCGCCTTCTCGGCGATGTTCAGGCGCCTGCTGGGCGAGTCGCCCCGGGACTACCTGGAGCGCCGTTGACCCCTTCCTGCCGTGATCCCGGCGCCAGAAAGTCAGCTTTTGGCCGTTTTCACATTAATGACATAAAGCCATCATGTAATACTGTTACAAATCATGACGTAGCGTCCAAGAGAGCCCGCCGTCGTGAAATTCCGTTTTGCCTTTCTCCGCAAGCCGTCCCACCGCCCCGCCCTGCTACGCCGCCTGAGCATCGGCAAGCGCCTGCTGGCCAGTTTCGGCCTGTGCGCCCTGCTGCTGGTTGCCCTGGGTGGGCTGTGCCTGACGGCCCTGCAGCACATTCGCCACGAAGGCGAATTGATCGAGCAAGGACCGCTGTCGAGTATCGCCCAGGCCGACGCCATTGCCATCGACCTGGGCAAGATGCGTACCGAGGCCGCCCTGTTGCTGGTGTATGCCAACGATCCGGCCGAACTGACCAACCGCAAGATCAACCTGCAGCAGCTCAGTGCCGAGGTGGACCAGGGCTTCACCGACTACCTGGCGAAGGTGCCGGAAGGCACCGAGCGCGACTCGATCAAGTTGCTGCAGGATGCCGCGCAGCAGTTCGTCGACCTGTTCAGGCAGGCCATCGAGCTGGTCGAGCAGAAGCGACTGAGCGAGGCCAGCAACCTGTCCGGCAACGGCCTGGCCAACCAGGGCGCGTTGATGGACATGCAAGTGCAACTGCTGCGCGAACTGAACAAGCAGACCAGCGCGCAATCCCTGGAAAACGCCGCCAGCACCTTCCAGCAGGTGCGCCTGCTGCTGCCGATCGTCATCGCCGTGGCACTGGCGCTGATGCTGTTGCAGGCCTGGCGCCTGGGCGTGAGCATCACCCGGCCGCTGCAGCAGGCCCTGCAGGTGGCCAAGACCGTGGCCGCCGGCGACCTCAGCCAGCAAGTGGTCGACCATGGCCGCGACGAAGTCGCGCAACTGCTGCAGATGCTCGGGCACATGCGCGACCAGTTGCACGGGGTGATCCAGCAGATCGGTGGTGCCGTCGGCCGCCTGAACGCGGCCACCCAGGAAATGGGCGCGATCATGCACGACAGTGCCCAGGACCTGCACCAGCAGTACGGCGAGATCGAACACGCCGCCACTGCCGTGACCCAGATGAGCCAGGTGGTGGAGGAAGTCGCCCGCAATGCGGTGGAAACCTCCAGCGAATCGCGCAGTTCCAGCAGCGCCGTGCGCGAGGGCCAGGCGCAACTGGACGAGACCATGGCCGATATCAGTGTCCTGGCCGACCAGGTCGAACAGGCGAGCCTGCGGGCCCAGGCCCTGGCGAACGAAACCCAGGGCATCAGCAAGGTGCTGGAAGTGATTCGCAGCGTCGCCGCCCAGACCAACCTGCTCGCGCTCAACGCGGCCATCGAGGCGGCCCGGGCGGGGGAAGCCGGCCGCGGCTTCGCCGTGGTGGCCGACGAGGTGCGCGGGCTGGCGCATCGCACCGACGCCTCGACCCGGGAAATCGAACAGATGATGGAAGGCATTCACCAGGGTACCGACCAGACGGTCCAGGCCCTGGCCGAGAGCGCCACCCAGGCCGGCCATACGCGCCAGCGCGCGCAGGTGGCCAAGGACGTGCTGGGGAGCATTTCCAGCTCGGTGGCCGGCATCGACCAGCGCAACCTGGTGATTGCCACCGCCGCCGAGCAGCAGGCCCAGGTGGCCCGTGAAGTGGACCGCAACCTGGTGCGCATCCGCGACCTGTCGATGCAAACGGCCAGCGGCGCGGCACAGACCAGCAGCGCCAGTCAGGAACTGGGCCGCCTGGCGGTGGAACTGGATGGAATGCTGGCGCGGTTCTCGTTGTGAGGCCTGGGCCCGGCGCCTGACCGGCAAGCCCCGGGTGCAACGGTGCAAGGCCGTTGCACCCAAGTCAGCATATCGATCTGCACCCGGCGCCCGAGCCGGAGGGCACTAGATCGGCTTGATCGAAACCACGTCGAAATAGCGGAACTTCTTCTTTTTCGCCGCAGCCTTGGCTTCCTGCTCGGCGGTGAAGGTGCTGAGGGTATTGGCGTCATACACCAACTCCTCGATCTCGCCTTCGAACTCCCTGGTCGCATGCAGGATCACCCGCAGCTTGGGCGACAGCGCCTTGGCCACCGGCCGGCGCTTGGGTGGAGCGGCAGGTGTGACAACCACCTCGGGTTCAGGGGCTGGCGGGGCGATCGGTTCGGCACTCGGACGCGAAGAGCCGAACAGCGCCAGGCGCATCTCCTCTTCGCTCAGGTCATTGCTCATTGCGGGTGTCTCGATTACAGGTAGGCAACTTGATATGTAGTAAGCTAACGAACTTTACCAGAGTTGTCTGTCGTCTGCTGTGATCGGTTTAATGATTCTCAACACGACAGGCCTGGTTACAGAACCGACAGTTGCCAATTATCGAAGGGAGAGAGATTGCGTGCATTGGATTCAGGTTCTCATCGGACCGCTCGAAACGCTGACAAAAGCCCGCAGCCTGCTCCCGGCAGCAGCGATATGTCCCCTTCCCCAGGGACTGGCCCTGATTCCTGTCACCCACACGGTCGAAGTGCAATTGCAGAGTCAGGCAACGGCTCACACGACGGCAGCAGTGCCTCATTCGGGCGAGCTGGCCGTGGGAATCACCGAGCTGGCGTCAAGGCTTTCCGACCAGGGGCCTATCCTCTATGCAGCTACCTACATTCACGGAGGCACTGGCGGACAGGACGCCGTTATCTGGCACAAGGGCGAGGTCATCCTGAATCTGGGCGACGACGAGGACCACATGAGCGCCTGGCCCGACTCTCCGATCAGTCGGGCATTGCGCCATATCGGCGTCACGGTGCAAACGGGCCAGGACGAATTCGACGCACTGGGGCTGGGCCGCTATCGCAGTAACGAGGCATGGGCCGAGAAGGCCTCTCAGGCATAGGGAAGCAGTGTGCGTTTGAAAATAGACGGCGACGAAGCTCACCTCTTCGGTGCTCCGAAAGACTTCAATACCATCTCGCGGGCCATTCGCAAATGCAGAGTCGGGACAACTACTCGTTTGCCCATCGAACAGAGCCAGGCTGGCCCTGCGACATTGAACCTCATCTGTACGGGAACTGGCGGCTCCATTGAATACCAGGGCGTTGATCTGCTCATCGCATTTCCCGAAAGGCTGCGCAACCAGCTCTCCCCCTGTTTCTCGATGCCGGCTGAAACCCAGGCAGGATCAATGTTCTTTATCAGCAGATCGCAGATCGACTTTCTCCACGACATGAAAAACGGCGCCCTGAACATCGTCCTCCATGTCGTTTAACAGCACACGAACGTGCCTGTCCAGACACGCTCAAGCATCATCACACCTGGATCAGAAGCCGACGGTCGCCGACAGCAGATAGGTCCTTGGCGTCGACAGGGTCAGCCCGGGCTCGCTGTCATCCGAGGCGCCGGCCGAGCTCCAGTAGCGCTTGTCCATGACGTTCTCGACGCTGGCACGCAGGGTGATGGCCTTGTCGTCGAACTTGAAGGCGTAGCGGGCACCGACGTCGAATCGCTCCCAACTGTCGATTTCCTTGCTGTTGGCCTGGTCCAGGTACTGCGAGCTGGAGTAGATGCCGCGGCCGGTCAGGGTCAACCCCTCGACACCGGGAACATCCCATTCGGCACCGAGGTTGACGTTGTACTCGGGCGTGGCCGGGGCACGGTTGCCGTCATAGGTACCGTTGGTGGTGTTGGTCAGCTTGCTGTCGATGTACATCACCCCACCGAGCAGGCGGAAGCCCTTGAGCGGCTCGCCGAACGCGCTCAGCTCCACGCCGCGGTTCTGGCGCTTGCCGTTCGGACCGAAGAGCCGCGAGGTGGCGTTGGTCTCGTAGGCCGGCTGGCGGATCTGGAACGCCGCGGCAGTCAAGGCGAAGGAACCGAAGTCATACTTGGCACCGACCTCGACCTGGCGACTGATGAATGGCGGGAAGATCTCGTCCTCGTTGCGTGAGGTCGACGGGGCGATCTTGCCCTGGCTCAGGCCCTCCATGTAGTTGGCGTACAACGACAGCTCGTCGGTGGCCTTGAACAGAATGCCGCCCGATGGCGAGATCTTTTCTTCGTCGTAGGAAGTTTCGCCCTTGATGCCGTTGGTCCAGTCATCGACCTTGACCCGCTGCCAGCGGGCACCCAGCGTCAGCAACAGGCGGTCATCGAAAAAACCCAGCGTATCGGACAGTGCCAGGCCAGTGAAGCGGTTCTCGGTATAGACCTTGTCGTCGTAGCGGGTGGGCGTGACCGGCTCCGGTGTCTGTACCGGGTTGTAGAGGTTGCTGCTGCCCGCCGCGTAACGGGCACCGCCGTTGGTGAAGTCCATGTAGAAATCGCTGGCCGCCAGGTTCAGCTCATGGCTGACGGCGCCGGTGTGGAACCAGCTGCGTACGCCCATCGTCGCGGTGCGGACGTTCTCGTCACGGGTGAAGTCGCGCGGCGGCACGCTGAAATCGCCAGCATTGTTGGTGATCGAGACGGCATGGCGCAGAAAGTCGTGGTTGCTCTTGCGCAGGCCGACACCGCCATAGACCATCACCGAGTCGCTGAGGTCGTACTCGCCATTGAGCGTGCCGAAGGTGTCCTTGGTGTGCGCCCAGCTCCAGGCCTGCGCATAGTTGCGGTGTACATCGTTGGGGTTCGGCACCTTCGCATTGGCGCCAATCTGTACCCGCTCCTGCGGCGCATCGGTGTCACGCTCGGTGTGGCCGATGTCCGTCGACAGGCGCAGGCGTTCACCACGGAAGTCCAGGCCCAGCACCGCCATTTGACGGTCGACGCTCTGGTGATCCCAGGTGGTGTCGCCGGACTGCTTCACCCCGTTGAAGCGGACACCGAACTGGTTCTCGTCACCGAAACGTCGCCCGATATCCACAGCGCCGCCGGTCTGGCTGTCAGAGGCATAGCTGCCGGTGAACTCGGTGATCGGCTTGTCGGTGGCGCGCTTGGGCACCACGTTGATGCCACCGCCGACGCTGCCGCGCGGCGAGATGCCGTTGATCAGCTGGCTCGGGCCCTTGAGGATGTCCACACGGTCGGCCATTTCCATGTCGATGGTGTAGGTCGGCAGTACGCCATACAGGCCGTTGTAAGACACATCGCTGTTGAACAGGCTGAATCCGCGGATGGTGAACTGCTCGTAGCGCCCGCCCGCCGGATTGGTCGCCCGCACCGAAGGATCGCTGGCGATCAAGTCGCCAAGAGTCCGCGCCTGCTGGTTCTTCACCGCCTCGCTGGTGTAGGTGGTCATGCTGAACGGGGTCTCCATGAAGTCCCGCGAGCCCAGCAGGCCCTGCGAGCCCCGCCGCGCGACCTGGCCACCGGCATACGCCTGGCCAGCCGTCGTCCCATCGGCACCGAGAATCGAGGTGGCCGGCAACTGCAGGCTGCCACTGCCCTGCGGGGCAGGAACCAGGGTGTAGGCCTGGTTGCCCACCGGCACCAGTTGCAGGCCCGAGCCCTGCAACAGACGAGCGAAGCCCTCTTCGACCCCGTATTCACCGGACAGGCCGCTGCTGGCGTGCCCACTGACCAGCGCCGGATCGACCGAGAGGTTGACCCCCGCCAGCCCGGCGAACCGGGTCAGGGCCGCGCCGAGGCTGCCGGCCGGGACCTCGTAGCTACGGCGGGCACCGTTTTCCGCCCAGGCGGATGCAACCAGCAACGGTGTGGAACTGAGGCTCAGCACAAGGCCGAAACGCAACAACGGACGCAAACGCAAAGGGGGGACTGCCGGCATGGGAGAAAGCTCTCGTATTTTGTTCACTTACCTGGAATGACCGGTGAGGTGAAAAAAAGGGACAGCCTTCAGGCACTGTTTTTTCCTGCGGTTTTTTTGCGCGGCGCCAGGGTGACCCAGTAGCGGGTGCGCATGTGTACGTCCACCGGCAGGCTGGCGGTCAGCAGTTCGAGGATGCGGTCGGTATTGTCGAGGCGGAAGCTGCCGGTCAGGCGTAGCGTTTCGAGCACCGGATCCCAGCGCAACAGGCCGCTGCGATAGCGACCCAGCTCGCGCAGGAAGTCGCCCAATGGCTGGTTCTGTGCCATCAGCACACCCTCGCGCCAACCCGGCAGCTGTCCGTCGAATGCCTTCGGCACTCCCGCACCGGAAGCACCCAGGATGACCTCCTGGCCCTCGCCCAGCGATATCGGCGGCCCCTGCAGCGGCTGCACCTGCACCGCGCCACTGACCACCGATACCCGGCACGCCTGTGTATCAAGGCGTACGCAGACTTCGCCGTGGCTGACGGCAATGCGGCCGTACGGTGCCTGGATGGTCAGGGCGGTGCTGCCCGGAACCTTGAGGGCCATTTCGCCACGCACCAGGGTCAGCAACCGCGCCTGCAGGTCGACATTCACCGCACTGGCGGTGTTGAGTTGCAGGGTGCTGCCATCGGCCAGCGGGAAGCGCTTGCGCTCGCCCGTCGCGGTCTGCAGGTCGGCCTGCCAGGCATCCAGCGGCAGTTGCCGGCTGATCAGCCAGGCGGCCGGTACCAGCGCCGCCACGCCGAGGGCACGCTTGAGCACGGCGCGCCGGCCCGGGTCCGGACGGTCCAGGGTAGCCATGGCCAACGCCGTGGGCAGGCCGCAGAAGCGCTGGCGCAACAGCTGGGCCTTCTGCCAGGCGGATTCGTGGGCACTGCTGCTGTCACGCCAGTGCTGCAACTGGCGGCGATCGTCATCGTTGGCCGCGCCCGACTCCATCAGTGCCAGCCATTGTCCTGCGGCGCGTGCGACAGCCCGGGCTTCGGGCGTAACGGCGGACGGCATCAGAGCTCCACCAACAGGCAGTGCTCGTAGGCCTGGGCCATGTAGCGCTTGACCGTGCGCTCCGAGACCTGCAAGCGCTCGGCGATCTCGCGATAGCCCAGCCCTTCGAGCTGGCTCCAGAGAAAGGCGCGCCGGACCACGGCGGGCATGCCATCGAGCAGTTCGTCCAGCGCCTGCAGGGTTTCGAGCAGCAGCCAGCGCTGCTCCGGCGACGGTACGCAGGCCTCGGGCAACTGCGCCAGGGCCTCCAGATAGGCCTGCTCCAGGCTGCGCCGGGTGTAGAAATTGCTCAGCAGGCGCTTGCCGACCGTCAGCAGGAACGCCCGCGGCTCACGCAGGTCGACCAGCGGCTGCGCGCTGGACAGCACCCGCAGGAAGGTGTCATGACTCAGGTCGGCGGCATCCCAGGCATTGCCCATGCGCCGCCGCAACCAGCCCTCCAGCCAACTGCCGTGATCACGGTACAGCGTGTGCAGGGTTTGCTCCGTTGGCGTCACGGCATCAGTCATGGGAGAGGACCTGGGCGAGGTGTTAAATGAGACTGATTCTAATTAGTGTTCCATCCACAAACCAAGTCTTTTCGTACAAAACACTCGCACTCCGATGTCGGCACGCCCCGGATTTGGCACCGTTTAGCGCTGGATTTAGCACCCCGTTCGCGGATAAACCAGGGCTGCTAAGCTGCGATGAATAATAACAACAGCTGGAGCCGCACCATGCGCAACCCCATCCCGGACTTCCGCGCGCGTTACCGCGCCGCGATTCACCCCCGCTACAACCCCTGGCTGCACGGTGGCTTCGTCCTGGCCTACGGCGTGTCCTGCATCGCCCTGCTCTGGAGCTCGCTGCACCAGGTGCAGGGGCTGGAGTGGCTGGCCCTGCCGCTGTCGTTGTTGTTCTTCAACCTGTGCATCTACGTCGTGCACCGCTGGCTGGGCCACCACCGGCAGGCTTTCGCCCGGCTGTTCTACGCCCGCCATACCGGTGACCACCACAGTTTCTTCGGCCCCGGCTACATGACTTGCGATCAGGCCCGGGATTGGCGGGTGGTGCTGTTCCCCGCCTGGCTCATCATGCTCCACAGTCTGGCATTCGCCCTGCCGCTGTGGCTGCTGATCCTGCCATTCAACGCCAATGTCGCGGCGCTGTTCGCCAGCGGCACCCTGCTCGGCTACCTGGCCTACGAGGTGTTCCATGCCTGCGAGCACCTGCCGGCGAGCCATCCGCTGGCACGCCTGCCGTGGATCCGCCAGATGCGCCGGCTGCATGAGCTGCACCACCGGCGCGAGCTGATGCAGGAGCGCAACTTCAATATCGTCCTGCCGCTGATGGACTATCTGTTCGGCACCCTGCACTGGGAGCCGCTGGAAGACTGACCGCCCTCAGCCGCAGGGTGTTTCCGGCAGGTTCGGCAGCAGTTGACTGAGCTGCTGCGGCGGCTGGTGAACCAGTCCGGTGGGGGACTCGCAGACCCGCTGGATGAAGTTGTCGCCGAACAGCAGCTTGCCATGCACGAAATACTCGTTGGCGCGCTGGTTGGGATTGTCGATGCGCGTGCCCAGCCGTGCCGCCAGCCAACGCCCGGCCTCGTAATGGCTGACCCAGCGCTCGGCGGCCATTTCCTCCAGCGCACCACTCGGGGCATCGCGCGATACCACGATCACCGGCACATCGCTGACCTGCGGCACCAGGTCGTTATGCCCCCACTGGCCGTCCTCGCCCAGGCGCTGGCCGTGGTCGCCGGTGATGATCAGGTAGCGCTCGCCTTCCAGTTTGTCGAAGTCCTCGACGATCTGCGCCAGCAGCGAGTCCAGGTAGTGGATCGAGTTGTCGTAGGCATTGGCCTGGCCACCGCTGCCGGTGTCCGGCCAAGGCATCGGCCGGCGCTCGTGGCGGTAGTTGTTCGCGTAGGGCAGGTGCGCGGTGCGCAGGTTCAGCACGACGAAATTGCGCGGTCCCCAGCGCTGCTGGTCGAGCACGTCCAGCAGGGCCCCGTCCTGACTCTGCAGGAAACGCAGCGGATGGTCCTCGCGGGTGATCGACACATCCATGTAGCGGCTGCCCAGGTTCGCCAGCAGCTTGGATTCCTGGGACGACAGCCAGTAGGTACGAAAGCCTGCCGCCTGGGCCAGGCGGAACAGGCTGGTGTCGCCGCTGCGCAGCCGGTGGTCCTGGCCCGGCTCGCGGATCGGGTTGAGCAGATACGGCAGGCTGACATCGGTGGCGACCCCGGCGGCAATCCCCGGGCGCACCAGCGCGCTCGGATGCCGCGCCAGATACTCGGCGAGTCGCGGCGTGGTATCGCGCTCATAACCGAACACTCCGAGGCGATCACTGCGCAACGAGTCGGCCACCACCAGCCAGACATGCCTGGCACTGCTGGGAATGGAGGTCAACTCATAGGGCTTGAACGGCGCCACCGGCAACACCGTCTCGGGTCGGAAGGCCAGGCGCACCGACCAGGCCGAGAAGCTGTTGAGGCTGTTGTGCAGCGCACTACGGCTGGCACTCGGAACGAAGGCGTCGAGGTTGCGGTAGGTGGCCCGGTAGGGTTTGGACAACAGTACCACGGCAATCAGCAGCAACGCCCAACGGCTGGCCGGCAACTCGATCCGCCCCGGCAGGCGCAGATGCAGGTAGATCAGCGCACCATAGGGAAAGGCGACGCACAGCAGCACCGGCCAGTGCCCGGCCAGCCCGTACCAGGCTCCGGCGCGCACTTCGCCCAGGTCACCGCTCATGGCCTTGAGATCGATGGCGCTCAGCGGCTCCCCGAAAAAGCTGATATTGCCCAGTTGCAGCAACTGCATGCCGGCAAACAGCAGCAGGATCGCCAGCACCACGTAACGCAGGTTGCACAGCCAGAGCGCGGCGCTGAACAGCCACAGGGTCACCACATAGGCCAGTTCCAGCTCGGCACGGTTGTTCGCGGTGAACAACTGTTGCAGGAAATCATCGAGCAGCAACAACAGGCAACTGAGGGAGGTCAGCCCCAGCAGGTTGAGCCAGGCGCGCGAGCGGCCAGAGGGACGGGAGGACAACAGGGAGATCGACATGGGCAGGTCCGCAAGTGAATCGAGCACGACCCAAGATCGGGGCCGAAGCTTAATCCAGTCTTAGCGGGCAACGGGTTGTTACATTTGAACCCTGTCCGAATGCTCCGCGATAGCGATGATGGCGCCTTTGACGGGCATGAGGACCGGGCTGTGCGGGTATTACTGGTGGAAGACGATGAGGCACTGGCGCGCGGGATCCAGGTGGCCCTGCGCGGCGAAGGCTACGCACTGGACTGGCTGGCCGACGGTCGCCAGGCCGCCCATGCCTTGCGCTGCGAGCGTTTCGACCTGGTCCTGCTGGACCTCGGCCTGCCACAGCTGGACGGGCTGAGCCTGTTGCGCGAGACCCGTGCCCTGCCCCACGGCGACGTCCCGGTGCTGGTGCTGACCGCCCGCGACGCCAAGGCCGACCGGGTGCTGGGCCTGGACGCCGGCGCCGACGACTACCTGGTCAAGCCCTTCGACCTGGACGAACTCAAGGCGCGCATCCGCGCCCTGCTACGGCGCAGCCAGGGGCGTGCCCAGCCATGGCTGGAACACGCCGGCATCCGCCTGAACCCGGCGACGCAACAGGTGCATTACCTGGGCCGGCCAACGCTGATGACTCCCATGGAGTATCAACTGCTGCACCAGTTGCTCAGCCGTCCGGGCGCCGTCATCACCCGCGAACGCCTCAGCGCCGCGCTGTATGGCTGGCAGGACAGCGGACCGGGCAACACCCTTGAGGTGCTGATCCACAACCTGCGCAAGAAACTCGACAGCAGCCTGATCCGCACGGTGCGCGGGGTCGGCTACCTGCTGGCCGCGCAGCCATGATGTCCATCCGCACCCGGATCCTCGCCCCGACCCTGCTGCTGGTGATCGTCGGCAGTCTGACCCTGGCCTGGCTGGCGCTGCGCGACAGTCACCGGGAAATCGAGGAAATCTACGATGCGCAGATGGTGCAGTCGGCTCGCCTGCTGCAGGGCCTGCTCGAACAGCAGCCCACCCGGGACACCGACTGGGGCCGCTTGCAGGCGGCCTTCGGCCGGGCCATGTCACGGATCGGCAACGAGGGGCACATGCACCCCTACGAAACCCTGCTGACTTTCCAGATCTGGGATGACCAGGGCCGGCTGCTATCGCGCTCCCTGGATGCCCCGGCGCTGGCCACACCGCCACCCGCCGGCGCCCATGACTTCAGCGACGGCGACCGGCAATGGTGCGGATTCCTGCTCAGGGACGAGCAACAGGGCCTGCAGATCTGGGTCGGCGAACGCGACGACCTGCGCCAGGACCTGATCCAGCGTATCGTCCAGCACACCCTCTGGCCGACGCTGATCGGCCTGCCACTGCTGGTCGTGGTGATCTGGGCGCTGCTGGGCTGGGGCCTCAGGCCGTTGCAGCGCCTGCATCGCCACCTGCGCAACCGGGCAGTGGACAGCCTCGAGCCACTGCAGGCCGGCCCGTTGCCACCGGAACTGCAACCCATGCGCGCTACCCTGGACCGCCTGTTGGAACAACTGGGCAGGCTGCTGGAACGCGAAAGACGTTTCATTGCCGACGCCGCCCACGAACTGCGCACGCCATTGGCAGTGCTCGACATCCATGCCCGGAACGCCCAGGCCGCAACCACCGCCGAAGAGCGCGACGAGGCCCTGGCCTTCCTGCGCCAGGGCGTCAGCCGGGCGACCCGAATCGTCAGCCAACTGCTGACCATGGCCCGCCTGCAACCGGAAGACCAGCCACGGCAGCTGTTGAACCTGGCCGCGTTGGTGCGCGAGGAACTGGCCGAGCTGACGCCCCTGGCGTGGGGGCGCCAGGTCGAACTGATACTGGACAGCGATGATGACGTTCCGCTGCTCGCCGACCCCACTGCCCTCTCCATCCTGCTGCAGAACCTGGTAGGCAATGCGCTGAACTTCGCCCCGGCGCAAAGCGAAATACAGATCGTGCTTGAACGCAGCGGCCCGGACACGCGGCTGCGGATCATGGACCAAGGGCCAGGCGTGAGCGACGAATTGCTCGGCCGCTTGTGCGACCGGTTCTACAGCGCCGGCAACCCGCAGGGTGCGGGGCTCGGCCTGTCGATCGTCGAGGTGATCGCCCGGCGCCTGGGGGGCAGCCTGGCGTTCAGCAATCGGGCCCAAGGAGGATTGTGCGTGGAACTGAACCTGCCGACGCCAGGCGACACTTGATCCCAAGGCCCAGCAGCAGGCACATTGATGGCCCCGCGATGACTCAGCAACAGCCAGAATCACTTTATTTTCAGGCAGTTAGGTTGAGTTTAAATGCGAACCCTATGGACCACGCTGATCTCGTTTTCCCTGGCAGGCGTTGCGCTGTGCGCTGACGGCAGGGAACTGAAGGCCAATGATCGCTACATGTGCAGTTGGGGCGCCGGCACCGCGGCACGGGCACAGGAACTGAAACTGTCGGGGGTGTCGCTGTACGCCGCGCGGCAGAAGATCCAGGCCTACAAGTTCAGCAAGGGCTGGATGCGCATGATGGCCCTGGGCATCACCGAACAGACCTATGACAGCAAGTCGCGGCTCAAGCCTGAGGCCATTCGCCGCGGTTTCTACGAGGATTGCGTCAAGTACAAGCTGGCACGCCGCTGATCGCGGCGCGTGCTCAGTTAGTCGCCACCCGGTCGACACCGCCCGAAGTCACCAGGGCCTTGAGCGAAGCATCGAACTGTTTCAGCGCATCGACCTGCAGGTCACGCTGCTGGTTGATCTGCGCGGCGATTTCCGGTGCAGCCTTGCCCTTGACCCACACGGAAGACAGTTGCTTGCCGGTGGAGCCTTCGGCCTGGCCGATGTACTGCAGGTTCGAGTCATAGAACTTGGCGATGAAACGGGCCTCGAACTGGTTGTTGCGCTTGGTCACCAGGCGGCTGTAGGTATCGAGCATCACCACCACGTCGGGACGGGCCTTCACCACGGCATCGAGGTTGTCGTAGACGGTCACCGAAGCGAACTGCTGCTGTAGCGAAGCCTTGAGCCAGTCGATCGCCAGTTTCGGGTCGGAGCTGCTGACGAAGGCGCTGCTGATGCGCGAGTCGAGGGCATCGTTCTTCGCCCCGTTCAGCGCCACGCTGTGGTAGCGCTCCAGGTACTCGAGGGTGTTGACGGTGTTTTCGCTGTAGAGCACCCCGACCGAACGCGCCTGCTTCAGGCTGAAGCTGCTGTCGGCCACCGGCAGGAAGTGGCAGGACTGGTCGCCCTTGGTGCTTTCGGCAGCCTGGGCGGGAACGGTGGCGATACCTGTGGTGAGGACGGCGACAAAAGCCAGCAGGGTTGAAATTTTCATCGCTTGGGTTCCTTCAAAAGCAGGTTCGGTATGACGCTATCTTCCTCTTTCGCCCAAAAAACAGAACTTGCGTTTTTTGATGGTCACTATCAACCGAACGAATGATGAAAGGTAGCGAGCTGCAAGGGCTGACATGTGCGCCGACCTCGAACCTCCTTCCCTGGCAGTAGGCCGAGCTACTGCTTACGCAACCGCCACACAGATGCTGCAGATACAGGCTCTAGCCTAGCAGAGCGCTAGCACCGATGTAGGGTTTTTCTGACGCTTTGGACAGCCTGCGTTCAATAATCCACAAGCCCCGGGCCAGAGCTATAACCCGCTGGACTATCGAGCCTGAAATCCAGGTTTTTGCGTCTGAGCAACAGCCTTTCGAGAACCTTTCTCAGACGGTGGATGGCAGGCTGTCGACGACAGCGGACTGCGCCCGGCGCAACAGCGCCTCGAGCCAGGGAACGTCCGAGGGGTTGATCAGCGCATAACGCTCCGGTGCGAAGAACGTCCAGTGATGGGCGATGCGGGCCAGCCTGTCGAGATCGCCGCGGCTCAACCAATGGCCGGTTTCAGCCAGCGCCAGCGCTGCTCCGGAAAAACGCAGCCCGAGGGGGATGTTGGTCCGGGGAGCGAAGGCGATCGCCAGCTCCTCGCTCAACGGCCACTGGCTGGCCGCTGCTGGGCGCACTTGCGTGCCATGGCCGCGAAACACCCCGGCAACCCGCTCGCACAGCACCAGCCAGCGGCCCTCGGCGGTCTGCGCCAACAGCCACTGCACCACCCCACTGTCGGCGACCTGCTGAATTCGCCCATCGGCCCACCGCGCGACTTGCGGATTATCCGGGTCGTAATTGCTCGACCACAGGCTGAACGCCGACACCAGGGTGTGCCGCTCCAGCTCGACCTCGGCCACCTCGGGCAGGTCCCGCCAATAGAGCAGTCGTGGATCGTGGCGCGCACGGTGGCGGTTCCAGGCCACCCACACGATGAAAAGCAACAGGGTGCTCGCCTGTATGGCCGTGAGGATGGCCTCCCTATGCTGCTGCGGATCGAACCCGGGCGCGAACAACGCCTGATAGGCCAGCAACACCAGGATGATGCACACCATCGGCGCCCACAGACCGATCACCACCGGCAGGATCACCCAGTTCAGCCAGCCACTGCGGTGTCCACTGCCCTTGTCCAGCGCCCAGGCCTTTTCTTCCGGGGACATCGCGGCCCGCTCGCGTTCGGCGATGCGCGGGTCCGGCGTGTGGAACCGGGCGTAGCGTTCGTAGTCAGTGTCGGCCATGGTGCCTGGCAATCCTGGTCTTGGCGGGGTTCGAGCCAGCCTTCACGGTAACACAGGCCTGGCGGGCAACCGTGATCAGGAGGCGGCCTCGACCACCCACCGGACCTTGCGCAGCGCCTCGCGCAACACCGCCAGGTCCACCGAACCTAGCGCCAGGCGCAGCGCATGCGGTACATGGGCGCCGACCGCAAACGGCTCGGCGGTCGAGACCGAGACATCCAGGTCGAGCAACGCCTTGGTGATCCGGTCCGCCCGCGCCTCTTCGGCCAGCGGCAGCCATAGGAAGTAGGAAGCCGGATGGGTGATGCACGGCAATCCCGCCAGTACTTCGGCAGCCAGCGCCTGGCGGACGCGGGCGTCGCGGCGCTTCTCGGTTTCCAGGCGCGCCACCGTGCCGTCCTCGAGCCAGGCGCAGGCCAGGGCCGTCATCACCCCCGGGGTATTCCAGGTGGTGGCCCTGATTGCCCGCTGCAACAACGGCACCTTGGCCAATGGCGCGGCGACGAAACCGACCCGCAGGCCGGTGGCGACATTCTTCGACAGCCCCGAAACATAGATCGTCCGCTCCGGTGCCAGCTCGATCAGCGGTGCCGGCGGGTCTTCGGCCAGGAAGGCATAGGCGCCATCCTCGATCAGCAACAGATCGTGCCGACGGGCCAGCGCCACCAGTTGCTCGCGCTGGTCGAGGTCCAGTACCCAGCCCAGTGGATTGTGCAGCGTCGGGATGCTGTAGAGCGCACGGACTCGGCGGGTTCGGCAGAGCTGGTCCAGCGCCTGCAGGTCGGGGCCGTGGTCGAGCACCGGGATCGGCAGGATTTCCAGGTGCAGGGCCTCGGCGATGACCTTGAAGCCGGAATAGGTCAACGCATCGGCGGCGATGACGTCGCCGGGTTGCAGCAAGGCCATCATCGTCACCGCCAGGCCATGCTGGGCACCGTCGACGATCAGTACCTGCTCGGCACCGACCTTGACCCCACGAACCCGCAGGTGACGTGCCACGATAGCGCGCTCGTGCTGGCGGCCCGCATGGGGCTGGTAGCGCAGCAGCGATTCCAGGTCACCTGACAGTGCCAGTTGCCGCAGGCCGTTGCGCAGCAATTCCGACTGGCCGGGCAACGAGGGGTAGTTGAAGTTGAGGTCAGCCACGCCCACGGCAATCTCCGGCTGGTCGATGCCCTGCCCCGGCGGCAGGGTGGTTTCCCGGACGAACGTGCCGCGACCGGTTTCGCCGCTGACCAGGCCCATGTTTTCCAGCTCGCCATAGACCCTGGTCGCCGTCACCAGCGCCACACCGTGGGTTTCGGCCAACTGGCGATGGGTCGGCAGGCGGCTGCCGGGCGACAGCCGGCCCGAACGGATATCCGCGGCCAGGGTGTCGACCAGGGTCTTGTAGCGCAGGCGAGGCATGCAAAGTGTATCCATGACAATTTTTTGATTGTCATCATAGTCGATCCTAGCATGCCTTTCATGCAACCCCGATCTGGGGACGCGCCCCCTGCCCAGGAGACTGCTGCCGGATGGAACAGCTATCGAACGTACAACAATCGACGACCCGCCAGCGCACGAGTGGCTGGCTCAACGGCCTGATCGGCGTGGTGATCTTCAGCGGGTCCCTGCCCACCACGCGGTTGGCGGTGCTGGAGTTCGACCCGGTGTTCCTCACGGTGGCCCGGGCGAGCATCGCCGGCTTGCTGGCTCTGGCCCTGCTGTGGCTGTTCAGGGCGCGGCGCCCGGCCCGGGAGCAGTTGCTGCCGCTGCTGGTGGTGGCCCTGGGCGTTGTCGTCGGCTTTCCGTTGCTGACGGCGCTGGCGTTGCAGTATGTGACGTCGGCGCACTCGATCGTGTTCGTCGGCCTGCTGCCGCTGGCGACGGCGGTCTTTGGTGTGCTGCGTGGTGGTGAGCGGCCACGGGCGGCGTTCTGGTGTTTTTCAATACTGGGCAGCCTGCTGGTGGTGGGGTATGCACTGGCCCAGGGGCTCAGTGCCGCGCCCCTGGGGGACCTGCTGATGCTGCTGGCGATTCTGGTCTGCGGGTTGGGCTATGCCGAGGGGGCCAGGCTGTCGCGCACACTTGGCGGTTGGCAGGTGATCTGCTGGGCGCTGGTGTTGTCGTTGCCGGTGATGCTGGTGTTGAGCGGGTTCTGTAGGCCGGCGAGCTTTTCGGGCATCAGTTCGGCGGCCTGGATTTGTCTGGGGTATGTGTCGTTGTTCAGTATGTTGATCGGGTTTGTGTTCTGGTATCGGGGGTTGGCCCAGGGGGGGATTGCGGCGGTGGGGCAGTTGCAGTTGTTGCAGCCTTTCTTCGGGCTGGCGCTGGCGGCGACGTTGCTGCATGAGCAGGTGAGCCTGGGGATGCTGGGGGTGACGGTGGCGGTGATTTTTTGTGTGGCGGGGGCCAGGAGGTTTTCTCGGTAGCCTCGGTTGTTGAATCGATGGTTTGTGTGTTTGTAGAGAGTGGGGACATATCCGTTTGCGCGTTTGGCTGATGTCTCTGTTTCGCCCTTTACGGGCGAGTTCCTTTTGGCAAACGCCCCAAAAGGAACCAAAAGGTCTAGCCCCTCCATTGGCCCTCGCTACGCGAGGGTTCCTTCGCTGCGGTCCTGTTTCGAGAGCACGCCGTGACGGGCCATCCATGGCCCAACACGGCTCGCCCGGCCTCCCTGCCGGGCGACTCTCGAAACAGAACCTCCACTCAGCCGGCTGGGAACAGGGCCGGTAGATCAAAAGCCAAAGCAGAAGCAGAACGTTGAGGTGTTCTGGATATTCCAGGCACCACCACCCCCTGTAGGAACCGGCTTGCTGGCGATAGCGTGAGCCCAGACAACACAGAACCAATAATCCTTCCCTTCCTCAACAATCAAACTATTTTTGTAGTCCTTAAGCCACAGCCACTTCCCACATATATTCACGCACAACCCTAAAACAATACTTCTTATTTCCAAATAACAAAAAAACTATCCGTTCGGGTAGTTATCAAACAAATTCAAAAAATATCAAATATCCGCTTACAAAAATAAACACTGGCCTTCCCACAGCCAAGAGATCAATACCGCCGCCTGCCTGATCGAAAGACAAGACATGGGACCATCTATTTTGATTGAAAATCGAATCTGGAGTTAAAAATGAAAATCAGCCACATACTGCTAGCCATATTCTTCCTGCCAGCCGTCAGCTTCGCGCAGTCACCCATCATTTCATCGCTTGAAGCCAAAGGCATCAAAGTAACTGTCCTTGATGACGAAAGCCTCAGCAAGATCAAAGGCACTGCAAGAATTACTGGCCATCCCTACCCCAGCGTTAAGCAAGGCCTGAAGACATACAACATCCGACTGAAGCGTTTTGGCAATGAGCACGACTACAGATCTTACTACTCGGTAGGTAGCGAGTGGAATCCTCATAAAAACCATAAATACATAGAAAACGGAAAAGAATATCTGGCTGCCGGAGACCGTTGGCTTGCAGATAAATCGGACGCCCCCGGAGGAAACTGGAATGCAAGCAATGCAGTAGAGGTCGACCATCATTATCAGGCGCTCAGCGACAATGGTACGCCATTAAATTTCGGCTGGAGAGAAACCAGCTGGAATCGACCAATCTCGACTTTCTCTTGGTGACCCAGTCTTAACAACCGCTCCCAAAAAACATCCTCCCACGAAAGGCACCCTCATGAATATCAACAGCAGCCTATCACCATACACATATAACTCGTCCACCCAGAAAACAATAACGCCTCAAAAAAAAGACCAGGAGCATTTTTCAATAGCCCCCCCTGAAAGCACGAAAAATCGCTCTGACCAAGTCAGCATCAGCGCCGCTGCCGCCGAGACATCCGATGTTATGGACCCGCCTGTTCCAGTAGGGACGATACCAAGCTGGTGGAGTGAGTTCGTGATCGAAATCATCATTCTACCAGATGGAACATCAGCCATTGGCGATGCAAAATTTTCGAGTCTTTCGTCCGGGGAATTAGATGACTACTTCAATCTGCTGCAATCTCACATGAAAGCGCTGTACGAACGAAACGGTCTCATCGACGACGATTCGAAATACGCCGCCCTCAACTCTCGTTCCATGAACGAAAAGCTCCATCAGGAGTTCCTCGAAGGCATAAGAAACGATCCGAAGATGGCCGAGTATGTCAGCCGGCTCGGCATCGCACTGTCCTGACTCCCCGCAGCAACCCACCAGGCCACGCTCTCTCGGCGTGGCTGGCTACTGCCTCGGCATGAGGCAAGGACGCAACAATGCTCAGCCCCTTGAAGTTGCTCGGCAGTATCAGCGTGATCTTTTTCTATCTCTACGACACCCCGCCGGCATTGGCCGACAACCTGCTGCTGAAGAACGGCGACCGGTTGTCCGGTAGCATCATCTCGTTCAGTGACGGGCTATGCATCTTCGATACTCACTACGGCTCGGCCGTCAGGGTACCGACAACGGATATCCTCGCGATCGGCAGCAATACCCCCTATACCCTGCTGTTTGCCAGCGGCGAAAAGGCCACCGGGCAACTGAAGGCCACCACGGACAACCGAACGCTGCTGGAATCAGCGACATTCGGCACCACGCCTGTCGATGTCTCCCAGATCGTAAGCCTGGCTCGCTTCCGTCCCAGCGGTCCCCTCATGCAGGAAAACACCAAGGCCGGGGCTTCGGATCATCGCTACGGCGAGGACCAACCGGCCCAACCTCCGCTCGATTTCCTTACGGGTTCCACCGTGCTGCTCCCCCCCGGCGAACATGAACTGGACCTCGGCCTCGCCTACAAGCAGAGCCGGATCCAGTACGGCCTGCCCCAGGCCGGTCACTTTCAGCGCTCGTCCTATTCGGCACGCCAGCTGGAGCTGCGTCCGACCTTGCGCACCGGACTCCAGCGTCACCTCGAGGCCTATCTCAGCCTGCCGCTGACCTACAGTCATGTCCAGGACATCTCCGGCAACGAGTTCGTGCGCAAGGCCGATGCCTGGCGCCTGGCCGATATCGCCCTCGGGGTCCAGTACCAGATCGTCGAGGAGGACGCCGACACGCCGGCGATCGCCCTCAGCCTGGATATCAACATCCCGACCGGGCAGAAGCGCTACAACGATGTTTTCAACAGTTGGAAAGACCCGCTGAACAACGGCTCCGGGCACTGGAGCCTGACGCCCGGGATAGCCTTCGTGCGTAGCACCGACCCGGCCATCCTCTTCGGCGGAGTCGGCTACCAGTACTCCTTCGCCAGAACCCTCGACGGTTATCACATAAAGCCCGGCTGGGTACTCAAGGGCTATGCCGGGGTCGGCTTCGCCCTCAACGAACGACTGTCTCTCGGCGGCCGGTTGTCCTATGCCTACAGCGCCAACCTGCGGGCCGACCACCAGACCATCCACGGCTCCGATGCGGATCCGCTTGAACTGTCCTTCAGTGCCGCCTATCGGCTCAGCGAGGACTGGGTGGTCTCCCCGGAAATCAGCCTCGGCCTGAACGACGAGGCCGGACCCGCCGCCCTGTCGACCCATTTCAAGCGGCGCTTCAATTGAACGCCCCATGGCTGCTGGGCGTGCTGGTGCTGCTCCTGCTCGGGCTGCCCAGCAGCCCGGTCGTCGCGACAGCCGGGCCACGGTTGCAGTCGATAAGCCAACTGCGCCTGCACGGCATCCAACGCCAGACCCTCGATTACTCCTGCGGTGCTGCGGCCCTGACCATACTGCTGGAACACTACCTCGGCGAACCGGTCAGCGAAGAACATGTCCTGGCGGATATCGTGCTGCGCCTGTCGGAAGCCGAGATGCACGAGCGGATTCTGCAAGGATTCTCGATGCTGGACCTCAAGGGGGCCGCCGAGCACTTGGGCTACGAAGCCTCCGGCGTGCTGCTGCCACCAGAGGCGGCACACCAGTTGGACGTTCCGGTGATCATCCTGCTGCGCCGGCAACGGCTCAATCATTTCGTGGTGCTCAAGGGCATCAGCCAGGGCCATGCCTTTCTCGCAGACCCGGCGCGCGGTCACCTGCGCATGCCACTGTTCGAGCTGTTCAGGCAATGGCGGGGAGAAACACTGATCGTCGGCCGTACCGGCGCCAGCCGCGCCGGGGCGCCCCTGCTGGCGCTTCCGGGCAGCCGCCAGGTGGCCCCAGAGACCGAGGTGGTCAGGACCCTGCTGGGCCCGTCCAGCCGTTGAGCCGGACGGGCCCGGGTACTCAGCCCAGTGCCGGACGCGACAGCGCCAGCCACTCCTGCACCGCCGGATGCTGCCATTGGCGCCGGGCATAATCGACCAGCCCGGCCGGTACCGGATCACCATTGAGGATCAGCCGGTTGAGCATCAACGCCAGGTCGATATCGGCAATCGACCACTGGCCGCACAGGTACTCGCGGCCATCGCCCAACAACAGCTGCGCCGCCTCGATCAGCTTGCGCGCCGCCGCTTCGCCGGCGGCCGATAGCGGACCGGCCTTTTGCCCATAGAAAATCACCAGGGTCGAACGTTCCTGGCGCAGCGCCTGCAGGTCGCTGCGCAGCCAGGCCTGGACCTGGCGCACCCGCGCCCGTTGCCGGGCATCGCGCGGGTAGATCGGCGCCTGCGCGAACTGTTCCTCCAGGTACTCGGTGATCGCCGAGGACTCGGACAACGCAAAACCGCCCTGCTCCAGGGTCGGCACCCGCTGGGTCAGGGACAATCCGGCATAACCCTGCGCCTGCTGCTCATGGGCATCCAGGTCCAGTGGCTGCAGGTCGAATTCGAGCGCCTTCTCCCGTAGCGCGACGAATACCGACAGGGCATACGGGCTGGTGTACTGGGCATCGACATACAAACGCAGACGGGCATTGTTCACGGCACACTCTCCTTGGGATGAGTGCCACACGCTACGGGATCCACCGGCACAAATAAAATCACGGATTTTCATGGACGCATTCCCGAGCGGAATACTGGGAATTCGGCTATGGTTAAAGGCCGCTGCTCCAGGCTCGTCTCTTGAGAAGCGCATGTTCGGACTTTGAAACTCATGGATGAAACGATGAACTCACAACTGCTGTTCCCACATATTGGCAAGGTCATCGCCAGCACTGGCAGTCGCAGTTTCCCACGGATGTTGCACGACCTGATCCTGACCCAGCTGGCCGTCGACGCCACCCACATCCGCAAGTTGCCGATGGATTCGGAGAGTTCGCCAACGTCGGCCAGTACCGACAACCAGATGATCGGCCACATCGACCTGATCACCTCGGCCTCCAACGCCAAGGAGTCGGCCCTGCACCTGACCCGGCGCAAGGACGACTGCAGCTACACCATCTCGGTGTACCGCTCGAACCAGTCACAGCGATTTTCCGCACAGGAACAGAGCATCCTGCAGGACTTCTCCCCGCTGCTGCTGCCGATGGTGGAAAAGCACATCACCGCCCTGCAACCGCAGCCGGCGGTAGCCGCCAGCCCGGCGGGCAGCGCCGACGGCGTGGAAAACCTGGGTTTGCAGACCCTGCGCCTGCGCTTCAACGAGCGCCTGTCGCAATCGGGGCTGGCGCTGTCGAATCGGGAGATGGAAGTCTGTATCGGCCTGCTGTCCGGACGCACCGCGCCGGAACTGGCCGAACAGTTGCAGTTAAAGGTCAATACCGTGGAGAGCTACCTCAAGCGCGCCGCCATCAAGATGGGCATCAGCGGGCGCCACTCGCTGATGCGCTGGATGTACGCCGCCGAGGAAATCCAAATAGCGCCATCTCCCTTGTGATTCCAGCCCTGACAGGAGCCAGCAGATAAAAACGCTACTGCGGTAGTTCAAAAGATACCGCTGCGAGAGAACAAGCTTGAGATTTAACTTAGATCAACCTGCCACACCATGAACGACGCTCTTGTCCCAATAACCACACAATAGGCCGCGCCCCTTCCATGTAATTTTTTGTCCCCGCTTTCCACTACAGACGTAGGATGTATCCATAGGCTTAAATCTCGTGCGAAATCATGTTCAGGGAGAAGTGATCGCTCGTAGGGGCATGCGGCACAGTGTTTGGCAACAGCTTTACTTCAAGGATGACAAGGACATGAACCTGACCAGTAGCATTCGAGACATAGAAGGCCCGGCTTTCTATCTTGAATTGGGAGAACTGATCTCAAGCGCCGGTAACGATCGATTTGCAGCGAACCTGCTCGGTCTCGTGGACAAGCTGGTACCCATCGAATGGATTGTCCTGAGCGAGTGGACGCTGGATGAACACCAGGCCCGCGTGGTCGACATCACGCCCTTGGGCAGCGCCAGCCTCAAGGGCTGCCCGCCTCCCGAATCACTGCTTCCTGAAGATGATCATCCGTTGCTCAAGCAGGTGACAGAAATGAGCGACTCCCTGCTGATTCAGATGAGCACCCAGGCCAAGGGACGCGAAGCCGCCCACCAGTGCAACCTGGTATCACGCAAATCCAATCGACGCTGCCTCATATCGCTTTACCGCCTGCATACCCAGAGAAGCTTCTCCCTCTCCGAGCTGTCCTTTCTCAAAAGCTTTTCGGATACCCTGCTGCCACTTATCGAGCGTCATGCCCAGGTAAACCGCCAGAGGCCACTGAAAAAAGTCATTGGCAGCCAGCCAGGCCCACAGCCAGAGCTCGAACAGTTGCCCCTGCAGCAGGCCTTTACTGAACGGCTGGCCCTGGACGACATTATCCTTTCGGCCCGGGAAAGGGAGGTCTGCCTCGGACTGCTGGTTGGCGGCACAGTACCGCAGATGGCCCAGAAGCTGAGCGTCAAGAACAGCTCCATCGAGACCTACCTCAAGCGCGCGGCCGCCAAGCTCGGGGTCAGCGGCCGTCACGGGCTGGCACGCTGGATGGCCGGCGCCTAGTACTTGTGTCTCTTCAACCACGGAGAATCGGACTCACACAATCGCCCGCCGCACGGGGCACCGGCCACTCGCCACGGGGACCGGTCTGACAGTCCCGGATGAGATGACGCAGGCGAACCTCCACTCCGCGCCCGGCACTGTTCCAGGGTCTACGGCTGGTGGCCGACTACCGCGAGCTGACGGCCCGTGTCCGCCGTCGTGCCGGCGCATTGCAACGACAGCATGCCCTCGTGCCCGGCGATAGAGTCGCTCTGTTCATGAAGAACAGTGGCGACTATCTGGAACTGCTCTACGCAATCTGGTGGGTCGGTGCTGTTGCGGTACCAATCAACGCCAAGCTGCACCCGACGGAGGCCGCCTGGATCGCCACGGATGCCCAGGCAAGCCTGGTGTTCAGCGACGACGGTCAATGCCTGGCTCCCGACCAACTGCCAGCGGGCCGCCGCGAGCTGGCCGCAGGATCGGTCGTCGCTGTTGCCCACTGCGCCACCGTACAGCCAGCGCAGCCGTCGAGAGCGATGACACTCCGCGCCAATTGAAACCATTTGGGCACACCATCACGATAGCGTCATATTCATCAGGCAGACTTCATACAGTCAAAAGGATTTGACCCATCTGTCGAAAGCCCGCTCTTGAACCAGCGGGCTTTTTGCTTTCTGCGCCCATGCAACGCCAAAGCCTTTGGGCAGAGCCGAATTGCAGCCAGCCCAGCCTTCTTCACGCGAGTGAAACTCAAGGTGTAACAGGGCTGCGTCAGGATGTTCCCGGACCTTTCGACAGGTACGCTGGATCGCTCAATGGGCGAAATGCGCCCACTAACCTTTCGATATGAGCCAACTAAGGGCACAATGCGCGTCCTTTTTTTGGCTAGCCCTGCCGGAGGCCTCGAAATGATCAAGACGCCGTACTACCTCATCGACAAGCAGAAGCTGCTGGTCAACCTGCAGAAGATCGCCTACGTGCGCGAACAATCCGGAGCCAAGGCGCTCCTGGCACTCAAGTGCTTCGCCACCTGGTCGGTGTTCGACCTGATGCAGCAATACATGGATGGCACGACGTCCTCGTCGCTCTACGAGCTCAAGCTCGGCCGCCAGAAGTTCGCCGGCGAGACCCACGCCTACAGCGTGGCCTGGGCCGACGACGAAATCGGCGAGATGCTGGAGAACTGCGACAAGATCATCTTCAACTCCATCGGCCAACTGCAGCGCTTTGCCGAAGCCTCGGCGGGCAAGACCCGTGGCCTGCGGGTCAACCCCCAGGTGAGCAGCTCCGACTACCTGCTGGCCGACCCGGCGCGGCCGTTCAGCCGCCTCGGCGAATGGGACCCGGCGAAGATCGAGCAGGTCATCGAGCAGATCTCCGGCTTCATGTTCCACAACAACTGCGAGAACGGCGACTTCGGCCTGTTCGACAAGATGCTGTGCACCATCGAGGAACGCTTCGGCCACCTGCTGCACAAGGTCGAATGGGTCAGCCTCGGCGGCGGTATCCATTTCACCGGCGAAGGCTATGCCCTGGATGCGTTCTGTGCCCGCCTCAAGGCCTTCTCGCAGAAGTACGGCGTGCAGGTTTACCTGGAGCCGGGCGAAGCGGCGATCACCCAGAGTGCCTCGCTGGAAGTCACCGTGCTCGACACCCTGTACAACGGCAAGAACCTGGCCGTGGTCGACAGCTCCATCGAAGCGCACATGCTCGACCTGCTGATCTATCGCCTCAACGCCAAGATGGAACCGAACGACGGCAGCCACACCTACATGGTCTGCGGCAAATCCTGCCTGGCTGGCGACATCTTCGGCGAATACACCTTCGATCGGCCGCTGGCCATCGGCGATCGACTGTCGTTCATCGATGCGGCAGGCTACACCATGGTCAAGAAAAACTGGTTCAACGGCCTGAAAATGCCGTCCATCGTAGTGAAACAACTCGACGGTAGCGTCGAGACCGTTCGTGAGTTCAGCTACGACGACTACCTGTCCAGCCTCTCGTAAGCTGGCCGTTCCAAGGAGAAATGAGCAAATTGAAGAAGAACGTACTTATCATTGGTGCAGGAGGTGTCGCCAAGGTGGTGGCCCACAAGTGCGCGCAGCACAACGATGAACTCGGTCGTATTGCTATCGCGTCGCGCAACATCTCCAAATGCCAGGCCATCATCGACAGCGTCAAAGCCAAGGGCAGCCTCAAGCAGCCCGCCGACATCAAGGCTTTTGCACTGAACGCCCTGGACGTCGAAGCGACCAAGGCGCTGATCCGCGAGACCGAATCGCAGATCGTCATCAACGTCGGCTCCGCGTTCCTCAACATGTCGGTCCTGCGCGCCTGCATCGACACCGGCGTGGCCTACCTCGACACCGCCATCCACGAAGAACCGGGCAAGGTCTGCGAGACCCCGCCATGGTATGGCAACTACGAGTGGAAGCACCTCGAGGAATGCCAGCAGAAGAACATCACCGCCATCCTTGGCGTAGGCTTCGACCCGGGTGTGGTCAATGCCTATGCGGCACTGGCACAGCAAAAGCATTTCGACCGCATTGACTCGATCGATATTCTCGACGTCAACGCCGGTTCCCATGGCAAATACTTCGCCACCAATTTCGATCCCGAGATCAACTTCCGGGAGTTCACCGGGCAGGTGTGGAGCTGGCAGGACAGCCAGTGGACCAGCAACACCATGTTCGAAGTCAAGCGCACCGACGACCTGCCGGTCGTGGGCTCGCAGAACCTGTACCTGACCGGCCACGATGAAGTGCACTCGCTGTCGAAGAACCTCGACGTGCCCAACGTGCGCTTCTGGATGAGCTTCGGCGAGCACTACATCAACGTCTTCACCGTGCTGAAGAACCTTGGCCTGCTCTCCGAGAAACCGGTCAAGACCGCTGAAGGCCTGGAAGTGGTGCCACTGAAAGTGGTCAAGGCCGTACTGCCCGACCCTGCCTCGCTGGCTCCGGGCTACACCGGCAAGACCTGCATCGGCGACCTGGTCAAGGGCACCAAGGATGGCCAGCCGCGCGAGCTGTTCATCTACAACGTGGCCGACCATGAGGACGCCTACGCCGAGACCGACAGCCAGGGTATCTCCTACACTGCCGGCGTACCGCCCGTGGCCGCCGCCCTGCTGGTCGCCCGTGGCGAGTGGGACGTGCAGCGCATGGCCAATGTCGAGGAACTGCCAGCCGAGCCGTTCCTCAAGGCGCTGGACGTGATGGGCCTGCCGACCCGCATCAAGGACGAGCGCGGCGATCGCGCCTGGGACGCTATCGCCTGATAGCTCCCCTGCCGGGCCTCGACGAGGCCCGCGTGAACGAGAAACGCCCCGGCCGTTGTGGTTCGGGGCGTTTTCGTTCCAGGGCCTGGCAGGAACGCGTTCCGGGTGAAGTCCTGCCGGCGGGCGGGCGCCAGGCAGCACGGCGGTCCACCGATCAGCTCCTGCTCCGCTTGACCGGGAGCGTGCCCTGGCGTCCCTCCTGCAGCAGGGTCCTGGGCAAGGCGAAACCATCGAAACTGCGCTGGGTGATCGGATTGTTGGCTTTTTCCGCCCAGACCCGGTAGCGCATCCGTCCATCGGCAACGGCGAAGGTCAGATCGACGCTGGTGGTGGTACGGGCATTGAGCTGTCCGCGACTGAGCAGGCGGAACAACGACCAGGGCCCGCGATACCCCAGGGACGCCGTGTTGCCAGTGCTGTGCACCAGTGTCAGTTGGCTGCCGCTGACATCGCCCAGGCCATTCGGCCAGACCAGCCCGACGCGCTGTGCCACGCCATGCTCAAAGGGAATCAACTGGCCATCAACCCTGAGCAGGCTGCTACGTCGCTTCACGTCGAGCGCCAGGGGTTCGATGCTGAGCTGTACCGCCAAGGCGCCCCGGTGGTTGAAGAACGTTTCGCGAATACGCTCGGCCTTCTTCAATTGCTCCAGTACATCGCCACGCACCAGGTAGCTGCCACGGCTTTCGGAGTACAACGCATCGAGGTTGTCCTTGAGGAACACATCGAGGTACTGCTCATGGAATTTTTGCAGTCGCCCCTGTGGCCCGAAGAACGCCTCGAAGTCTTCCAGGGAAGCATCCTCGCCACTGGGTCTGAAGGGATAGCGGTTGGCCAGGCGTTCACGGTAGAAGCTGTAGATCTCGGTGTTCCAACGTTTTTCCAGCTCGCGTAACGCAGCGACCAGCAACACCTGGGAGGTCTGCTCGGCCAGTTTTCTCACCTGCTGGTTGAGTGGCTCGGGCAGACCGGTGGCAATGCGTTGCAGGTTGCCGATCGGGTCCGTGCCGCCCAGCGCAAAACGCTCCAGTACGACCTTGAGGGCCGCCTTGCCGGGGTCGGGATGGTCGTGCACGGTCTTGGTATGGTCGTACACCGCACTGATCGAGCGCAGGGCTTCCTCGTAATGGGAGGGGCGCTCACCTCGGGCGGCGATCAGCTCCGACAAGCTGGAAAACGCCCGCCGAATCGCCATGGCCTGTTGTTGATCATCGGAAAGCCTGGCCGTTTCGACCGGGGCCTGCCCCTCCAACACCAGCGTCGCCGGATGAATCAGCGTATTGTCACGCAGGGTTTCCAGCAGGCGCCGCAACGGTGCCGATGGGCCGGTGATCTGCTCCAACACGCTCACGCCGTGACCCAGGTCGCGAAAGTCGGTGACCGCGAACTGATTCAGCGCCCGCCGCCAGCTGTCGACGTAGTCGGCGCTGTAAAGCGTGCGGATCCGCTGGGTCAATACCTTGCGGTCCTCCTGGGAGTAGTCCAGTTTCTGCCGCTCACCGAGCACCCACTGGTCGATCACCGCCAGTTCGATGATGTCCTGCGCACTCGGTTCGAAGTAGTCCCTGAAGCCTTTCGCGGTAAGCAGCGGCGCCAGCAGCAGCCCGCTGTCGGTCGGATCGGAAGACAGCGGACGGTAGACGATATCGAACGCCGGGCCGATCTCGTTGCGCAGGTCCAGTGCATGCGAAAAATGGCCCTCGGCATCCTGTTTCAGGGTCAGGTAGACCCGCTCCGCCATGGGTTGCTGACGCAACTGCCGTTGTACCTGGGCAATACGTTCGCGCTGCGACGAGAGATCGGTATCGGCGTATTTCAAGGCATAGTCCAGGTGGCGCAACAGCGCAGCCTGCAACTGCCCCTGGCCGGGATAGGCCCTTTGCCATTGCCGGGCGACCCACTCGCGAACCATTGCTGGCCGGCGATTGCTGCGGTCCTCCAGCATCCGGTAGATCCGCAGGGCGGCCAACTGCTGGTTGCTGCCCTCGGGGGCGGTGTTGATCGCCTCCAGTACACCGCTGGCGATGGCCGGCAGAAAGCGCTTGGACAGCAGGTTCAGGTAGGCTTCATCCACCGTCGGGCCGATCGCCGAGCCCTGGTACAGGCCCATGTCCGCCAGCAACGGCCAGGCTTGGCGATAATCGCCATAGATCGACAATGCATCGCGGATCTTGTCCAGCGGCTCCAACAGGTTGCGCCCGGTGGTATCCAGCGTGGTAGCGATATCCCAGGCACTGAACTCCTGGCTCCTGGCCAGAACGTCGCTGGCCTTGTCGCGGTTGATCTGGAAGTAAATCTGCCACAGCCCCGCCGCCAGCAGGCAGCCCAGCGCCGCGACGCCGAAACCGGTGGCCAGCAGGCGCCGCTTGCGCCGGGCGATCTTGAGGTTGTCACCCGCCAGGCCAGCCTCGGGGTAGATGACCTGTGTAAAGAGTTTCCCGGTGAAATACACCCTGTTCCCTCCGGTTGCCCGGGCAGTGGCAATCGGCATGTCCACCCCCTGCGCCTCGGCAGCCGCTTCGACGAAGCTGTTGAGCAACACACCCTGCTGATGTATCGAGGAAAAGTACACACCGCGCATCAGCACCGACGAGGCATGCTGGCCACCGCTCAGGGCATTGAGCAGAAAGGCGCTCAGCAGGTTGCGCATGCCCGCCAGCTGGCGTGAAACGGCGAACAGGCTGTGACGTTGCCTGGACAGGCTCGGCTCGCACAAGGCATCGAGCAGGTGCTCGCCGAAGCGGGTGACGAAACGGGCATAGTTGTGGTCGAACTCCTCCAGCCAGGCGTCATGGCTGTGCGCCGCCGGCAAGGAAAAGGTGAACCCCATTACCTCGTCCCGCACCTTGGCCGGCAGCCGCCCGAAGAACTGCTCGAAGCCTTCCAGCAGGTCGATCTTGCTGAGCACCACGTACACGGGCAGGCGCGTCCCCAACTGGCGGGTCATTTCTTCCAGACGCGAGCGTATCGAGGCCTGCACCTGCTTGCGCTCTTGCGGTGACTGGGTCATCAGCTGCCCCAGGTCGACCGTCAGCACGACGCCATTGAGCGGCCGACGACTGCGGTTTTCGCCCAGCCAGCCCAGCAGATGCTGCCAACGCCGGGCATGGATCGAAGGGCTGCCGTCTTCGGCCGTCTCCTGGCGACTGACGAAGGCGCCAGGGGTATCGATCAGCACGGCCTCATGTCCCAGCCAGCACAGCACCTGATCCTGAGCCCCGCCAGGCTGCCCATCGTCGGCGAGGGTCAGCGGGACAGGGTCTTCGAGCTGGGCGACCAGGCTACTCTTGCCCGAGCTCTTGCTGCCCAGCACCAGGTACCAGGGCAAACGGTAGATGTCATCGTGCAGCAGTTGCTTGCGCAAGGCGGCCAGGCTGGCATCCAGGCTCTGCTGCTGGCATTCGAGGTCACGCAGGCAGGCATCCTGCGCAACGGCTGCAAGCCGACGCTGCTCGGCCTGCCATTGCCGATAACGCCGTTGCACGCGCCATGCCCAAAGCAGCAGCGGTAGCAGTACCACCACGGCGCTGGCGGTTATCCGCAGGGACAACGTGCCCAGTGGCTGGTACTCCCGCCAGTGCCATCCCGGCCCCAGCCACCAGATGGCCGCCAGGATGAACAGCACGCCGAGCGCGACCATGACCGGCATGGCCAGGTGGAGTTGATGTCGAGCGGCAGTGACCGCCGTCCCGAGAGTTTTCCAGAGATTCAGCATGGGCTTGCTCCTAGCGGCGGCACGGCGGCTCAGGCCAGTTTTGGCAGGATGTCGGTGTCGATGCAGTAGTGCTGCGGGCGTTGCGGGTCGATCCAGACCTGGATGTGCTTACCCGTCAGGTAGGGAGAGGGGTCGAACCAGAAGTGCTTGCTGTAAAACAGTCGGACCTGGTTGGTGTTGGGATCGAGCCATTGGGCAACGATTCGCCATGGATTCTGACCGTTGAGGTTAATCGTCTCATCGCGCTCCGCCCCCATCAGGAGCGCGTTCAGTTGCCTGCCGGTCATCTTGAGCCTGTTCATACGGCGTTCAGCACGCCAACCATTCAAGGTCACCACCCACACAAAAACACCACCTATTCCCAGAAAGCCAAGGGCCATCCCCCCCATCGCAATGCTGAAGAACCATTTGTGCGTGATGTCATCGATATAGGCGTTGTTGGGGTTCTGCGGCGAATAGAGAACGGGGACTCTCTCCTCCAGGTCGTATGCCGGTGGCCGCTGGCAGACATTGCCGCCGAATTGCACGGGCCGATTCTCGAACGTCTTGAACTGAACGGTAAGACAGCCCTTATCACTCATGGCCACGACCGTGCCATCTGCAGGAATCATCGTGGACAGTTCCGTAACACGCTGGCTGTAGACAACAACCGCCGAGACCAAGAGCAGGACGCCCACTATGACAAACATCCACAGTGCTGCTTTTGTCTTTTTCATAACTTCTCCTTGGCTTTATTCAGGATGATGCGATCCACCAGGGTTGATATTGTCGTTTTCACTTCAACATCAATCCTGTTTTTTAAAACTGTCAACGACAGCAACTACTTTCTTAGCTCTTAGAGCACGATCTCACTGGCATGGCCCAATAACTTACCAAAAGCACACCACGGCCATCCTGGAATCGTTCATGCTCCGCTGCCCTTACTTCAATGGCCCGCTTTGTTGGATGGAGCAGCGATAGCTATCTTGGGCGTAATATTCTTGCATTATCGGTTTTTCATTGCGCCGCCACATAGTCATAGCAAGCTGTGGAGAAGATAGCGAATCACTCCCTCGTCTGACTTTCTCCGTTCCTGTTTCCGGGCCCCGAGGATTATCGACGGGGGAAGTTTGGTAGTAGTCGGCGGCGTACCAATCATTCACCCACGATATAGCGTTCTCCCCCATTTCATATAGACCCAACGGATTAGGAGGAAAGGAACCAACAGGCTTTATCCTCCTATCATCGTGAACGTTTCTCCCTATGGCGATACTTCCAGTATCTGTGGGATATACGACATATCGCCCTCTGGAACGAGCGGCATACTCATACTGAGCTTCAGTAGGTAAATCTACGGAAAGTCCACTCAGCTCACCCAGCCACAAACAGTAGTCCTTGGCTTCCTGCCAAACTTTGCTATAAGCAGGAAAATCTTTATTGAACATATCCGGATTTCTTTCCCGGTACGGCCTTGTCAAACCGTCCCTGACATCCTCTTCTGTAAGGTCCATTAGATACAAAGGAAGCCCAGTGAAATATCGAAACCGATCATCTTCCGCGATGGTGGTGTGGTACTTGGCCATGTAGAAGCTATCGAGCCGTACGGTGTGCAACGGTCTCGAATCCGACTTGGGGACCAGAAACCAAAGTTCATCCCGAGGCATGCCACATGGCCATTCACACATGTCGGCGGGATCGTATTGACCTACCCAGCCAAAATCCCCCATCTCGAACGTTCCGCCTTCGACGAACACCATGTTGTCGATAGCGGTCACCACCTGTTGCAGCAACGCCTGGCGTTCGGAGACGGGCTGCTGCGGATAGCGCTGATCGATACGTTCGGCAATTTCCTTGATGTGCTGCGGGGCCAGCGACTGACTGAGGACCGGGTTGGCCTGGTTGCAACCAGACAATACCGGCAATAGCGCAATAGAGAACAACCAACGCATATTCCATTTCTTTTGTTCAGGCACAAAGTCCCACTGTCTCAACTTTCGATCCGCGTGCGAATTTGCAAAACCGAAGTTCTGCATAGCGCTGGAAACAATCATTTCAATGGCCCGCTTTGCTGGATGGAACAGCGAAAACTACTTTGGGCGTAATAGTCCCTCCTTACCGGTTTATCACTGCGGCGCCACATGGTCATAGCAAGCTGTGGAGAAGACAGCGAATCACTGCCTCGCCTGACTTTCTCCGTTCCTGTTTCCGGCCCCCGAGGATTGTCTATTGGTGAATTTTGGTAGTAGTCGGCGGCGTACCAATCATTCACCCACGACACAGCGTTCTCCCCCATCTCATAAAGACCTAGTGGGTTAGGAGGAAAATAGCCAACAGGATATATGAACTGACCATCATGAACATTTTCCCCTCTAGCGATACTACCAGTATCGGTGGAGTACACGACATAACGTCCTTTGGAACGAGCAGCATATTCATACTGAGCTTCAGTAGGTAAATCTACGGAAAGTCCACTCAGCTCGCCCAGCCACAAACAGTAGTCCTTGGCTTCCTGCCACAACTTACTGCGAGCGGGGTAATCTGGCAGGTACAGCTCTGGACTTCTTTCCCTCGATGGCTTTGTCAAACCGTCCCTGAGATCTTCCTCTGTCAGTTCCATTCGATAAACAGGAAGCCCAGTGAAATACCGAAACCGATCATCTTCCGCGATGGTAGTGTGGTATTTGGCCATATAAAAACTATCGAGCCGTACGGTGTGCAACGGTCTCGAATCCGATTTTGGGACCAGAAACCACAGCTCATCCCGAGGCACGCCACATGGCCATTCACACATGTCGGTGGGATCGTATTGACCTACCCAGCCAAAATCCCCCATCTCGAACGTTCCGCCTTCAACGAACACCATGTTGTCGATAGCGGTCACCGCCTGTTGCAGCAACGCCTGGCGTTCGGAGACGGGCTGCTGCGGATAATGCTGATCGATACGTTCCGCTATCTCCCTGACGTGCTGCGGTGCCAGCGACTGACTGGGGACCGGGCTGGTCTGGTCACAGCCGGCCAATACCGGCAATAGCGCAATAGAGAACAACCAACGCATATTCCATTTCTTTTGTTCAGGCACAAAGTCCCACTGTCTCAACTTTCGATCCGCGTGCGAATTTGCAAAACCGAAGTTCTGCATAGCGCTGGAAGCAATCATTTCAATGGCCCGCTTTGCTGGATGGAACAGCGAAAACTACTTTGGGCGTAATAGTCTTTCCTCACCGGCTTATCACTTCGGCGCCACATGGTCATTGCAAGCTCTGGTGCAGAAATGGAATCACTCCCTCGCCTGACTTTTTCGGTCCCTGTTTCTGGACCTCGAGGATTATCGACCGGGGAAGTTTGGTAGTAGTCGGCGGCGTACCAGTCATTGACCCAAGACACTGCATTGCCCGCCATATCATAGAGCCCCAGTGGATTTGGTGGATAAGCACCCACGGAATATACGTCAGTATCCCCACTTACATTTCTTTCTTTATTGATGCTTCCATTATCAGTAGCATAAACCACATAGCGACCACCAGAACGAGCGGCATATTCGTACTGGGCTTCGGTGGGTAGATCCACAGGCAACCCGCTCAACTCTCCTAGCCAAAGGCAATAATCCTTCGCCTCCTGCCATAACTTGCTGCGGGCTGGAAACTCAGGCTTGAACGAATCGGGATTTCTAAGTCGATGGGGAATAGTCAATCCATTTTCCAGGTCCCTTTCAGTTAGCTCCATTCGATACTGAGGAAGCCCCGTGGAATACCGAAACCGATCATCTTCCGCGATAGTGGTGTGGTACTTGGCCATATAAAAACTATCGAGCCGTACGGTGTGCAACGGTCTCGAATCCGACTTGGGGACCAGAAACCACAGCTCATCCCGAGGCACGCCGCACGGCCATTCACACATGTGGGCGGGATCGTATTGACCTACCCAGCCAAAATCCCCCATCTCGAACGTTCCGCCTTCGACGAACACCATGTTGTCGATAGCGGTCACCACCTGTTGCAGCAACGCCTGGCGTTCGGAGACGGGCTGCTGCGGATAGCGCTGATCGATACGTTCCGCTATCTCCCTGACGTGCTGCGGTGTCAGCGACTGACTGAGGACCGGGCTGGTCTTATTGCAGCCGGCCAATACCAGCAGTAGTGCAACAAATGGCAGCCGGTACATGTTCCGCGCCTTTCGTCCAGACACAACGTTCCACTGCACCGTTTTCCGAAAAGCGCACGCAGATATAAACCGGAAGCTATGTATCAGGCGACGGGCATTCATTTCAATGGCCCGCTTTTTTGAATAGAGCAGCGATAGCTATTTTGAGCGTAGTAGTCCAGAAGAACCATTGGGCTGTTTATGCGGCGCATGGTCATGGAGGCGCTGGGAGTCCAGAGCGCAGTACCTCCACGCTGAACTTTTTCAGTGCCTGTCTCTGGTCCGCGGGGATTTTCTACCGGGGAATTCTCATAGTAATCTGCGGCATACCAATCGTCGACCCAGGAGACTGCATTTTCACCCATTTCATATAAACCGAGCGGATTTGGAGGAAAGTGCCCAACAGGATAGATATCTCCTTTAGCATGAACATTTTTCCCTCTAATCACGCTGCCCGTATCGGTGGAGTATACAACATAACGCCCACCAGAACGTGCCGCATATTCGTATTGGGCCTCGGTGGGAAGATCCACCAGTAACCCACTCAGTTCACCCAGCCACAGGCAGTAATCCTTCGCTTCCTGCCATAACTTGCTACGGGCGGGATAATCCGGTTTAAACATCTCTGGAACTCGAATTCGGTACGACTGAGTCAGGTTATCTCTTCGGTCCTCGTCGGTGAGTTCCATTCGGTATTGAGGCAACCCTGTAAAATAGCGAAACAAGTCATCTTCCGCTACAGTAGTATGGTACTTGGCCATATAAAAACTATCGAGGCGCACGGTATGTAGCGGCCTGGAATCCGAGTCCGGTACTAAAAACCACAACTCATCCCTAGATACTCCGCATGGCCATTCACACATATTTTCCGGATCGTACTCACCAATCCAGCCGAAGTCGCCCATCTCGAATGTCCCACCTTCGACAAACACCATGTTGTCGATAGCCGTTATCACTTGTTGTAGCAACGCTTTCCGCTTGGCGGCCGGCTGCTGCGGATAGCGCTGGTCGATACGTTCGGCAATCTCTCTGACGTGCTGCGGTGCCAATGACTGACTGAGGACCGGACTGGTCTGGTTACAGCCGGCCAAGACCAGCAGTAGTGCAACAGGAAACAATCGATTCCTGCATCGCTCCTTTCGCTCAAACATAGCGATTCGCCTCCCAGTATTCCCGTGCCGCCATCAGTTCTTCGAATTTTCCGTTGACGTACAACGGCTGCCAAGGCTGCCACTTTGGCAAGGGCTGGCCGGGCTGTGCCTCGTCGGCATGTTCGCCCAGGTGCTTGATGAAATCGGAGAATTCTTCCTGCTGCTGCCCACTCAAATAACTGCGGATACGGTCGATGCTATCCACCGCTTTGACAACGTTGGCAGTCGGATGCATACGTTCCAGCACCAAGTAAAACTGGCGCCAACTGCTGACCTGCCTGAGCAGATGGATAATGGCTTTTTCCGTATTGTCCCTGGGACTTAGAAGATAGTACTCGCTAAGCATGTACAGAGCCGGCCCCAGCACCTCGGGCGGCAGGCGGGACAGAGGGATACGCTGAGTTCCGAGTAAAAGTGGTTCGTCGTTCAGTATGCGGTCGGCCAGTTGACCAACTGAGGCAATGTTCTTTAATCGCCCCGTCCACCAATCCTTCAACACTGTCGGTCCTTGCCCTATCAGGTCACTGAGAGTCCTCCTCGGCTCACTCAACAACCTTGAGACACCCTGATAGAAAAGCTCGAACGCATCCCCATCAATTCCAAACAGATACCGAAAATCCACCTCACTCAACGCTTGATAAATCACCCCAACCAGCTCAGCGGCTTTCTCAAAATCCACCAACGTGCCAAACCCACCGCCGGCGCCCGGACCAAATACCACCTGTCCTTTGAAATGCAGATACAGACGCTGCTTATCGAGCACCACCTGAAAATCCCTCTCTCCTCCCACTCCATAAGCCATATTCCCCTCCGCCCGCACCTCCACCAAAGGCGCCCACGGAGCATCTGGCCGATGCTGCAGCTCCGGCATCATCCACTCCAATGCCCCGGTCAGCGACCCACCGAACTGCCCCCCCAACAACCCGCTCCCCCTTATTTGCACCTTGCCGCCCCGTGATTCCAGCTCAGGGCTCAGCAACAAGGCGCTGGCCCCCGAGGGCGCCTCCTTCCACTTGACCTCGGTAGTGGCCGAACCCGCCGCCGTGATTCCGGAAAAGCAGCTCAGCTCCACCGAGCCGCGCAGGCGCAAGGCTCCGCAACGCAGATAGTCCCGCTTGCCAGCGGCATTCTTGTAGGCAATGAACAGATCGCGACCACCCTGGCTGGGCATGAAGTGGGAGAACGTGATCTTGCCTTCCGCCAGGGAGAAGCTGGCCTGCCCCTTGAGGCCCAGCGAGACCGTTCCCTGCTTGGGATCGAAACCGGAAAATCCCACGCTGGCCTGGGCCGCGAAACGCAGAAAATGGGCTTCGGTACTAACGGCATAACGTGCCTCATCGCTGTCGTCGGAAGTCCAGTCGAACTCCTCGTGCAAGGCATTGATGGCGCTGTCCTTGGGGAACACCCAGCTCTTGAGCCGGCCTTCCAGATTGCCCAGCGGTTTGGCCAGGTCGGCCTTGATCCGCTTGCCGATTTCTTTCTTGATGTCACCGACCAGCGTCCCGGCACGGGCCTTGAGTCCGGCGCTATCGAGAGGCTTGGATACCGGTTGACGTCCGACCTCCACGCTCATGGATTCACGCAACCCATCAGCCGCCGATCGGGATATGTAATAGCGACGATCCGGCTTGCTCAACACAATGACTTCCGTCACCCCATTGTTGCCGTGGACCCGGGTGACACTCTTCCCTGAAATGACTTTCGCGCCCAAGGCAGGGTCCGGCAGCGTGTCGGTGGCGATCAGGCTGGCGCTCTTTTGAGCGGCATCCAGTTGCGACTTGAGCGCAGCCCGCTCGGTGTCGATGGTCTCGATGATTTTTTCACTGATGGTGCAAGTGGTCTTGCTGCTGAACACACCGCACAGTTCCAGGAACTGCTTACGCCGTTGAGTGAGTTCACTGATCCGCCCCTGTATATCGTCGTTGGCTGTCAGTCCCACTTCTTCAGCCTGCACCCGTGCCTGGTGCAGGCTGAGCAGGCCCGCTTTTTCAGCCTTGCGAGCCCACGCCTGCTTCTGGCAGGCCTCGCAGTCACAGGTTTCCTCGCCGGGCCAACACCCCCCTGCGCTACAGGATCGTGCCTGCTGGGGTGGGCTCTGGATGATTTTCTGGAACTCCTTCATCAGCGATTCGACGACCTGGATCGCTTCAAGCAGGCGCCGTTGCTCGGGAGCGGACAGCACATAAAAAGTGCTGCCCTCACCGGTGATGTGCACGGCGTCCACCCGGGGCTCCTGGCAGGGCGGCGTGCTGACCGGGTTGCAGCTGTAGGTGCTATCCGCGAACAAAGGCGGCGGCAGGTCAAGGAGTTCGGAAGCGGTCATGGTTTTACTCCAGGTAATGGCTGTGCCTCCAGCCGGCACAATCTCTGTTCCAAGGGGACATCCGTCGTGAGCCATGCCTCGGTCTCGGACACGAGCCAGAACTCGCCCAGGCGCAGGTACTGGCGTAGCCAACGCTCCTGCTGGCTTGCAGTGACATAACCGAACCGGCGAGCCGCCGAGAGCAGATCGAAGACTTTCGCGACAGCCTTGTCGAGCGGCACCGGGAGGTGCCCGGCATAGCGCTCAACCAGAACCAATACCTGATCCCACTGCCGCTCTTGTGCCACCCGCTCAAGCACATCGTGGTCCAGTGCCCATGTCACTGGCGGCTCATGTCCCGACAGTGGAGTGCCAGGCCGGGACCACTGATACCAGCCATGCCCCGAGTGCCAGGTCAACGAGGCAAAGGGAGCGGTCAGCGCCTCGCGTTGTGTGGGGGACAACCCCATCAACAACGCCCTCAATCCTCTGGGATCGTACCAGCGGCACAGTGCGCGACGACCGTCTGGAGCTTCAGCCCACAGGTGCTGACGGCAGTGCTCGACAAGGGACTCCCAGGCCATCCCTTCCCGAGGCTGAAAGACGATACCCAGGGGCTCGTTTACAAGACGCGGCAAAATATTCGCCAGGCTCGCGCTGTCTTGTGGCAGCGCAACCAGATGAGGGCCGACGGCTCTCATTTGCCGGTACGCGGTACCGCTGAACAGGGGTTCGACGGCCCACCCCGTCAACAGGCGATCGCTGTGAAGCAATACCGACAACGACTCATCCTGAATCAGGTCCAGCAGTAGATACTGATCATCGAGAGCCAGATCCTGGGGCATGAGGTCAGGGCAGTTCAGCCCTGGCAGGCGCCTAGTGATGAGGGTGCAACTTGCAGTTTCCATGGGTATCGAACTCACAGGAATTGATTAACAAGGCGCCTTCTCGCGACACTTGACGCAAGAAAGTCAGGGGAATGGCGACCTCGACGGCAGCCAGGGAAGCAAGCACGCTCGGCGCCGCCCCCAGGTCCAGCGCCACGCTGGAATGAATCCCGGCCGGATCCAGCCGCAGGCAGTGGCCGCCGGCCTGCAGGGTCAGGCTGACCCCTGCATCGAGAACGATCTCATCGCCCGCCTGCAGGTGAATCTGCCGGCCGCTGTCCAGGCCGAAACGGCCCGACACCTTCAAGCTCCGGCTACCGCCCACCTCCAGGTGGTCATCGGTTTCAACCACGGTGGTGCGCGTGCCCTTCACCCGGTGTTGCTGTTCGCCGTCGACCTGCGAATGACTGTTGCCGTGGATCGCCAGGTGGCGGTCGTTGCCGGTCTCGATGTACTCGTCATGCCCGACCCGCTGCCTTCGGTCATGGCCGACCTGGAGGCCCTGGTCGTGGCCGACCTCGGTGTTCTGGTCGCGCTCGGCATGCAGGTACAGTTCCTCCTGGCCCTTCTCGTCCTCGAAACGCAGTTCGTTGAAACCCTGGCCCTTGTGGGTCCGGCTCTTGATGGTCATCCGCGTCTTGTGCCGGGGCAGTTCGTAGGGCGGCAGGTGCGTGGCGCGGTAGGTGCGCCCGGTGGCGATCGGCTGGTCGGGGTCGCCGTCCAGGTAGCTGATGATCAGTTCCTGGCCGACCCGCGGCACCGCCATCGCGCCCCACAGGGTGCCGGCCCAACCCTGGGCGACCCGGATCCAGCAGGAGCTGTATTCGTCCTGGCGGTCGCGGCGATCCCAGGGGAAGCAGACCTTGACCCGTCCCCACTCGTCGCAATAGATCTCTTCGCCGGGCGGTCCGACCACGGTGGCGACCTGCGGGCCGTCGATGCGCGGCTTGGCGTGCAGCGGGGCCTTCCACTCGGCGTTCCAGCGTATGGCCGTGCCCTCCAGCTCATAGGAAGTGCCGCTGTCGCTGCCGAAGGCTTCCTCCAGCAGGCTGCTGTGCTGTTTGCCAGTGTGTTTCAGATGAACGCTGCGCCAGCGATCGTTGAGGTCAGCCCGTGGGTGCTCTTGCAGATCAAAGGTCATGCCCGGCTGCAGGCGTGCATCGTCGCCGACCAGGCAGGCCCCGATCGCATCGCTGCGCAGGGCAGCCAGCCGGGTCCGGGTGAAGGGTTTGCCAGCCGCATCGCGCTTGTAGCGGCCGGGGTAGTCGTAGCGTTCGTAGTCCTTGTGCTGGTTTTTCAGCGCCGGGCCGCCATCGGCGGTGTGCTGCTGGTTGTAGCGCGGGTGGGTGAAGCTGTAGTCGCGTTGCACCTGGCGGGCGGTGCGCACCTGCTCGCTGTAGTGAAAGCGGCGCAGGGCCGGTTCGTGGGCGTCGCCACCGGCCATGGGCTGATAGTTGACCGACCCGCCCTCGATAGCGCCCACGCCGGTGACATCATCGGTGATGAACAGCAGGTGCCCGTCGCGGCGATGTTCGAAGGTGTAGAGCAGGCCCTCCTCGGCGGCGAGGCGGGCAATGAAGTCGAAGTCCGTTTCCCCGGCCTGGACGCAGTACTCGCGGGGCTGATGGGGAAAGCGCAGGAACAGTTGCACATCGGTCAGGTGCAGCCCCTTGAGCACCGTGGTGATGATTTCGGGCACGCTCTTGTGCTGGAAGATCCGCCAGTTGGAACTCAACGTGGCACGCGCCAGCAGCGGTTCGAGCTCGACCTCGTAGCGGGTACGGCGAAAGCCGGTGTCGCCCTGGCTCAAGCGGCTGACCAGGCCGTGGACATGGCGGATCGGCGTCTGGCCACGCCACAGGGTGAACACCGCGGGCAGGTCCAACAGGCGGTTGAAGTCGACCGCCGGATCGCCGCTGGCCAGCTCCAGCTGGAGCTTGAACGGCTTGGACAAGCCTTCGTCCAGGGTGAAGGAGACCACGTCGAAGGCATCGCCTTGCAGGGGTTCAAAAGTGAAGCGCAAATCGCTCTGGCGAGGCATGTCGGTTAATCCTCCCTGTTGCCGTTATCAAGGTTCGTGACCTTGCGATACAACGCCGGCTCCCACGCCTGGGCGGTGAGCTCGCGCATCTGTCGGGCGACGCTGGCGTAGAGATCGCCGGCCAGCCACGACAGCCCGCGCGAGGCCAGCAGGTCGGCGGCAATCACCGTGGCGTAGTTGCGTTGGCGCGGGTCGTCGCTAGTGCTGTGCAACTGCTGCAGGCGCATCAGCACCACCTCGATCCCTTCGCGAGCGAGCTGGTCGTGCAACTCGTCGCGCAGCCCGGACAATTCCCGAGCCGTCTGGTCGCTGGCAGTGGCTTGGTCGCCACCGCTGATCCACGCCTGGGTCTGCGCATCGACAAACGCGGTGCCGTCGCTGAAGCACAACTGGGTCAACACCGGCAACCGACAGACGAAACGCTCGCAGCTCTGGCGGATCGCCGCGGCCACCCCCTCCATCGCCAGGCGCGAGGCGACAGTGGCGGCCAGGTAGCTGCCACGCAGCCAATAGGGCGATGCCGAAACGCTTCGTTCTATGCGCAACAGCAGGGCAGGTTCCAGGGCGTTGGCAGCCAGCGCCTGCTGGTAGGCTTCGACGATGTCGCGGGGAACCACCGTCAGTTCGGTCCGCCCTTCACGGGTGACCGCCGGCGCCGTACTCAGGTGCGCCCATAGGCCGAAGCGGCGCAGTTGATAGCCGGCCGGGTCATAGGGGTCTTGCCGATTGATCTGCTCGGCCATGTCCAGCAAGGCACGCCGCTGCTCGCGCTCCCTGGCCGGTGGCAGGATCTGCACGCTTGAGAAAAGGCCCGCCCCTGCCGCAGGGCCTACGCGCTCGATCACGGGCACTGCCGCCTGCGCGTCTTGGCGCTCCAGTTTTTGTTGCAGCGACTGGATCGCCTCCTGTTCCAGCTTCGCGTCGCCGGCTGCCTGCGCCAGGGCCTCCAGAGCCTGCTGGGCGCTGGCCTGGTGCATCTCGCAAAAGCTGCTGCGTTCCAGGAGCGGCAGCGCCTGCTGCAGGTTTTCCAGCCAGCGCTGTACCTGTTTGCGCTTGTTCGGGTAGCCGGTCGGCCCCGGCTTCGGATGGGCGCTGCTCCAGAACTGACCGACCATGCCGGCCAGCAGGTGCAACGCGTCGACCCAATGCGTCCACTGGCGGGTGCGCAACCACACCGCCTGGAGGTGCCCGACGACCCGGAAGTGTTTGCACTGGGTGCCGAGGTAGAGGCAGGACGCGCTATCGACATACGCCCAGTCGATCCCCGCCTCGTGCAGGCCACCGAGCTTGACCATCTCCAGGTCGATGGCCTGGTAGGTTTCGTCCTCACTGTCGAAGTGACCGGCAGGCTGTCGTGGATCGATCGGCAGCAGCAGCGCCTGCACGCCTTGTGGCGGCCCCTCGATTACCAGCGACATGCCTGGCGCTCCTGCTCGATCAGTTCGCCCAGGCCCTCGGCGTCGAACAACAGGCCATCCAGTGCGGGGTAGTCGCTGGCCAATCGCAAACGCTGGCCACCGCCCATCTGGCGCAACAGGGCGATGGCCGGCAAACCACGCCCGGCGTCCACCACCAGCCCCGAATCCAGCACCCGCCAGGCATGGGCCGGGGCAACCGGTCGTTCATCGTTGAACAACTGGATACGGATCGTGTTGGGCTTTGGTGCCTGCTCCAGCACCAGTTGCAAACGGGTGATCTGCGCTTCGCAACTGATGACCAACAGTGGCCGGAGCAACCCCACGCCCAGGGCCGGTGCCGACGCCACCACCTGCAAGCGGTGCGGGTGGGTGGGCTCGGGCTGGCTGGAGATGAGGAAACGCCCATCCCCGGGCTGACGGCCGGTCTCGTTCTGCCGTGCCAGTTCGACAATGGCCGGAACCGGCCCGGAGGCAACTGGCGGCACCGGTAGCAACCGCGCCGGAGTACCCGCCGCCCGATCGAAACATTCAAGACGCTTGAGCGACGAGACGATCGCGGGGCAGTCCTGGCTCACCGGCATGGCCTGTACCTCGGCAACGGCCAATACCAGCAACATTCCCCATGGCCATCCTTGTCCGCCAGTGCGCATGAACGCCCTCCTGATGTTCTCGCCAGGCGAGTGCCTGACAGACCGATACTTCAACTCGACAAGACACGAAGCCTCAGACTTTAAACTTCGGCCGACATCCAGATAAAACCCAAGCATTAAAATTCGCCCAGAGACAGATAAATAATCAAGAGAAAAAACACGAAAACAGTCGTGAAATACAAATAACAGAAGCGGACTTCAGAAAAAGAGAAAGCAAGCGAGCGAAATGTCCCAAAATCAAATGAAAACCAAAACGACAAAAATGCGTACACCAATCTAGGAAAAGTCCGACATGACAGAAATAGGATTAACACGCCTTAATGAATACACCTGCCAAAAAGGGCTTTTCCCATGTCAAATTTTCACGGTTCCGTCGCCCCCAAAGAACGTATCAACATCAGGTACGTTCCTGCCACCGGAGGGCAGCAGGCGGAGGTGGAACTACCACTCAAGTTATTGATAACCGGGGACTTCAAGGGGCGCAACGACGCCACTGCCCTGGAGGATCGGCAGCCCGTGCGCATCGACAAGGACACCTTCAACGAGGTACTGGCCATGGCCGACGTCAATCTGGAGATGGCAGTGCCTTCGATGCTGGGCGGCGATGCGGACAGTGACTTGACGGTCAACCTGCAATTCAGTTCGATCAACGACTTCGGCCCCGATTCAATTGCACGCCAAATCCCACAATTGAACGCCCTGCTTGAACTTCGCGAAGCGCTGGTCGCATTAAAAGGGCCCATGGGTAATGTCCCGGCCTTTCGTAAACATCTGCAAACCTTGCTTTGCGACGAAACAGCACGCGAACAACTGACCAACGAACTTCAACTGGCACTCGACACACCCGGGAACTGAGAAATCGTCCCTGTACAACTTGTCTTTCCAACGGAGTTTCACTTCATGCAAATGGAAAACGCTGCCGAATTGGCCCAGGCCAACGATAATTCCCCGTCACTGCTCGACCAGTTGCTGGCCAACACCACATTGCGCCCCGCCCAGGAAGGTTATGCCATTGCCCGCCAGGGTGTGGCGGCCTTTATCAGCCGTATCCTGCAAAGCGGCGATCACCAGCAGCCGGTCAACAAGCAACGGGTGGACCAGATGATCGGCGAGATCGACCGTGTCCTCGGCCGGCAGATGGACGTGATCCTGCATCAACCGCGGTTCCAGCAACTGGAGTCGGCCTGGCGCGGCCTGAAACTGCTGGTCGATCGCACCGACTTTCGGGAGAACATCAAGCTGGAGGTGCTGCACGTCACCCAGGAGGAATTGCTCGACGACTTCGACAACGCCGCCGACATCACCCGCAGCGGCCTCTACAAGCACGTCTATAGCGCCGGTTATGGCCAGTTCGGTGGCGAGCCGATCGCCGCGATGATTGGCAACTACACCTTCGGCCCCTCCTCCCCGGACATCCGCCTGCTCGGCTACGTCGCCTCGGTGGGCGCCATGGCCCATGCCCCGTTCGTGATGGCCGCAGGGCCCGAGTTCTTCAACATCAAGAGTTTCCAGGAGTTGCCCGGCCTCAAGGAAATCAACGACATCTTCGAGGGCCCTGGCCACACCAAGTGGCGCGCCCTGCGCGAACAGGAAGACGCCAAGTACCTGGCCGCGACATTGCCACGCTTCCTGCTGCGTGCCCCGTACCACGATATCGAGAACCCGGTGCGCAGCTTCAGCTACGACGAGACCATCGAGGGTCAGCACGACAACTACCTCTGGGGCAACACGGCCTTCCTGATGGCGAGTCGCATCACCGACAGTTTCGCCCGCTACCGATGGTGCCCGAACATCATCGGCCCGCAATCGGGCGGTGCGGTGGACGACCTGCCAGTTCATCTCTATGAGTCCCTGGGCCAGTTGCAGGCCAAGATTCCCACCGAAGCACTGATTTCCGACCGCAAGGAATATGAACTGGCCGAAGCCGGCTTCATCCCACTGACGCTACGCAAGAACAGCGACAACGCCGCGTTCTTCTCGGCCAACTCGGTACAGAAACCCAAGCTCTTCCCCAGGACCGCCGAAGGCCAGGAAGCCCAGACCAACTACCGGCTGGGCACCCAATTGCCCTACCTGTTCATCGTCAGTCGCCTGGCCCACTACATCAAGGTCCTGCAACGCGAACAGATCGGCAGTTGGAAGGAACGCCAGGACCTGGAACGCGAACTGGGCAAGTGGCTCAAGCAGTACATCGCCGACCAGGACAACCCCAGCACCGATGTGCGTAGCCGACGCCCCCTGCGCAGCGCGCGGATCGAGGTGCAGGAGGTTGCCGGCAACCCGGGCTGGTACCAGGTCGCCCTCGCGGTTCGCCCGCACTTCAAGTACATGGGCGCCAATTTCGAAATCTCCCTGGTTGGCCGGCTGGATGCCCAGTAAGTGGTTGGCCTCAGCCTGTTCGAGCGCCTGGAGTCCGGCCCGCGTCATGAGGGTGAACAACCCTACGGTCAATGCATCAGTGCGATCAAGCGCCATCTGGAACAGTTGTTCAACGTGCGTCGCGGCTCTGCGCAAAGCAACCCCGAACTGGGACTGCGCGACCTCAACGAAGCCGCCCCGGAAGGGGGCGACCTGGCGCGTGCCATCAGCGACGACATCCGCCGTTCGATCGAAGCGTTCGAGCCGCGGGTCCAGGTGGTCGCGGTGCGTTTTCAACCGGACCGGGAGCAGCCGCTGGTGCTGAATTTCCAACTTGACTGCCAGGTGTGCCTGGGGCCGGGCCGGGTTGGCCCGCTCCAGATCGGCGTGACCCTGGATAACCGCGATCGATACACCCGCGTCACCTGAACGCCGTGATGGACCTGAGGCCTGTGAGAACAGCATGGACTTGAAAGAACGCTTTCGCGAAGAACTGATCTACCTGCGCGAGCTGGGCCGGGAGTTTGCCGAGGACAACCCGCAACTGGCGCGGTTTCTCGGCGAGCAGGCCAACGACCCGGATGTGGAACGGCTGCTGGAGGGTTTTGCCTTTCTCACCGCTCGACTACGCATGAAGATCGACGATGACCTGCCGGAGCTGACCCACTCGCTGCTGCAGATGCTCTGGCCCAATTACCTGCGCCCCCTGCCCAGCACCACGATCGTACGCTTTACCCCATTACTCGAAACGATCAGCCAGCAGCAGGTCCTGCCCAAGGGCACACGGCTGTTTACCCAGCCGCTAAAAGGCGTCAGTTGCGAGTTCCGTACCTGCACCGAGATCAACCTGTACCCCCTGGCCGTGCTGGAGGTCAGCGACGCTCATAGCCGCGAGGCCTCGACCCTGCGCGTCGACCTGGCCGTCCTGACGAAACAGCCACTCGACCAGTTGGGCTGCGATCGGCTGGAGTTCTACCTGGGTGGTGACGAAGCCACGGCGCAGACCCTGTACCTGTGGATCGCCCGCTACCTGAAGAAATTGACACTGCATGTGGCCGACCAGCAATACGAGATGAACCCGCAGGATGTGGGTTTCCCCGGTTTCACCGCCGAGGAGGCGCTGTTGCCGTACCCGCGCAATGCCTTCGATGGTTACCGGATCCTCCAGGAATATTTCGTCTTCCCGCAGCGCTTCCATTTCTTCAGCCTGGAGCGGCTGTCGCGGATCTGGCCCGACCTCTGCACAACACAATTTCGCATCGAGTTTCAGTTTTCGCGGCCCATGCCGCCCAATACCCGGCTGCGCACCAGCGACCTGCACCTGTTCTGTACCCCGGCCGTCAATCTGTTCCAACATCATGCCGAACCCATCACGCTCGACGGGAAAAGCCTGGAATACCGTGTCCGGCCCAGCGGCGGTCGTGCCGAGGCCTACGAAATTTTCAGCATCGACCAGGTGCTCGGCAACCCGCCTTGCGAGAGGCAGGGCTCGGATGATTCCGTTCGGGTGTACAGGCCGTTCGAGTCGTTCCAACACGAGGTGGAACAGGCCCAGGGGCGCCCCGCGCTGTACTTTCGCAGCCATATCGAGGCCAGCCATGGGCGCGCGGGGCTTCAACACCGTATCGCTTTCATGCGCGATGACGAACGCCTGCACGTCGGCAAAATGGAAACCGCATCGATCGACCTGACCTGCAGCAATGGCGACCTGCCCCAACTGCTCGGTGTCGGCGACCTGTCGCTGTCCAACGAGGACACCCCGTCCTTTGCCACCTACACCAACCTGACCGCCCCGACCCGCACCTATCGGCCGATACTCGACAGCAGCCTGCACTGGACACTGATCTCCAACCTGTCACTGAACTACCTGTCATTGCTGTCGGCCGAGCCGCTCAAGGCGGTCATCCGCGCCTACGACTTCGCTGCGCTGCACGACCTGCAGCAGGCCCGCGCCACACGCAAGCGCCTGGACGGCATCGGCGAAGCCACCACCATCCCGGTCGACTGGCTGATGAAGGGCCTGCCGGTGCGCGGCATGCACACTCGCCTGAAACTGGACCAGCAAGCCTTTCTTTGCGAGGGCGAGCTGTACCTGTTCGCCAGCGTGCTGTCGCGGTTCTTCGCCCTCTACGCCAGCATCAATTCCTTCCATCGCCTGGAAGTGATCAATACCACCAACAACGAGCATTATGAATGGCCACTGTTGAGCGGCAGACAACCCGTGATCTAGCCGGCCTCCTGCTGGCCGACGCGCGTAACACCTCGTTCCACCGCCTGGTGGAACACCTGCATGGCCTGCACGCCGACGACCTGGAGGCTGGGTCGTCGAGTCGGGCCAGCCGTCGAATTCGCCTGCAAAGCCATGCCGGGCTGGGGTTTCCAGCCGCCGACGTGTTGCTCGCCGAACACCTGGACGACAGCACGGTTCCCGAACCTGAAGCTCGCTACAGGGTCCTGACCAGCTTTCTCGGCCTGCACGGCCCCGACTCACCGCTGCCGGCCTACTACCTGGATCGCCTGGCATACGAACAGGCACAGGGGCTGGGTATTCGCCCCGCGTTCCTGGACTTTTTCAATCATCGCCTGCTTACCCTGCTGCACCTCAGTTGGCGCAAGTATCGCTACCACATCCGCTTCCAGGCTCAGGCCAGCGACCGTTTTTCCCGCTATGTGTTCTCCCTGATCGGCCTGAACGACAGCGAACTGCGCGGCTCGACACCCCTGCCCTGGGCGCGCCTGCTCAGTTTTACCGGGCTGATCGCCAGCCGCAGCCGCTCGCCCTCGGTGGTGTCCGGGATCGTCGCCCATTGCTTCGACCTGGGCGATGTCCATATCCGCGAGTTCGAGGCACGCAGCATCAGGTTGCCGCAAGCTCAACGGCTGTTGCTGGGAACCGCCAACGGCACCCTGGGCGCGGACCTCGTGCTGGGCGAACGCAGCCGGACCCGTTCCAGTCACTTCACTCTGGTCATTGCCGGGTTGACCCAGCCGCGCTTTCGCCAGTTCCTGCCCAGCGGCGAACAGTACGGACGGCTACGCCAGTTGATGGATTTCCTGCTACGCGACGTCACCGCCTATGACCTTGAACTGGGCCTGCGCGAAGAGGACGTGCCACCGTTCAACCTGCAACGCCAGGACGGTACCCACCTGGGTTGGACCAGCTTCATCGAGCGCCAGGCACACCGGCGCCCGGCGCAGGTGCGCATCCGGGGGCGTGCATGAAGGTCTTCCGTCCAGATCGGCTGCTGACGGCCGCCCGTCATGCCCGACTGAACCTGTTGCTGCTGGCGTGCCTGCCTTTGGCAGGCTGCACGATGCTGGGCAAGATTGGCCAGGTGATCTGGACACCGTCGATCCCGGTCGGTGCTCCCGGCGACCAACCCAGCCTCTACTCCCTGAGCCTGTATGCCGACGGCAACGTCAATCCGCGCCTGGTGGTCCCGGAGTTCGACTCCTCTGGCACGCCCCTGATCCCGAGCTATACGTTGAATGTGCAAGCCGACAGCCCACAGGACCTGACGCAAAGGCTGCAGTCGCTACTGACCCACATCCATCAGGACATTCCGGCGCAGTCGCCGCTGACGGACGCGACCGCCACGGGCATGTCGCCAGTCGAACCCTATCGACTGGCCGAGTACGACGCTCCGGGTGTCGAGCTCTCCCTGCCGGACCAGCAGGCCGGCCCCCAGGTGATCGCCAGCCCCATCGCCTTCAAGGTGCTGCAACTGCGCGACGACTCGATGCTGCAGGGTGCCCAGCGCATGGCCTTGATCGCCGACCCGAAAAAGGCCCTGGGCAGCACCTTGATCCACGCCGACGACTACCAGCTCGACCCCGGCCAATTCAAATTCATCGACCTGCGGGCTCTCGACGAAAGCGCCCATTTCGTCGCGGTGTTCGCCGTTTACCAAAGCAGCGATGCCAGCCAGTGGAAACAGGTGCTGCGCGTCGAGCCCAAGGGCCGCCAATACGCGCTGCTGGTGCACCTGGGCGACCTGCAGGTCGAGCTCAAGGGCGAAACCCGATGAGTCCACCTTCACTCCTCCTTGCACAGGAAATCCGTCGATGAGTTCACCCCATCCCGTCATCTGGCACGAGGGCCTGTTCGTCAAGCCCCAGCACTTCCAGCAACAGGCCCGGGCCGCCGAAGTCGCCGTGCAGCAACGCCTGAGCAGCCTCAACGACAGCCTGTATGGCTTCACCGAACTGCAACTGAACAGCGAGTTCCTGAGCTTCGGCAAGATCGCCATCATCCGGGCCCGAGGCATCATGCCCGACGGCACGGTCTTCGATATTCCCAATGACCTGCCGCCACCGGCGCCGCTGGAGATCGCCGACAGCAGCGCAATCGGCAAGGTGGTCATCTTGGCCTTGCCGCTGGGCAGCGACAGCCTGTTGGAAGTGCGCTGGCCCGAGCAATACGCCAACAGCCGCTACATCGCCCACCGCCAGGCGGTGCATGACACCCAGAGCATCGATGGCGACCAGGTGTCGATCGACCTGGCGCTACCGAACCTGCAACTGATGCTCGACACGAACGAGCGCAGCGCCTTTACCCATATCGCCCTGGGCAAGATCCTCGACAAACGCCCGGGCGGCAGCCTGGTGATGGATGAAAACTTCTACCCCACCAGCCTGTCACTGCAGGCGGTGCCGGCGTTGCAACGCTACCTCGGCGAAGTCACCGGGCTGATGCGTGCACGGGCCGGCCTGCTGGCCGAACGTATCGCTTCGCCCGGGCAATCGGCAGTGGCCGACGTCACCGACTTCAACCTGCTGCAAACCCTCAACCGCCTGTTCCCGCTGTTCCAGCACCTGGCCTGCCAGCACCATGTGCACCCGGCGCAGCTCTACACCACGTTCGCCCAGGCGTGCGGCGAACTGGCGACCTTCACCGACGAGGGCCGCCTGCCCCAAGTGTACCCAGCCTACCAGCATGACAATCTGCGCGAGTCATTCATGGCCCTTGAGCATACCCTGCGCCGAGCCCTGAGCACGGTGTTGCGAGCCCGCGCGGTGTCGTTGCCAATTGAACGCCAGCCGTTCGGCGTGATGAACGCCCCACTCCTCGACAAGCGCCTGTTGGTCGACTCCGATTTCGTCGTCGCGGCTCGTGCCGCGTTGCCGCTGGAAACCTTGCGCCAGCAGTTCCCCCTGCAGGTCAGGGTCAGTTCCACGGAAAACCTCAACCGCCTGATCAACCAGCAACTGCCCGGCATCCCGCTGATCCCACTGCCGGTGGTGCCCCGCTACCTGCCCTTCCACGCGGGCTTCAGCTACTTCGAGCTCGACCGTCACCATCCGGACTGGAGCAACCTGAAAGACGGCAGCGGGTTCAGTTTCCATATCGCCAGCGAGTTCCCGGAACTGGAACTGCAGTTCTGGGCCATCAGGAGTGAAAGGGATGAATGACTCACAGTTCCAACTGCGCGGCCTGGCCTGGAATCCCCTGTGCGATGCCGCCATGCCCCTGTTGGGCCTGGCACTGCACGTACGCACCCTGGATACGCACGCTGACGTGCCGGCCTTCTACCAGAGCATCCACAGCCAGGTCGGCACGGTGATGGAAGAGGTCCGCCAGCTGGATTACGACCTCGACACCCTGCAGGCCTACTCCTATGCGCTATGCCTGTTGCTCGATGAGACGGTCATGAGCACTCCGTGGGGCCGGTCCTCCTCCTGGAGCGAACGCTCGCTGCTCGGCGCTTTTCACCAGGAAAGCTGGGGCGGCGAGAAATTCTTCACCCTGCTGGCGCTCCTGAGCGTCGACCCCCGCCGGTACCAGCATGCACTGGAGTTCATGTACCTGTGCCTGTGCCTGGGTACCCGGGGCAAATACGGCCAACTGGCCGGTGGCGATGACGAAGCCCAGAAGATCATCACCCGACTGCACGGCCTCCTGCGTCCACTGCGTGGCGAAGTAACCGGGCAACTGAGCGAGCCACTGGCCAATGTCGCCTCGCGCGACTACCGGTTCAGGCGCCGTTGGCCGCTGTGGACGCCCTGGGCCATCGCTGGACTCGTATCGTCGGCCACCTATACAGCCTACCACCTGCACCTGAGCGCCATTACACGCGAAGTGCTGGCCTCACTGGACAAGCTGCTCAAACTTTAGCGCGATCTCGCCGCGCTCCCCCTGAGCAGCCGAAAAGACCCGGCCCGGCAGGGCCACGTACCAGGCGACCGTCAAGTCGCCCTACCCTCACGACAAGGAGCTTGTCATGGCAACACCGGCATACATCAGCATCCACGGGAAAACCCAGGGCCATATCACCCAGGGTGCCTTCACCAGCGACTCGGTCGGCAACGGTTATGTCGAAGGTCACGAAGACGAGATCCTGGTCCAGGCCGTCGACCATCGCATCAAGACCCCCACCGATCCGCAAAGCGGCCAGGCCTCGGGCCAGCGCGTACATGAACCGCTGGCCTTCACCTGCTCGCTGACCAAGGCCGCCCCCATGCTGTACCAGGCCCTGGCTACCGGCGAAATGCTGCCTACGGCCGAACTGCGCTGGTACCGCACGTCCATCGATGGCAAGCAGGAACACTTCTTCAGCACACTGATGGAGGACGCCACCATCGTCGACATCCATACCGTACTGCCCAATGCCCAGGACCCCGCCAGTGCCCCCTACAGCCAACTGATCAAGGTCAGCCTGGCCTACCGCAAGATCACCTGGAAACACACCATCGCCAATACCGAAGCCTCGGACGACTGGCGCAAACCGGCCTGACCTGGCCCACGCCGTTACGGCTCAGGCAGCACCTGTGCCAGGATCTCCGCCAACTGCCCCTGGCTGTAGGGTTTGAAAAGCCTCGGCAACTGCACGGCCAGGCCCTCCAGATGCCCGGAATAGCCTGTGGCCAGGATGATCGGCAGGTCGGGGTGCAACTTGCGCACGACTTCAGCCAACTGAGCGCCATCCATCTCCGGCATGATCATGTCGGTGATCATCAGTTCGATCCCCGGCTGTTGCTCCAGGCAGAGCAGCGCCTGGGCGCCGGAGGTCGCGCAGACCACCCGGTGCCCCAGGTCCTCGAGCAGCAACACGGTACTGTTGAGCACCAGGCTGTCATCATCGACCAGCAGCACCGTCAGCGGCTTGAACGAGGGCTGCTGCCGGCCCTCGGTGAGCGGGAGCACTCCCGGATCGGCATCCTTGTCCACCGGCAGCCAGAGCTCGGCGGTGGTGCCCTGGCCCTTGCGACTTTTCAGGACCAGGCGGCCTCCCAGTTGCTCGGCCAGGCCATGCACCATCGACAGCCCCAGGCCGGTGCCCTTGCCCACGCCCTTGGTGGTGAAGAACGGATCGGCGGCATAGGCCAGGACATGCTCGTCCATGCCCTCGCCATCGTCGATGATCGACAGGCACACGTATTCATCGTGCGGCAACCGGTCGACCCGGCCGTGAACCGCGCCGACGATACGAATGCTGCCGCCCGCCGGCATCGCATCACGGGCGTTGCTCACCAGGTTGAGCAAGGCCAGTTCCAACTGGTTGATATCGACATGCACTGCCGGCAACGTCTCGCCCAGTTGCGCCAGGACCGTCACCTGGGGGCCTGCCGAACTGCGCAGCAGGCCGAGCAGATTGTCCACCAGCTGCGGCAAGTGCACCGCCTCGGTCCTGAGTTCCTGGCGCCGGGCGAACGCCAGCATGCGCTGGGTCAGGGACACTCCGCGCTCGGTGCCCTGCAGGGCGTTGTCCACCAGCCGGGAAAGTCGCGGGTCGCCATCGACGCGCTTGCTCAGCAATTCGAGGTTGCCGCGGATCACGGTCAGCAGGTTGTTGAAATCGTGGGCGATACCGCCGCTGAGCTGGCCGATGGCTTGCAACTTCTGTGACTGGAACAACGCTTCGCGCGCCAGGTCCAGTTCCTTCTGCGCCAGGACCGATTCGGTGATATCGCGGGTGATCTTGGCAAAGCCGAGGATGTCGCCATTGGCGGCACGGATCGGGTCCAGTATCACGTGGGCCATGAACCGCGTGCCGTCCTTGCGTAGGCGCCAGGCCTGCTTCTCGAAACGCCCCTCGGTCGCAGCCACCGACAATGCCCGCTGTGGCTCACCGTTGGCCCGGTCCTCGTCGGTATAGAACATCGAGAAATTTCGACCGAGCACTTCCTGCGCCGAGTAGCCCTTGATGTGCTGCGCCCCCCGGTTCCAACTGCTGACCCGTCCCTGCGGGTCGAGCATGTAGATCGCATGATCGGTCAAGGCATCGACCAACAGACGAAAACGGTCACCATCGGTCACGTTTCCAGGCACGGGTTGATCGGACATGGGGGCCTCGGCAGTGGTTTTTGCGCTACCTTACACCGCCCACCTCTGGACTCCCAACAGAGAAAAACAGGTAGACTGGCACGCTTCCCAACCTCAGGTATCGGGCCCTCCCAGACAAAGGATCAGCCAGCGTGTCCAGAAACAGCGATGACCACCACGAAGAGACAGCGCAAAGCACCTCGGACTTCAACAACAAGTCCGTCATCAAGGCGACCATGCTGCTGACCGAACTGGGCCGACATCTGGAGGGCATCACGGTCACCGAACTGGCCCAGCATGTGCGACTGCCACGGCCGACCGCCTTTCGCCTGCTGCTCAGCCTGGAGCAGACAGGGTTTGTCGAACGCGTCGACAACAAGTACCGGCTGGGCTGGAAGATCGCCCGCCTCGGTCGGCTCGCCGATCCGTACAAGGGCCTGATCAGCAGGCTGCAACCGCTGCTCAAGGGCATCGCCGACGAGCTCAACGAGATGATCGGCTATGCGGTGGTCAACGGCGAGGCGGACTTCGACCTGATCGCCGAGGCACACGGTTCGCGCCTGCTGACGCTGTCCAAGGGCTACGTGGGTACCGAGTTCCCGGTGCATGCCAGTGCCACGGGTAAACTGGTCATGGCCGAACTGTCTGACGACAAGGTCAGGAAGCTGTTGCCGGCCAAGCTCGAATCGCTGGCCAGCCAGACGATCACCAGCCGTGAGGCGTTCATTGCTTCGCTGACCGAAATTCGTGAGAAGGGCTACTCGATCGTCGATGACGAACTGGAAGAGGGCCTGTTCGCCCTGGCTGTCGCGGTCCGCGACACATCGCAACGGCTGATCGGTGTCCTGGCCATCACCGGCCCCTCGCAACGCATGCGCGCCCGTACGATCGCGAGCATCGTCGATCCGTTGAGCGCCACCGCGCGGATCATCGCCGGGATTCTCCAGGAAGGCCAGGCAGCCAATTGAGGTGCAAGGGGAGCCGCGAGGCTCCCGTTGCGAAGCACAGGCCGTGTTTTCGCGGATCACGAAAACACGCCTGGGTGCGGCGGCCATGAAGCGCTATCAATCATCACGGCAGGCCTTTTGAGCCAGCCGCGTTCGTCCGCGAAGTTCTCAGAGAACCATCTGCCCCTCGACCCGCCGCGCAATACCTTCCGGGTTCGAGTCCTGCAACGCTGGCGGCAGCAACGCCTGCGGCAGGTCCTGGTAGGACACCGGCCGCAGGAAACGCTCGATCGCCAAGCTGCCGACCGAGGTGGTACGGCTGTCGGAGGTCGCCGGGAATGGCCCGCCGTGCACCATCGCATGCGCCACCTCGACACCGGTACCGAAACCGTTGATCAGGATTCGCCCGACTTTCAGCTCCAGGTCGGCGATCAGTGCACGTGCGGCCCGATGATCACTTGGCGACAGATGCAGCGCAGCAGTCAACTGGCCTTCGAGCACATCGATGACCTGGCGAACCTGAACGATGTTCGCACAGCGCACCACCAGCGAACTGGAACCGAAGACTTCCTCACGCAGCCGATAGTCGTCGAGGAAATCCTCGGCCGCGACCATGAACAGCGCCGCCTGGCCCTGGTTGATGCCACCGGCGAGGCCCTTGGCCAATGGCTGCACCCGCGCGTTGGACTCGAGCGAATGGACACCATGACAATAGCTGCGATAGATGCCCGGGGTCAGCATGGTCTGCGCAGCCACCTTGCCCAGCGCCTCGCTGGCACTGCGGATGAAGTTCTGCAGGCCCTCGCCGTCGACCGCGATCACCAGTCCGGGATTGGTGCAGAATTGCCCCGCGCCCAGGGCCAGCGAACTGACGAAGGCCTGGCCGATCTGCGCGCCACGCTCCTGCAGCGCACCTGGCAGCAGCACCACCGGGTTGATCGAGCTCATTTCGGCATAGACCGGAATCGGCTCGGGGCGCGCCGCGGCGATGTTCATCAGGGCCACGCCACCGACGCGCGAACCGGTGAAGCCGACCGCCTTGATCCGCGGATCGGCCACCAGCGCCTGGGCAATCTCGCGACCGGAATCGAACAGCAGCGAAAACACCCCCTCCGGCAGTTCGCACTCGCGTACCGCCCGCTGAACCGCCTGCCCTACCAGCTCGGAAGTTCCCGGGTGCGCCGAGTGCGCCTTCACCACCACCGGGCAGCCGGCCGCCAGGGCCGAAGCGCTATCACCACCGGCCACGGAGAACGCCAGGGGGAAGTTGGACGCACCGAATACCGCGACCGGTCCCAGCGGGATATTGCGCAGGCGCAGGTCCGCTCGTGGCAGCGGCGTGCGCTCGGGCATGGCCCGGTCAATGCGTGCATCCTGGAAACTGCCCTCGCGCACGACACTGGCAAACAGCCGCAGCTGTCCCATTGTCCGGCCACGCTCGCCTTCGACACGCGCCCGGGGCAGGCCGGTCTCGGCCATGCAGCGTTCGACCAGTGTGTCACCCAGTTCGAGGATATTCTCGGCGATCCGCTCGAGGAACCTGGCGCGGGTTTCCAGCGATGTCTCGCGATAAGGATTGAATGCCTCGCGAGCCAGGGCGCAGGCCCGATCCAGGTCATCCAGCGTGGCGCCGCCGAAGCCCGGCTCCAGGCGCTCGCCGGTCGCGGCGGCAATGCCCCACAGCGCCGGATTGCTGCCTGCCACCTCGGCCTGGCCAATCAGGTTGAAGCCTTTAACCGACATCGTCATCTCCATCGTTGTCTAGCAAGCCCTTGATCGGGATCAGTCGGCCTTCACGTATTCGAAGCCCACTTCCCAACCGGCGAAGCTGCCCACCACCTGGCTGCCCGGAACCAGTTCGACCGCAGCCAGGCAACTGCCCGGCAGGATCACATCGCCCTTCTTGAACGACACGCCGAAAGCGGCGACGCGGCGGCACAGCCAGGCGATGGCCGACACCGGGTTGCCGAACACCGCCGAGGTGTTGCCGCTGGCAACCACTTCGCCGTTGATGCGGATCTCACCGGCCAGGTCCGACAGGTTCAGGTCGGTCAGCTTGCGTGGCTGGGACGACAGGATCACCCCACCGACCGAGGCACCGTCCGCCAGGGTTTCGAAGATGCCGATCTTCCAGTCCTTGATGCTGGAGTCGATGATCTCCAGCGAAGGCAGCACGTAGTCGGTCGCCGAAATGACGTCCGCGACCGTCACATGGGCACCGCCCAAGTCTTGCTTGAGCACGAACGCCGGCTCCAGTTCGACATAGGGGGCCAGGAACTGGTCGCTGGTCAGGCGATGGTTCTCGTAGCGCAAATGCGAGTCGTACAGGTAGCCGAAGTCCGGCTGATCCACCCCGAACTTGCTCTGCATCGCCTTGGCGATATTGCCGAGCTTGAACCCGACGATCCGCTCGCCCTGTGCCACGCGGCGGCGCATGACTTCCTGCTGGACACGCATGGCGTCCTCGATACTGGTTGGCGTTCCCACCGGCACCAGCGATTCCAGGGGCTCACGCGTCTTGCGTGCGTGCATCAGTTTGCTGGCGAGTGCGTTTACATCAATCGACATCTTGAAAACTCCCATTCCCGTTTCACAGGCCCTGCCCGACGCCGGGCCTGCCTTGGTGGTGCTGAATTTCAGAACACGTTGTTGAGCGGTCAGGCGACCTTGTGATTGCCCAGGTGCCAGATATGCATGGACGAAAGCAGCTCGCGCGGATCCCAGACCACCCACTCCTCGGTGATCCGGCCGTTCCTGTGGCGAATGAACGAGGCGCCGTGCACGGTGACGTTGCGCTGGGTCGGCGGCACATCCATGAACACCCCGGTGTGCTTGGCGATGGTGCGCCAGTGCAGCGAAATCAGGCCCTCTTCCTCGGTCGCGTGGAGAATCTCGACCTTGAAGTCGCTGAACGCGGCATGGGACTCCTGGATCTGCAGCAGCATTTCCGGCAGGCGCACCATCTCGCCCTGCTTGGAGTGGCGCACGTAGTCGGGAGCGACCAGGGCTTCGAAGGCACCGGTGTCACCCTCGCCCCAGGCCCGGCTCCAGGCGTCGCTGATGCGGTTGAGCAGGCTCGGCTCGCAAGTGGCCGAGGCCTGTTGCTCAGTCGGGTCCCACAGGTTGCAGTCACCGAACCGGCCACCGCTGAAGATCAGCGCGTCGCCACTGCCGACCTTCATCGCGTTGACCGAGCCAACGATCATGAAGTGATCGCCCGCGACCACTTCGGAGAGCACGGTGCAGTCGATCCAGGCCACGGCGTTGCGCAGGTGCGGCGTGCCGAAGGCGGTCTGGTCAAAGTCCAGGCCCTTGAATTTCTCCTCGCCCTTGCGGCCCAGCGCCTTGCACACGTCCAGTTGCCGGTTGGACAGCACGTTGGCGGTGAAGCGCCCCTGGGAACGCAGGATCGGCCAGGTGCTCGAGGTCTTGGCGATGCTGAAGGTCACCAGGGCCGGCTCCAGGGACAGCGACTGGAAGGTGCCGACGATGAAACCGGTCGGGGTGCTTTCTGCGGTGACGCCACTGATGGCGACCACGCTGGTGGGCAACAGCCCGTACACCTTGCGCTGTTCGGCAGGGCTCAGCATCGGGCTCGGAATGGATTGCACGCTAGTCATTTTCTTGTTCTCAGGCTTGAAACGTTATTGGGAGAGGCGCCGGGCGATCGCAGCACCCGGATGGTCGTCGGCCAGGCGCGACTGGCCAGCACCGAACAGGCTTTCGCGCAGGGTCGAACCTTCGTAGCCCCTGCGCATCACGCCACGGCGCTGCAGCTCCGGGACCACCAGGTCGGCGAAGTCCTTGATGTCCTGGAACTTGACCGCATGACCGAGGTTGAAACCGTCGATGCCGGTTTCCTCGACCCAGGCGACCAGCTCATCGGCGACCTTCTTCGGCCCACCGACGATGACCGGTGCGGTGCCACCGATACCGATGTATTCGGCGATATCGCGAGGCGTCCATTCCTTGGTCGGGTCCATCTTGGAGAACAGGTCGACCATGGTCTGGCCGGCGTTGGTCTTGACGTGGCGCAGCGGGACATCAGGGTCGAAGGTCGACATGTCGAGACCGGCCCAACCGCTGTAGCGGGCCATCGCCCCTTCGTAGTCGACCAGGCGACGGTATTCCTCGAAGCGTTGCTCGGCTTCTTCGTCGGTGCGTCCGGTGACCACGGTGATCATCTGCAGTACGGCGATATGCGACGGGTCACGCCCGGCTTCGGCGGCCTGGGCGCGCAGGCGGTCCACCTGGTTCTTCAGGCCGGCCTTGGAGGTCGCGTTCATGAACACCGCTTCGGCGGTGGCGGCCGCCAGGGCCACGCCACGACTGGAGCCGCCGGCCTGGAAGATCACCGGGGTGCGCTGCGGCGAGGGCTCGCACAGGAAGATCCCGGGCACCTTGAAGTGCTTGCCTTCGTGTTTGATTTCATGCACTCGCCTGGGGTCGACGTAGGTGCAGTTTTCACGGTCGCGAACCACGGCGTTCTCTTCCCACGAGCCTTCCCACAGCTTGAGCGCTACCTCGATGAACTCTTCGGCGATGCCGTAGCGGTCATCGTGGGCGTTCTGCACGCCGGAGCCAAGGTTGCGCGCGGCGCTGTCGGCGTACGAGGTCACGACGTTCCAGCCGATGCGGCCAGCGGTCAGGTGATCGAGCGTGGCGAACTTGCGTGCCAGCGAATACGGATGGTCGTAGGCGGTGGTCGAGGTGACACCAAAGCCCAGGTGACGGGTCGCTGCCGCCATGGCTGGAATCAGGTAGGCCGGATCGTTGGCCGGAATCTGTGCGGCATCGCGCAGGGCGGCATCCACCGAGCCCTGGTAGACATCGTGGTAGCCAACGTTATCGGCAAAGAAAATCCCGTCGAAGCAAGCGTTCTCCAGCAGCCTGGCGTACTCCACCCAGAACTGCAGGGACTGGTATTCGCTGCTGCAATCCTCCGGGTGACGCCACAGTCCAGAGGACAGGTGGGCCGGACCACTGAAGTCGAATGCGAAGAGTTTCATTTGCCTGGACATCATCAGCACCTTTTATTCTTGTTCACATATTGAACGTTACGTTTGATTTGCGAACAAACTCTACAAGTGCAAAATCAGGCCGTCAAGCAAGCGTCCACAAAACGAACGCCACGTTCATTTTTATTGACTATCCGAAACTGGTATGCCAAAGATAAAAACGCCTGCGCACACTGGAGCGTCCTCAGGGACGATGACCCTCCAGGGCGACAGGCCTGCGTGCCCCCAAAACATCCAACGATAAGAACAAAGAGGAGATGTACCTGTGTCCCAGCACACCTCTGCCCAAATTCCGCCCGCCCGGGCGATGTCGGACAAACAACGCAAATTCATCATCAAGCTCACCGCCCTGATCTCGGGTGGGATGCTGATCGACGGTTTCATCCTGGGCGCCATCGGCATCGTGATGCCCGCCATCACCCACGACCTGCAGCTGTCCCTGGCCTGGCAAGGCCTGATCGGTGCCTCGGCGCTGATCGGGATCTTCATTGGCGGCCCCCTGGGCGGCTACCTGGCGGACAAGATCGGCCGCAAGCCGATGTTCACCCTGGACCTGGCGATCTTCCTGGTCGGCTCGGTTGCGCAGTTTTTCGTCACGGAAGGCTGGCAACTGTTCGCGGTGCGGGTGCTGATGGGAGTCGCGATCGGTGCCGACTACTCGATCGGCTGGCCCCTGCTGGCGGAGTTCGCCCCGGCGCGCCTGCGCGGCAAACTGCTGTGCATCCAGGAAGTGGGCTGGTACGTCGGCTACCTGCTGTCCTACGCCTCGGGCTATGTGCTGACCATTTCGCACACGGCCAACTGGAACGTGATCCTCGGCCTGAGCACCATTCCGACCGTGATCGTCCTGCTGGCCCGGCTCGGTACGCCGGAGTCGCCACGCTGGTTAATGAGCAAGGGTCGCCGCAAGGAAGCACTGGCACTGGCCGACGAGTACATGGACCCGGAGGAGCGCGGCGATCTCGAAGCCACGCCCAAGGCCAGCAACTCGCGTGGCTTCCTGCAGCTGTTCTCACCGGAGTACATCAAGGCGACCGTATTCGTCTCGGTGTTCTGGATCTGTAACGTCACGCCCTACTTCGCCATCGGCACCTTCGTGCCGGCGGTCCTCGAACACCTCGGCCTGGAAGACGGCCTGACCGCAGGCCTGGGCATCAACGCCATCGCTGTGCTCGGCACACTGATCGCAGCCGCGCTGATCGAGAAAGTCGGCCGGCGCAAACTGGCGATTCCGCCCTACGGTGTCGCAACCCTTTCGTTGCTGGTGGTGGCCTTCTTCTATGAGGCCTCGCCGATGGTCACGGTGATCTGCTTCCTGACCTTCTCCCTGGCGAACGCCATTTCCACCACGCTCACCGGTGTTTACCCGGGCGAGGTTTTTCCTACCGAGATTCGTGGCGTCGGCGTCGGCTTCGCCACTGCCACCTCGCGGATCGGCGCGGCGGGCGGGACCTTCTTTCTGCCGTTCTGCATGACCCAATACGGCATCACCACCACCGTACTGATCGCGGCGGGTATCAGCCTGTTCGGCTGGGTCGTGTCCTACCTGCTCGCCCCGGAAACCAAGGGCAAGCGGCTGAGCGAAACCTCGGCACCGAGTGCCACGACACGGCAGTTCAGCGCTTCAAGCCTCGAGGCGAACCGCTAGGGGCCTGTACGGTTTCGGATACCCACATTCAAGTCCAAGGGTTTGCCAGGCAAGGCGCCATGACGAGTCGTAGCCGGCTACGGCGAGAAATGGCAACGCAGCCTGGCAAAGACCTGGGCCGAAGTTGAGTATGCGAATTAGCCACACAGGCCAGCAGAGGCAAGCCCTGGCCGGTCCACCCGCCGAAGCTTTTTCATGACTGGAGAGAATGTTCAATGAAACGATTCGAGAACAAGGTAGCCCTGGTCACGGGCGGCCGCAGCGGCATCGGTCGCGCCATCGCCCTGCGCCTGCGGGACGAAGGCGCCCGTGTCATCACCGCCCAGCGCGGCAGCGACCCGAGCTTTGAAAGCATTTGCGTCGACTTCGGCGACCCGGCCAACGCCGCCCACGCCATGACGCAAACCCTCGCGCTGGCCGGGCGGCTGGACGTACTGGTCAACAACGCCGGCATGATGCAGGAGATCCTGGCCGAGGACATGTCGCTGCAAGACTGGAACCGCAACCTCACCGTCAACCTGACCACCCCGTTCGCCCTGATCAAGGCCGCCCTGCCGCATCTACGCCAGAGCCGCGGGAGCATCGTCAACATCGGCTCAACCGAGGGCCTTGGCTCCAATCCGAAGCACGCCGCCTACTGCGCCTCCAAGGCCGGCCTGCACGGCCTGACCCGGGCCATCGCCATCGACCACGGTTTCGAGGGCATCCGCTGCAACGCCGTCGCCCCAGGCTGGATCGATACCGACCTGAACATCGACTTCATCGAGCACATGCCCGACCCGCAGGCCTTCCGCCAGGGCCTGGGCCGCATCCACCCGGTCGGTCGCACCGGCACGCCCGAGGAAGTCGCCAGCCTGGTGGCCTGGCTGGCCAGCGAAGAAGCGGGTTTCGTCACCGGCCAGGTCTGGACGGTGGACGGCGGGCGCATGGCCAAGCTCAGCCTTCCCGGCTGAACACTGCGCATGCCCCGGGAGCCGGCCTCCAGCCATAACGTAAACTCATCAAAAGCCCGCAGAAAATGTCGATTCTCGCGGCCGGGAGCCTCGCCCTAGACTGTTGTCCAGATACCGTGCAGCGATCAGAAAAACAACAACAGGACCCGCAAAGCCATGATGACCTCACCCTTCTCGATCCCTCCGCATTCCCGCCGCATCGACCCGGCGCGCAACCGGGCCGCCCAGCTCAAGCTCGACGGCTCCGTGGACGACAACGATCGCGTGGAGATCGGCCCGACCGCCCTGGCGTTCGCCGAATGGGCGCGTCTGGGCCTGGAGCCCCCCCATTTGCCAACGATGCGCGAGTATCGCCTGCAACGCCTGCGCGAGCAGTTGGTGGCGCGCGACCTCGGCGGCATCCTGCTGTTCGACCCGCTGAACATCCGCTATGCCACCGACACCACCAACATGCAGTTGTGGACGACCCACAACCCGGCCCGGGCCTGTTTCATCAGCGCCAGCGGCCATGTGGTGCTTTGGGATTTCCACGGCTGCGATCACCTGTCGGCACACTTGCCACTGGTCAGCGAGCTGCGCAGCGGCGCTTCGTTCTTCTATTTCGAAACCGCTGAGCGTACCGAGGAGCACGCCAGGCGCTTCTGCGGCCAGGTCGATGAGCTGCTGCGCCAGCACGCCGGCAGCAACCGCCGCCTGGCGGTGGATCGCATCGAAGTCTCCGGACTACGGGCACTCGATGCGCTGGGGGTGCAGGTGTGCAGCGGCCAGGAGGTCACCGAGTTCGCCCGGATGATCAAGGGACCGGACGAGATCAAGGCCATGCGCTGCGCGGTGGCGTCCTGCGAGGCGGCCATCGGCGAGATGCACCGGGCCATGCGCGCAGGCCTTTCGGAGAACGAGATCTGGGCCGTGCTGCACGCCGGCAACATCCGTCGTGGCGGCGAATGGATCGAAACCCGCATCCTCAGTTCGGGGCCGCGTACCAACCCGTGGTTCCAGGAGTCGGGCCCGCGCATCCTCAGTGATGGCGACCTGCTGTCGTTCGACACGGACCTGATCGGGGTGTATGGCATGTGCGTGGACATGTCGCGCAGCTGGATCTGTGGCGGCCTGGAACCCACCACCGAACAGAAACGCCTGTACCGCATCGCCCATGAGCACGTGCGGTACAACACCGATCTGGTCAGGCCGGGCGTCGGTTTCACCGAGCTCACGCAAAAGGCCCACCGACTGCCACAGAGCTGCCGCGAGCAGCGCTACGGCGTCATCTACCACGGCGTCGGCCTGTGCGATGAATACCCCAGCATCCGCTACCCGGAAGACCTCGAATCCTACGGCTACGAGGGCCAGTTGCAAGCCGGCATGGCCCTGTGTGTCGAAGCCTACGTCGGCGAGGTGGGTGGGCGTGACGGCATCAAGCTGGAAAACCAGATACTCGTCACCGAGAGCGGTTACGAGCTGTTGACCCACTACCCCTTCGACGAGAGCTTCCTGCGCGACTAGAGCCACGGCCTGCCGGCGCTCCCGGGTGCCGGCAGGCGGTTCGAAGCCCGAGAACAGCAACGGTACGGCATCGCCCAATGAACAACATCAAGAGAACGTTCAGCCCGACCTTCCAGGACCGCAACTTCCAATACCTGGAACAACCCCGGACGCGCCCGTCGACACGGACCATCGGTTTCCTGCTGCTCGACAACTTCTCCCTGCCCTGCTTCACCCAGGCGCTGTCGGTGCTCAAGACCGCCAACTCGATCCAGCCGGGCAGCACCCGGGTCCACACCTTCAGCTACAGCAATACCGAGGTGATGAGCGACCTCGCGATCCCGATCCGCCCCGACACCCCGTTGACGGATGTACGGCTCGCCGGGCTGGACCTGATGATCATCTGCGGCGGTATCCAGACCCCCAGGACCTTTCCCGCATGGCTGAGCACGTTGCTGCAGAGGCTGTCGAAACTGTCGATCGCCCTCGGCGGACTGTGGAATGGCGCCTGGTACCTGGGCCAGTCCGGCCTGCTCGATGGCTATCGCTGCGCCATTCACCCGGAGCAGCGCATGGCCCTGTCCGAGCATTTCCCGAACACCAGCGTCACCCAGGAAAACGGCGTATTCGATCGGGACCGGATCACCGCCGCGACCCCGGCAGGCGCCTTCAAGGTGATGACCCAATGGCTCGGCATCGGCTGCGGACAGAAACTGGCGGATGCGGTGGTCGACCTGCTCGATGGCGACCCGTCGAGATTCCGTAGCGCCAGCTCGGACCAGCACCGCACACTCAGCGGCCCGATTCGCGAAATCATCGCGCTGATGGAGGCCAACCTCGAGGAGACCCTGAGCCCGGAGCAGCTGGCCTTCTACGCCGGACTGTCAACGCGGCAGATCCAGCGCCTGTTCAAGATCCACCTCGACACCACGCCGCAGCGCTACTACCTGCAACTGCGGGTGACCGAGGCCCGACGCCTGATCCAGCACTCGGCGATGCCGCTGATCGATGTGGCGATCGCTTGCGGATTCGCCACCGGCAGTCATTTCAGCAAGGTCTACAGCGACTTCTTCAGCTACCCGCCGTCACGGGAAACCCGCTTCGAACTCAGGGCCTGAACCGGCCCTGAACCCGGTCAGGCTCAGTACCCCCTGGAGCGGTCGACCACATTGAGCAGCGCATCACCGCGACGCTCGCGCCGCAGGTTCTCGAGGATCACCGAGACGGCGCCGTCGATCTGCACGGTGCTGGCGACATGGGGTGTCATGAGCACCTTGGGGTGCGACCAGAACGGATGCTCCGGCGGCGGCGGCTCCTGCTCGAACACATCCAGGATCGCCCCACCCAGCCGGCCCTCATCCAGTGCGCGAACGACATCGGCCTCGACCAGGTGCGCGCCCCGGCCGACATTCACCAGGCCGGCGCCCATCGGCAGGCAATCGAGCCGCTCACGGTTGAGAATGCCGGTGGTCTGCGGCGTCAGCGGCAGCAGGTTGATGAGGATGTCGCACTGCGCCAGGAACGCCGGCAACTGTTCCATGCCGACGTAGCAGCGCCCGCCCGGCACGGCCTTCTCGCTACGATTCCAGCCGCTGAGCTGAAAGCCCAGCGGATGCAGGCGCTCGAGCACCGCCAGTCCCAGGTTGCCGATGCCCATCACGCCGACACGGCGCCGGGCGGCCGGAATGATCGGCAACTCGGCCCAGACGCGGGCTGTCTGCTGCGCACGATAGCTGAGGATATCCCGATGCAGGGCCAGGACCGCGAATTGCACGTATTCGGTCATGATGCTCGCCATCGCCGGATCGACCAGCCGGACCAGCGGGACATGGGCCGGCAAGAGCGACAGGTCGAACTGGTCGACGCCAGCGCCAGCCGAATAAAGCACCCGCAGGTTGGGGAAGCGTTCGATCAGGTCAGCGGAGGATTCCCAGGCGATCAGGTAACGGACATCGCCGGGGTCACCGATATCCGGCGCCAGGCGAAACTCGAGTTCCGGGGCCAGCCGGGCGAAAGCCGCCCGCCATTGCTCGGCGTCGCTGGGCCACGCCATGTAGAGAATACACATGCCAACTCCTGGGGCTATCGGGTTTCACATAGTGCTGGAGCCCACCGCGATTGACCACCACGCTTTTCAGCTACGGCACTGTTCATAGAGTGCCCTTAACCGCTGGACCGCCTCATCCAACTCGCCCTCCCTGATCCCGCCGTAACCCAGCACCAGCAGGTTGCCATCATCGGCCTGTGGGTCGAGGGTGTAGGCACCCCGCAGGCTCAGGCCGAATGCGCCGGCCTGTTCGAGCATTTTCCTGGCCGTGCCGGGTGGGCCGATGCGCACGGCCAGATGCAGGCCGGCCTGGCCGTGGCTGTAGTGAATGGCCTGGCCGAAGTGCGTCTCCAGGGACGACTTCAACAGGCGCCGGCGCTCGGCATAGACACCGCGCATTCGCCGAATGTGGCTGGCGAAGTGGCCTTCGCTGATGAAGTCGGCCATCGCGGCCTGCGTCGCCAGGAAGCCCGGACGATAGAGTTGGGTCATGCCCTTGGCGAAGGCCTCGGCCAGCACGTCGGGCACCACCAGGTAGCTGAGACGCAGACCGGGAAACGTCACCTTGCTGAAGGTGCCGAGATAGATGACCCGGCTCTCGCTGGTCAAGCCCTGCATGGCCGGCAAGGGGTCGATGTCGTAGCGAAACTCGCTGTCATAGCCGTCTTCCACCAGCCAGAGATTACGTGCCCCGGCAAAGGACAACCAATCACGCCGACGCTGCAGGCTCATGACCCGGCCCGTCGGGTACTGGTGCGATGGGGTGACGAACGCCAGGCGGGCATCGGTCTCGCCGTCGGGCAGGCACGCGCCCTCTTCGTCCAGTTGCAGCGCCGCGCACTGCAGGCCGGCGGCGGAGAACACCACCGGTGCCCCCCAGTGGCACGGACTCTCCACCAGTGCGGTGTCGCCCGGATCGGTCAGCAGCTTGGCCAGCAGGTCCAGCGACTGGTGGGTACCGCAAGTGACGATGATCTGCCGGGGGCTGCAGCGGACCGCCCGCGAGGCGTACAGGTAGGTGCACAGCGCCTCGCGCAACGGCAGGTAGCCACCCTGTTCGACATAGCCGGCCAGCTCGGCGTGGTTGCGCTTGAGGTAGCGGTTCTGCAGGCGGCGCCAGATGTGGAAGGGAAAATACTGCGCATCCGCCACTCCCGGGACGAACGCTCCAGCGCCACGGGCCAGCGCGGTGACCCGGGCGGTGATACCCAGCCCCCGCGCCGACAACAGGCTCTCGGCTGTCGCGAGCGGCTCATGCCGGTCGCTGCGCCGATGACTGCGCGGCAAGGTATCGGCAACGAAGGTACCACTGCCCGAACGGCTGAACAGGTAGCCTTCGTTGATCAACCGCTCGTACACCAGGGCCGTGGTGACCCGCGACACATTCAGTTGCTCGGCCAGGCCCCGGGTCGACGGCATCCGCGCATCGACCGGCAAGTGGCCTTGCAGGATCGCCGCCTGGATCCCTTCGTAGATCTGCCGTTGCAGGCTGGTCGGACCATCGCGCCGCAGCGCATCCAGCAGCAGTTCCTGGAGTTGTAGTGCCATGCAGGGCCTCGAACGGAGCGATTGATCATGACCGGGCGACCGCAAAGTGGCCTTATCGACAGATCCTATCTGGATATAACGGATAGCTCCACAACTGACCTATCTTCATACCAACGCTGGCTCGGCCCGAGCCAGTTCCCAGGCCTTTCACCCGAGTGAAGATCCGTGACGCCTCACACCACCCTTGCCGCTGACGATCTCCTCGCCGCCGCCCCCGCCCGGGTTTCCGACGACCAGGCCGTCGCACTGGCGGCACAACTGTATGGCCTCGAATGCAGCGCGAGGCTGCTGGTCGGTGAACGCGACCTGAATTTCCACCTCACCGGCGCCGATGGCCGGCAGTGGCTGCTGAAGGTCTCCAATCCGCTGGAAAATCCGCACGTCGCCGACTTTCAGAACCGGGCGCTGCGACACATCCAGGCGTGCGATCCCGAGCTGCCGGTGCAGCGGATTTTTGCGTGCAGCCAGGGTGCCCTGCAAACATCGGTCTCGGTCGACGGCCAGCAGGTGCTGGTACGCCTGTTTTCCTTCGTCGAGGGGGTTGCGCTGAGCCGCATCGCCGAACCCGGTGAGGTGTTTCGCCAAAGCCTGGGCGCACACCTCGCCCGCCTGGGGCTGGCCCTGCGCGGCTTCTTCCACCCGGCTGCCGGCCACGAACTGCTGTGGGACCTCAAACATGCCATGCGCCTGAAAGCCATGAGCGCGTTGATCGAGGACCCGCACGCACGGAAACTGGTCCAGCTGTTCCTCGGCCACTTCGAGCGCTTCGCCCTGCCCCGACTGCCCCGCCTGCGCGCCCAGGTGATTCACAACGACCTGAACCTGCACAACGTCATCGTCGACGCCCAGCCACCCCACGAGCTGCGCAGCATCCTGGACTTCGGTGACATGGTACATGCGCCGCTGGTCAACGACCTGGCGGTCGGTGCGGCCTATCAGTTGGGCGCCGTGGGCAATCCCCTCGAACGGGCCCTGCCCTTCATCGCCGCCTACCACCGGGTCAGCCCCCTGGAAGCCCAGGAGCAGGAAATCCTCTTCGACCTGATTGCCACCCGCCTGGTGCTGACCGTGGTCATCACCAACTGGCGCGCTTCGCTCTACCCACAGAACCGCGACTACATCCTGCGCAACGCCCCCTCGGCGCTGAGCGCGCTGCAACGCTTCGCCCAGCTGTCGCGCCAGGATGCCCGGGACCAGATCAGACAAGCCTGCCAGCAGGAGAACGAGTAAATGAGCATGATCAACGGCTTCACCACCGCCGATGCACAACAGCTGTCGAGCACCGAGCGCGCGCTGATCGAGCGCCGCGAACGCACCCTGGGCCCGGCCTACCGGCTGTTCTACGAACGCCCGCTGCACATCGTCAGGGGCGATGGCGTATGGCTGTACGACGCCCAGGGCAAGCGCTACCTGGATGCCTACAACAATGTCGCGTCGGTGGGCCACTGCAACCCGCGGGTGGTCGATGCGATCTGTGCCCAGGCCAGGCAGCTCAACACCCACACGCGCTACCTGCACGAAGGCATCCTCGACTACGCGGAAAAGCTGCTGGCGACCTTCCCGTCCGAACTCAGCCAGGTGATGTTCACCTGCACCGGCAGCGAGGCCAACGACCTGGCCCTGCGGATTGCCCGCCAGTGCACCGGTGGCACCGGGATCATCGTCACGCAACTGGCCTATCACGGCGTCACCGAGCAACTGGCCAGCGCCTCGCCGTCGCTGGGCGCCGGCGTCCCCGCCAGCCCACACGTGCGCAAGGTGCGCGCGCCCGACGCCTATCGGCTGGGCGCACAAAACGTCTCGCGGCTCTTCGCCGAGGATGTCCGCGCGGCCATCGCGGACCTGCGCAGCCACGGCATCCAGCCTGCGGCCCTGCTGTTCGATGGGATCTTCGCCAGCGACGGCGTGCTGGCCGATCCGGCCGGCTTCGCCCGCGAAGCGGTGGCAGTGGCGCAGGCCGAAGGCCTGCTCTACATCGCCGACGAGGTGCAATCGGGATTCGCCCGTACCGGCTCGCACATGTGGGGCTTCCAGCGCCACGGCGTGTTGCCCGACATCGTCACCCTGGGCAAGCCGATGGGCAACGGCCAGCCGATTGCCGCCGCCGTCATGCGCCCCGACGTGGTCCGCGAGTTCGGCAACAGCACCCGCTACTTCAACACCTTCGGCGGCAACCCGGTGTCCTGCGCGGCGGCCAATGCCGTGCTCGAAGTGATCCAGCAAGAGCAGCTGCAGGACAACTGCGCGCAAGTCGGGGACTACTTCAAGGCCGGACTCCAGTCCCTGGCCCGACAACACGCCGTCATCGGCGACGTACGCGGCGCCGGCCTGTTCCTCGGCGTCGAACTGGTGAAGGATCGACAGGGCAAGGCACCCGACGCGACCACCACGCGCCATCTGGTCAATGGCTTGCGCGAACGCGGCGTGCTGATCAGTTCCGCCGGTGCCGGCGAGAACATCCTGAAAATCCGCCCGCAGCTGATTTTCCAGCGCGAGCATGCCGACCTGTTCCTGGAGACGCTCGACGCCGTGCTACGTGAGTGCTGAGCACTCCGGGAGCGACAGGGCTATCTGCATTCTCGCCAGGCCCTGTTCGTGCAGGCTGCATGAGCGCCATTCGCCATCACCCGCCTCAAGCCGTTGAAAAACAGACGGTTTCGGTGTCCGTACAACTGGCATGACAAATGCGAAAGCTCTGTCGACACCCCGTGCCGACAGAGATCGGCCGGTCCTCCATACGTGATAGCGAGGTCACCCGCATGAATGCCATCGAACTGCTGAAAGCCGACCATGAAAAAGTCAGGACCCTCCTCACCCAACTGAGCGAGTCGACTGACCGGGCAGAGAAGAAACGCACCGAACTGCTCCAGAAGCTGGAACTGGAGGTCACCATCCATACGCAACTTGAGGAGCAGATTCTCTATCCTGCCTTCAAGGAAGCGGGCAACAGGAAGGATGACGAAATGTACTACGAGGCCAAGGAGGAACACCGTACGGTCGACTCCCTGGTCCTGCCCGACCTGAAAAAAACCTCCCCGACCACCCCGGAATTCGCCGGCCGCGTGAAAGTGGTCAAGGAACTGCTGGAACACCACATCGAGGAAGAGGAAAGCGAAATGTTTCCCGAGGCCGAGAAGATCCTCGGCAAGGAGAAACTCGAAAGACTGGGCGAGGAAATGCAAGTTCTCAAAGCATCGCTGAAGAAAAGCCTGAGTGCCTCGAAGCTGGCCGCCTGAGGTTTTGCAAACAGACGCAGGGGAATCTCGCCGGCCCGTGCATCGAGGCCGGCGAGCCCCTGCTGGCGAGCACCATCGGCTTGTCACAGGGCGCTCAGCGGCAGGCCTGGCGCGCCGCGCTCACCAGGCCGTCCAGCCAATCCTGGTGGCCGTTGATCATCGGGTTCGGTCGGGCCCTGGCCAGTTCCTCGGCCGGCCTGCCCTTCTGGGTCTCCTGGGTAAGGATGCGCACCCGGCCTTGGGGAAGGTCCTCGACCAGCCAGGCATGGTGGACATCCAGGCGGGTCTCGCCCTCGCCGGCCCAGCCGTGCCAGGCGATCCGTCCCGGTGTCCCGGCAGAGGGTGGCACGTACTCGTTGCACTGCGCCTCGACGGGAAAACCGAAGGTCTCGAAATAGAAACGGACCCCCTCCTGCAGATCAGGCCCGTCGTGGTCATGCAGGCGTACGTTCGCCGAATTGGCATAGTAGCCAGGCCACCGGCCAGCTTCGCTCAACAGCGGCCAGATATCCGCCGCCGAGAGGCCGGCGACGATGACTTCATTGGAGACGAAATTCTCGGTAAAGCCGGGAAGATAGCCTTGCGGCCAGATGATTTGGTTCATGGCATATGCACCTGGGGTAATGGACTGGAGCCATCATGGGTGCTAGCGTGAAATAAGACCAATCGTGATATTTTATCCGACGCATCATGAATCCTGATATCAGAAACCTGGACTTCAACCTGCTCAAGACGCTCGACGCCCTGCTCGACGAGCGCAGCGTAACCCGCGCCGCCGATCGGCTGTCACTGACCCAGCCGGCAGTCAGCGGCATGCTCAACCGCCTGCGCGAAAGCTTCGGCGACCCGCTGTTCGTCCGCACGCAACGGGGTATCGTCCCGACGCCACGTGCCGAACAACTGGCAGCGCCGGTCAAGCGAATGCTGGCGGACGTGCAGGCCATGCTGCAGCCCCGGGCCTTCGACCCGGCCACTGCGAGCATGACCGTCAAACTGGCCTCGACCGACTATGCCCTGCGCGCCGTGGTGGTGCCGCTGCTCAGCGCATTGCGCGAACAGGCGCCGAACATTCAGCTGGCGGTCACCCCGGTCGAGCCGACGGCGCTGCACGCACAACTGGATCGTGGCGATATCGACCTCGCCCTGGTCACGCCGGACCAGGTCGTCCCCGGGCTGCACGGCGCGCCGCTGTTCGAGGAGCGCTATGTCTGCGTCATGCGCGCCGATCACCCCGAGGCCCGCAACGGCTCGCTCACCCTCGAGCGGTTCTGCGCGCTGGACCACGCCCTGGTGTCGTCCTCCGGCGGTGCCTTTCGCGGGGTCACCGACGAAGCGCTGGCGCGCATCGGCAGAAGCCGGCGGGTCACCCTCTCGGTTACCAGTTTCCTGATCCTGCCGGACATCCTGCTGACCAGCGACCTGGTTGCCGTCGTTCCGCGCCGCCTGGCTGTCAACCTCAGCGGCCTGCGCATCATGGAACCACCGGTCGAAATCCCCGGTTTCAGCAAGATGCTGGCCTGGCATGAACGCACCGACCGCGATACCGGACAACAATGGGTTCGAGAACGGTTGATTGCGACCTGCCGATCAATCGCCTGAACCAGCCTGCCGGGAAGGCACCAGCCAGCGGGCACAGAGCAGGCTGGCCACCCCGAAGACGAGCATGACCGCCGCCATCGGCCGGGGCGTACCATCGGCCAGGGTGCCGACCAGGCCGGAACCGAGAATGCCGGTGCCGTACTGCAGCGAACCGACCAGCGCCGAGGTCGCACCCGCCACCTCGGGAAACGCGCCCATGGCACCGACGATCGAGTTGGCGACGATGAAGCCGGTGCTCGCCACGAACAGGAACAACGGTATCACCAGCCCGGCCAGGCCGCCCCAGTCGGTCCAAGCGGAGACAGTCAGCAACACCGCCGACAGCACCGCGCCCAGGATCCCCAGGCGCATCAGGCGATCGCTTCCATGGCGCACCACCCAACGCGAGTTGAGCTGGGTCGAGAGCATCTGCGCGGCCCGATGACCGCTGTACAGGTCGCGCACCATGGCCCGCGCCAGCACCACGCTGGCGCAGGCGCCGACGGCCTGCACCGCGCGCCAGGCGATCATCGCTTCGGCGCTCCCGGACAGCGCACAACCGGCGGAGCCGATGATGAACAGCATCAGCCCGAGGGCGATCGGCAGGCGCCGGCCATGACGATCACCGATCGGCCCCCACAGCAGTTGGCCCAGGCTGAAACCGATCAGATAGCCCGAGATGGTCAGTTCCACCTGGCCCGCATCGGCATGCAGGGCATCGGCCATTGCAGGCAGCGCCGGCAGATAGAGATCGGTCGAAATCGAGGCAAAGGCCATCAGCATGCTGAGGATGGCCAGGGTCCACAGGCTTTGTCGGTCGGAAGGCGAGACAGCGGTGCAACTATCGGGCATGGGCTGCGGGTTCTCATGAAGGGCTACCCGCCGGCGTGAGACTGCGGCGGGAGGATGGCGGCACGGATCAGCGGTCGACGTTCTTCTGCAGGTGGGCCGGATAACGCTCGCCGACGATTTCGATCTGGCGCAGCGCCGACTCGATGGCACCGAGGTCGTCGCTGCTGAGTTCGATCGCGGCCGCGCCGATGTTTTCTTCCAGCCGGCTCAGCCGGGTGGTGCCCGGAATCGGCGCGATCCAGGGTTTCTGCGCCAGTAGCCAGGCGATGGCGATCTGCGCGCGGGTCGCCGCCTTGTCACCGGCCAGGCGGCCGAGCACATCGACCAGTTGCGCGTTGGCCTTGCGGTTTTCCTTGCTGAAGCGCGGCACCACGTTGCGGAAGTCGTTCTCGGCGAAGGTGGTGCCAGCATCAATGGCACCGGTCAGAAAACCCTTGCCCAGCGGGCTGAAGGGCACGAAGCCAATACCCAACTGTTCCAGCAGCGGCAGAACAGCCTTCTCCGGCTCACGCCACCACAGCGAGTATTCACTCTGCAGCACCGCCACCGGCTGCACGGCATGGGCGCGCCGGATCGAGTCGACGCCGGCCTCGGAGAGGCCGAAGTGCTTGACCTTGCCCTCGGCGATCAATTGTCCGACGGTGCCGGCCACCTCTTCGATCGGCACGTTGGGATCGACACGGTGCTGGTAGAACAGGTCGATGCGATCGGTCTTCAGGCGCTTGAGCGAGGCTTCGGCCACCGCGCGGATATGCTCCGGACGGCTGTCCAGGCCCTGGGCAACTTCACCGTTGCGAAAGCCGAACTTGGTGGCGATCACCACCTGGTCACGAAACGGAGCCAGCGCCTCGCCAAGCAGTTCCTCGTTGGTGAATGGGCCGTAGGCTTCGGCGCTGTCGAAGAAGGTCACGCCGCGTTCGAAGGCGCCGCGAAGCAGTTCGATGGCGGCGGCCTTTTCCATCGCCGGCCCGTAGCCGAAGCTCATGCCCATGCAGCCCAGACCGATGGCGGATACGTTCAGGCCGTTGTGGCCCAGTGTGCGCGTTTGCATTGCAGTCTCCTCGAATGGGGTCTGCATACGTTATATTCCTGTGCCAAGCTCAACAATCCGCTGCCCGCTGCATGACTACGTGAGGAAAATTCACAAATGATTCGTGCCGACCTG